>NZ_JAQVZX010000002.1 GCF_028707975.1 Syntrophomonas sp.
CGCTTAGTTATGCAGGATAAACCATGCAAGGCATGCGCCAAGTTTACTTTAGCCGAACCGCCGCTTGCGGAACCGCATGAGCGGTGGTGTGAGAGGACGGGGGTTAGTCACCCCCTCCTACTCGATTATCGCAGGGACGGTTCTGTTGATATATGATCAGCTTTTGCAGGGAAAAACCGGCTTAATGAAGAAAAGTACTGCAGGAGGTGTAAACTTGAAGGGAAAGGTTAAAGAACTGGATATTGCCCAGAATTTAAAAACTATCGAATGGCTCAAGGCAGAACTGGTGGATTCGATGGCAGCACTCTTCAAAGCTCTACTGCAGAAGGGAAATGATGCTATTCAGGATGCGGCCAGCACCATTATTATTATTACCTATTTGCTGACACGGCGGGTAGGAGTGACTTACTCCGTTTTGGATCAAGCCATTAAAGACAAATTAAGCACCAGCATAAAGGAGTCAGAGGAAACAGGTAGTTGGTCGGGTGATCTTTCCGAATTATTTAAGTACCTTGAGAGCAAGAAGAGGTGGTAATTTGTTGGCATTTATCAAGCTTTTCCTTATCAGTTCCCTGGCCCTGTGCTTGACCGCCCTGCTCCCCTCCCTGACCTTTATTATAGCCATTGGCTGGGGTGCGCTGCTTATCAGGGGAAGTTTATCTCTCTCACAGCGCCAGATAGGCTTGATTTACCTGCTAAACTTCGCCCTGCTCTATGGGATTGCTGGAGCCAGTACCCTGTTTTTTCATGCCGCCTTTTTTGGCTTGCCCGCTCTGGTCATGAGCTGGATGTTAAATCGCCATCAAGGCTATTATACCTCACAGAAATGGGGAGTAGGCGTTGCTATACTAGGGGTTTCATTGTTTTTAGCTGTACTTTATTTGAATAGCGGGCAGATTGCTATGGAGCAAATGGAATCTCAGATAAACAATTATGTGCAGGATTCATTAAATGCCTATGAAGATTCTGGATTTATTAGGTTCTATGAAGCCCAAGGATTAAGTCGGGCGGAGCTCGAAAAGAGCTTTATGGCCATGACCCGGAGCATAGTCAGGCACTTGCCGGCTCTGTATTATGTTCAGGCTATTTTGGAAGTATTTTTCATGCTTCTTCTGGCCTCTTTCTTAAGCCGAAAAAGCCCGGATGAGCGTCTAAAAAGGAAAGCCTATACTGAGGAAATGATGCCCTGGCCATTGGTATGGGTATTAATTGCGGGTTTGGCATTGTGGTTATGGGGCCGGGATGAGATGGGTTCCCTGTATTATACTGGCTCGAATATTATGGTTGTTATGGCACCGGTCGCAGTTTATTATGGCCTGGCCGTACTAATGTTTGAACTTAAACGACTTCCTTCTAAAAGCAAAAGCAAGCTATTTGCCACATTGCTTATCATTTTGACTCTGTTTTTTCCGTTATCAGCCATAATATTCTTAAGCCTGATGGGACTGTTCGACTCCTTGCTTAATTTTAGAAAAATAGCTTTGGAACGGGAGGTTGAAAAATGAAAGTGATATTAAAGCAGGATGTAAAAAACTTGGGAAAAGCTGGGGAAATTAAAGAGGTATCCGATGGTTATGCCAGGAACTTTCTGATTCCCCGGGGTTTTGTGGAGGAAGCTACCAAAGACAAGGTCAAGGAAAACGAAGAAAAAAGGTTAAAGTTGCAACGAAAAATGGATAAGGAATTAAGCGATGCCGAAAAAATCAAAGATAAGCTACAGGGCAAATCCATAACGGTTAAAGCCCGTGCTGGCGGTGTTGACCGCTTGTTTGGAGCGGTAACTTCGCGGGAAATTTCCGAGGTTTTACAGCAGGAATTAGGGGTAGCCATCGATAAAAAGAAAATTGAACTGCCCAATCCCATAAAGCAACTGGGAGAATACAAGGTCAAAGTAAAAGTCTACCCCTCCATGCAAGCGGAAATAAAGGTGATAGTTGCCGCAGAATGATGCTAGGAGGATAAAAGTGAAGCAGTATTCGGTCACAACTGAGATTAACCAGGAGTCGGAGCAAAGCCGCGAAATACAATTACACTGGAAAATTGAATGCTTGTACAAAACCCTGGGGAACATCTACGGGACCCAGGGGCTTGTACTGAGGGCCAGCAAACTGGATGCTATCGATCTGATGGGTTCGCCAGATTTGGAGGAAAGAATAGTAGCCCTCCAAAGGATTCTGCAAGAAGACCCGACCATAAATGAAATAGAGCCGCCGGGCAATCTGGGACTGGCTCTGGATCGTTTGGAAGAAAGGGTGGCGGAAATTTTCGCCAGAAAGAGCATTGAAGATAAAATTCAACAACGCATTCAGGAAAAGATGGATGAAAAATACAGCGAATATATCCGGGATTTGAAATTAGAGGTTTTAAAGGAGCAAAACAGCAGTCCGGAGAACGCCCAGACTCTAAAAAAACTGGGCAGGCTGGAGAAAATGGAGCATAGCAATCTCAGTTGCTCAGCTCTGGATATTCTCCGACCATCCTGCCGGGAGGATATAATTGGGCAGGGGAAAGCCCTTAGTTCGATAATATCCAAGCTTAACAATCCCTATCCCCAACATATTCTGCTCTACGGCCCTCCCGGGGTGGGCAAAACCAGCTGTGCCCGCCTGGCCCTGGAAATGGTCAAAGGCCAGAAAGGGAACCCGTTTAAAGAAGATGCTCCGTTTATTGAAGTTGACGGAACTACCTTGCGTTGGGATCCGCGTGAATCCACCAATCCGCTTCTGGGCTCGGTACACGATCCCATATACCAGGGAGCCAAAAAAGAACTGGCGGAAGAAGGCATTCCGGAACCCAAGCTGGGTCTGGTATCTGATGCCCATGGCGGTATTCTCTTTATTGATGAATTGGGGGAAATGGATCCATTGCTGCAAAACAAACTATTGAAAGTCCTGGAAGATAAGCGGGTATTTTTTGAATCCTCCTATTATGACCCCCATAATGAGAGGATTCCCCAGTACATAAAACAGCTTTTTGAAAAAGGGGTGCCAGCAGATTTCATATTGATAGGAGCTACCACGAAAAGCAAGGAAGAAATCAACCCGGCTTTCAGATCCCGTTGTATGGAAGTTTTTTTTGAACCGCTTAGAGCCGATCATATCCGACAGATGGTAGTAAAATCAGCGCAAAAGCTTAAAATAAGCATTGAAGCCGGGGTTGCCGATATTACCGCTGATTATACCAGTGAGGGGCGCGGGGCCAATAAGATTCTGGTTGATGCCTATGCTCTGGCAGTAAACGAAGGCAGCGAAGAGGAAACCCCGCTGGAAGTGCAGTGCCAGCATGTATACCAGGCCATTCGCAACAGCCGCATCACTCCCAGGATACTAAGCCGGGCCTCTGACCGCAGCGAAGTTGGCAAGATTTTTGGTGTAGGGGTTTCCGGCTACCAGGCCAGCTTGATAGAATTGGAGGCCATAGCCTTCCCGGCTGAAGAGCGTGGGAAAGGGAATATTCGTTTCAATGACACCGCCGGTTCCATGGCCCGGGATTCCCTTTTTAATGCCACCTCTTTGTTTAGAAAAGAAACCGGGGAAAACCTGAAGAATTATGACCTGCATATAAACATAGTGGGTGGAGGCAATGTGGACGGACCGTCAGCCGGAGCCGCCATCTACCTGGCCATATTGAGTGCGATAAAGGGAAGGGCTCTGCGCCAGGATGTAGCCATTACTGGTGAAGTATCCATACAGGGCCGCGTCAAAGCTGTGGGAGGGATTTATGAAAAAATCTCCGGTGCCCGCCAGGCGGGGATAAAAAAACTGCTCATTCCCCGGGAAAACCTGAAGGATGTTCCCGAAGACATAAAGGGCTTGAAGATTATTGCCATTAGTTACATAAAGGAAGCATACTCCCATGTTTTTAGCCCAAGCAATGAAGAATCCGGCGGCGAATTGCCCCTATATAAGCTTATGGGTATGGTGGATTAACTCCCCCTTTTTTTGGGCCGAAGGTACCGTCTTATGGGGAGATGCCTTAAGTTGACACACCCTGGTGCTTCTGCTAATATTAGTTTGGCAATAAGCTAAAAGTACCAGGTAACAAAGCAGGGGGTGGAGTAATGTCAGCCGTAGTTTTGGTGGGAGCTCAGTGGGGTGATGAAGGCAAAGGGAAAATAACTGATTTCCTGGCGGAGAAAGCCAACTGTGTGGTCAGGTATCAGGGAGGAAGCAATGCCGGTCATACCGTAGAAGTGAGCCAGGAAAAATTCATGTTGCACTTGATACCCTCTGGTATACTCTATCCGGAAACCCTTTGTGTTATTGGAAATGGTGTAGTTGTTGACATGGGTAAACTCATAGAGGAAATAGATGGTCTGCAAAAAAGAGGTATTGACACCAGTAATTTAAGGATTAGTCTCAGAAGCCCGGTGGTAATGCCCTATCATAAAAGAATTGATGAACTGGAAGATCGCCATACCGGGATAGGAACCACTAAAAGAGGAATAGGACCGGCTTATGCCGATAAAATAAATCGCATAGGTTTTCGTATGGGCGATATTCTTACCGGTGGTAAATGTTTCCGGGAGAGATTCAAGGCTCAAATTGAATATAAAAACCGGATTATGGAGGAAATATATCAAGAGGATGGTTTTGATTACCAGCAAATGCTGGAAGAGATTTTTGGGCAGGCGGAGCAACTGAAGAAATACCTGGCCGATACTTCGTACCTGGTGTACACAGCGATAAAAGAGGGAAAAAAGGTTCTTTTTGAAGGGGCCCAGGGCACTTTGCTGGATATTGACCATGGGACCTATCCCTATGTTACTTCTTCCCATCCTATTGCCGGAGGTGCCTGTGTCGGAACCGGTATCGGACCTACTAATATAAGCAAAGTACTGGGGGTAGCCAAGGCCTACACTACCCGCGTGGGGGAAGGCCCTTTCCCTACTGAGTTGAACGATTTCCAGGGAGAAATCTTGCGGGACAAAGGCCAGGAATACGGTACCACTACCGGCAGACCCAGGCGCTGTGGCTGGTTGGATACAGTTATATTACGCTATGCCGTACGGATAAATGGGCTGACCGACCTCGCCATAACCAAACTGGATGTTTTGGATAGCTTCCCCACGATAAAAATATGCGTGGCCTACCGCTATAAGGGGCAGTTGCTTACAGAATTCCCCAACAACATAACGATTCTGGATGACTGCGAGCCGGAATATATCGAATTGCCTGGTTGGCAGGAGGATATAACTGCAGCCTCCTCTATGGAGGACTTACCCGTCAACGCCCGGGCCTATGTAGCTAAAATCGAAGAGCTAACCGGGGTGAAGGCTGCCATTATAGCCGTTGGGCCGAAAAGGAAACAGACCATCGTAAATAGTCTGCTTTTCACTTGATTGAACTGCTAAGAAAAAAATGATAAAATTCATCACATAAAGGGCGCGTAACTCAGCGGGAGAGTGCTACCTTCACACGGTAGAAGTCGTGGGTTCGAAACCCTCCGCGCCCACCATAAGAAGTAAAGTAATAGCGGGGGTTGCAGGCCCCCGCTAGTTTTATATTTTAAGTGGATTTTGCCATTTGCCCACAAAATTGCCCACAAGTTAGAACCACTTTGTTATCATCTCATAAATAATTTATAAAATTCCGATTATAACGATTTGTAAATAGGTTTATTTGCATCAATGAATATAAAGATTGCGTTGTTTTCAAAATAGGCTTAAAATGAAAATAAAGAACTTCAAACTCTTTTTTATTAGTTTTCATGCAAATAAGAGAGGGGTAAATTAAAATGCGGGCTGGAACATATATTCGTCAGATAGAGAGTTACAAAGCTTTTATTCCCAATAGGTTACCACCAGACCCTATAAACATAGACTGGGAAATACAGGAATTATTGTCTAAAGCAGATCGAGCCTTAGGTAGACTGGATGGTATTACAGAAATTTTACCAAATCCCGATTTATTTGTAACAATGTATATAAGACAGGAAGCTGTATTATCAAGTCAGATAGAGGGTACACAAGCATCTTTAGTAGATGTACTTGAATATGAAAGTAAAAATCAAAGGGGCCAAATTAAAGACGTTTCTGAAGTATTAAACTATATTAATGCTATTAATTATGGTCTAGAGCGATTACAAGTTTTGCCCCTATCATTAAGACTAATGAAAGAGATTCATGCTAGATTACTCGATAATACCCGCGGTTCGAATAAGAATCCGGGTGAATTTAGAACTAGCCAAAATTGGATAGGTGAGCCTGGATGTATGCTTAAAGATGCTATTTTTGTTCCACCACCGGTAAATGATATGAATAAGGCAATGGGCGATCTCGAATTGTTTTTACATAATAATGAGCTAAAAATGCCTTTATTAATTAAAGTAGGACTGGCACATGCTCAATTTGAGACTATACACCCTTTTCTGGATGGAAATGGTCGTATGGGACGGTTATTAATCACGTTTTTGTTATGTAGTATGGGTGTATTAAAGCGACCTTTATTATATCTATCTTATTACTTTAAGAAACATCGTAAATACTATTATGAACGCTTACAATCTATAAGAGACAATGATTCATGGGAAGAATGGCTGAAGTTCTTCTTGACCGGTGTTCATGAAGTTTCTCAGGAAGCAACCGACAAAGCTAGGCTAATAATTCGTATGAGAGAGGACCACAGAGCTAAAGTCAACGGGTTAGGTACATACTCTTTGCCACTATTAGAATACCTTTACGAGAACCCTATAATTACTGTCAATAATATCAAAGATGAGTTTAATATCAATTACTCAACAGCAAATCGTTTGACCAACTCTTTTGAACAAGTAGGGATATTAGTTAATATAAGCGGGACATCTAGAAATCGTCAATATGCTTATAAAGACTATCTTGATCTGTTTAAAGATTAATAAAAAGTTGCCAACAAAATTGCCAACAAGTTAGAACCAAAGGGTGTTTCTTATTTGTTTAAACATTATTTATGGGTCTATACCCGTTATTCGTCTGACATGGTAGCCTTCATTTGCTCATTTAAAAAACTCTTTATTTCCTCAAAGACTGCAGTTATATTTTCTAAGGTATCGGGGGTATGGCCGCTATCAGGTAGATAGAGTACCTGGGGCGTATTCCCTGCTTCTGTGAGCTCTTTGATGGCCCTTATATTTTGACTGGGATATACGGCATCATCTTGGCCGGCGTAGATAATTAAAATTGGGGATTTGAGTTTATCGGCGTAGCTTGACGGAGACAATACTTGGGCCAGCTCAGTACCAGGTTCAGGTGCAGAACATCTATGATAATCTGGAACAGGATCATCTTCTATTAATTCAAGCCCCAAATCCGTCCAGTCCCATACGCCCATCAGAGAAATGACCGCTTTGTAGGCATCTGGATGAACTGCTGCTTGATAAAAGGAAATATATCCTCCGTAGGAGTGTCCCATAATTCCAATGCATTCAGGATCTGCAATGCCGTTATTTATAGCCCAATTAACACTTTCGAAAACATCTTGTTGGGCTAGCAGCATATTTTGACTGGCTGAATCGGTGTATTCGTTACCATATCCGATGGAAAAGCGGAAATCAACAGACAATACCCCAATATCAAGGTTTGAAACCAACAAGGCATATTCGTTTGGGGTCCACACATATCTGGCTTGAGGTCCACCATGGACATTTACTATTAATGGTAGATTGCGCGGACTTTTGCCCAGTGGCAAGGTCAGATATCCAAATACGGTTTGACCATCACTTGCTTTGAAAGATACTGGATAGGTATGCCCAACATCCTTTACCGGTATATCCGATGACAAAAGAAGGGTATCCTTCCTGCTTTCAACATTATACAGCCTGTAACTGCCATAATCGCGGTCATCCCGGTGCAGCAATACCAAATAGTCAAAGTCCGGACTAATGGCCACCGGGAACTGGTTTTCTCCCAAATCTGCCCGGACATTATCCATGATGCTGGCCATTTCATCCCTTAAGCATACCAAGCGGGTTTTATCATCAATATATATAGCAGTTAAAAGTTCACCTGTTTCCGGATTTTTCAAGCTAACAACCGGAGTGCCCGCAAGTACCGAGATCAGTTCTACGGCTACATCAGCATGAGGATTATGGTAGATCAATTCTCTGCTCATGGTTTTTGGGTCAACTTGATAAAGGCTGGCATAATTATCATAGAAATTGGTTTTCACAATCATTTTTGTATTATCTGCGGTAAAGCCGATAATTTCATAATCCCGGGTTAAAGACAAGTCGAATTCTATCAAACGCTTCCATGGCTTTTCCGGGCTCTCCCGGTAAAGAATATATTTATCAGTAACATAATTTCTGCGTTTGGAAAGCTCAATGGAAACAGCTCGTAAAACCTGGGAATTATCATAGATATTTATTGCGCTTTCGCCATCCTGGGCAGGGTACTCCTCTTTGGGAGAACCGTTACTCGGAACCTGATCAGACTTGCTTGCGTCTGATACAGTTATAGCTTTCAGCTCCCCTCTTTCTGTATACCATAGAACCTGACCGTCATCAGAAAATATAAATTCAGGATAGGTATAAGTGGAGTTTGAAATATAGTAATTTATCAAGTTCAATTGTTCGGCGGGCTTTTCCGCCTCAAGTCTTTCATACCAGGCATTACGCGCGTTGATCATCATCTGAAGAGCAGTATTTGCCGTGATTTTAATGTTTTCTTCCTGTATGGTTTTATCATTCTCAGAAATAATGCCATATTCTTTTGCCAGTTGTAGCAAATCAGCGTCTGGGGGGATGGGGACATAGGTCATTCGCAAAAGTGAATAAAGAATATCATCCCGATAAACTTCTCCTCTGGGTTCGTCTTTTATGAAGCCCTGTTTTTTGGCAATATAACCAGGGTCCTCTCCCTGCTCAAATGTAATATAAGGAATGGCCATCTTAAGAAAGCTTTCCATGTCTATAAATGAGTCTGGGGTTTGTTTATCACCCCCACCACTGCTTCCAGAGGCTGCGCCAGCAGCGGTTTGTTCTGCCTGGGCTAGGGCCTGGTCAAGCTTATAGGTCAGAAGGTCACGGCCGGGGTCAGCCCCCTGTTCTTGGCTCCCACTGCCGGTTTGGCCTGCTTCCTGCTGGCTCTGCATCTCAGCGGCGCGTTCTCCTAACCAGCTGCGCTGCTGAGTCCAGCCGCGCGCTTCAGATGGGCTCATGAGGTGGGGAAGCGATGGCGGTCTGCTGTCACTACCACTCACGGAACTTTGTCCGGGGGATAGGTTTCGGGTCACACCGCCGCTGGTTAAGCTCGCTTCTCCCTGTAACAGGCTCATGCTGCCGCTGCTGCTGCTCGTATGATTGCTCCAGAAGCTACCATGGATAGCGGTTACTCCCCAGGGCATAGCTATTTTTATCTTGTCTTTTTTCTTATCGGCGGTTTTATACCAGGGCTGGGGGCTTGATTGAGCCGCCGCCAGCTTAGAGTGATTATCCCGACTGGCTATTTTGCTGAATTTATTATCGGCTATGCTTTCTTCGTCAATATCTTTGCTGCTGACGGTATACTTACTGGCCAGGGCGCCAAACACTTGGCCCCTAGTCAGTTCTATTTCCAGCTTGTCTACTGCCGTTCCAGGTTCTCCGCCTTTTACTATATAGGCTCGGCCGCTGGCAGTTTTAATTATAAGCTGACTATTAGGTTTCAATAGTATACCGCTTCCGTCGGGATAGTTTATTTCGGCTTCTCCATCATTGGCGGTTATTAAGGTATCTCCTGCTCTTACCGTAGTAGTTGTGTTTAGGGGTTGAGTTTTTTCACTGCCATCTCTTTTAAGCTTTACAGTTCCGGTTTTTATTATTAGTTGACCGGTGAGTTCCTGCCGGTTCAAGTCGGGGGCTTTGGTTAAGAGCAGGCTCAAGGACCGGGTCAGGTCTCCCCGGTTAAATGCCTGGTCGGGTTTAAAGGTATTGTTTTCGGTATCTATCATGCCTGCCGCTATGGCAGTAGCTATAGCGGCTGCCGCCCAATGGTTGGGGTCTACATCCTGTAATTGGGGCAATTCGGCCTCGGTTAGGCTCTGCTCGCTTAAACGCAAAAGAAGGCTTATTCCCTGAGCCCTGGTCAGGATTTCATCGGGATGAAAGCTGCCATCCGGGAAACCAGCTATGTATTTTGCTGCTACTGCGGAATTAATATAATTTGCTGCCCAGTGGGATGAGTCTATATCACTAAAGCTGCTGTTGCCAGGCTTAGCTTTTTGTCCTGACACCTTGCTTACTAATACTGCTGCTTGAGCTCGGGTTAAACCCTCACTTGGATGAAAACTGCCATCGGGGAATCCGCTGATAATGTCCCGTTTGGCCATATAGTTTATATATACAAGATTGGCATCACTACTGCTAACATCATAGAATGCTGTGACGATTGCCTCTTGCTGCGGAGCAGCTGTAGCAATTCCCGTTAGTATTAACAGGAGCAAGAAAGTAAAACTGTAGATAAAAATATTCTTCAATGATTTTGACATTATACATATCCTTTCTAAATGTGATATTTGCATCTATATCCGAACAATTCCTGTGATAAACCTTATTCTTTCCCTAAAGAGATAATCCTGCTACGAAGATTATAATTTTTTAGGATTAACAAACAACTCTACTTATGCTGCCGGGGATTGCTACAATCATAAACCGAGGTTGATATCTATTATCTTATTCCCAGCCAATACTCAATCGAAAATAGTTTGGTGGCGTTAGCCGCCTTTTTTATGAGCTGTGCAAACACTAAAAATCAGATTGATGTGGGGCTACCTATCGCTGTGGAATGCGGGAATGGGAAATAAAGTTATTTCAAGTTGTGGTATGATTTATCCATTGACCCTTTTATAATCCGGGGTATTATAGAAAGGGGATTATTATTTTTTCCATGAATAAACCAAAACTTTTGGGTACCAAGCATCTTATAGGTTTACAGGTAAGTTTAAGGGGAAATCAGCTCCAGTGCGGTATCTGATTTTCAGGGTTTTTGGGTAAATTTGGCCATGAAGATTTAAAGGGGGTTGCTATTGGTGATTAGTAAAATGAAGAACAAGTCAAGCCTATGGACCATTATAGTGCTGGCGGTGCTGGCTTGTGCACTATTGGTGCTGCCGGCAATGGCAGAAGGTGATGGCGATGGTAGCGGCGGAGGCAAGGGTGTCCCGCTGGGACTGGCCTCATCTAATCCTGCGGATGGACAGAAGGATGTTCCAGTAAAGGGAGACATACAACTTACTTTTAACAAGAATGTAATATTTTTAGGGATAAGGGAGGCCAATAAAACCTGTTTTTCACTGTTCTCTGCTGATGGCAGCAAGGTGCCGATTGAAGTAATAATGGCTGATGACCAGCTGGAATTCGAAAAAAGAAGGGATATTGCGCTGCGACCTTTAGAAGAGCTTAATCCGGGAACGGCCTATGTGGTAAGAATTTCACCCCAGTTGCAGGCGAAAAATGGTACCAGTCTGGATCATGAGGTAACGGTCAATTTCGTTACCGCAGGAAAGGCTGCGGCTGTCGAAAAGCCGGTGAGTGAACCGGTGGTTGAAAAAAATCCGGCTGAGGTAAAAAAACCAGCAGCCAATCTGACAGATAATGCTGGAGTAAGCTCTGGAGATAGCCAAGCAGCGACGGAACCGGTTGCGGAGACTGAGAATAAAGCGCCAGCAGCAGAAAATAGCGGCAAGACGGTAAGCGAGGATAATAAAGAGGTAAAAAGCGAAGAGAACAGGACAGTAAAGGAGCCAACAGAATCCGCCGATAAAGCGCCGCTTAAAGAAACAGAGGAAGCTGATAAGAGTCCTTTTCCAGTTTATGCAGCTATAGCCGGAGTGGTATTGGTGGCCGGAGCGGGATATATCTTTTATAGAAGAGGAAAAATGAAATAGAGGGGTAGAATAAGAAGAAGGGAACACAATTAAGATGATAGAAAAATATAATAATAAAACTGCTTTGCGTAGCTTGCTAACTGTATTCCTACTATTGAGTTTACTGTTATCCAGTGCTTGCAGTAAAGAGGGAAACAGAGAAACACCGCCCCCACCTGATACTAAGACCAGGATGATTACGGATTGTATAGGACGAGAAGTAAAAGTCCCGGTCCAAATAAGCCGGATCGCCTGCCTCTGCCCGGAATCAGCTTATGCTCTGGCCATGTTTGGTGAGGGAAACAAAATGGTGGCGGTGGTAGGTGGGGTTAAGAGAGACCTTATCCTTACGGAAATGTATCCCGGGATAAAAGACCTGCCGGTACCCAAGAGCAGTGCGGTAATAAATATTGAGGAATTGGTAAAAACTGACCCCGATGTAGTTTTTGTTAAGAAAGACAGCTTCAGCAGTGAAGCGGAAGTTCAGAAACTAAACAAAAGCAAGATTCCCTTTCTGGTAGTAGATTTTAATAGTATGAAAGGGCAGCAGTACGCCATAGAAATGATGGGCCTGGTGATTGGGGCAGAGGATAAAGCCCAGAAATACAATGAATATTATCAGAATTGCATCGACCGCGTGCAAAAGCGGGTAGCAACTATTCCCCAGGAAGAACGGGTAAAGGTTTACCACTCCATTAACGAAGCTACCCGAACTGATATAAAAGGGAGTCTTTCGGCGGATTGGCTAGAGGCGACCGGAGCTGATAATGTTTCTTTAAATAAGGATTTGAAGAGCTTGGAGGGAAAGTATTTTGCCAGTCTGGAACAGATTTTATTATGGAATCCTGAGGTAATATTGGTAAATGAAATGGGAGTAGCTGATTATATCTTGACCAATAAACAATGGTCACCCTTGCAAGCGGTAAAAAACAAGAAGGTCTGGCAGTTACCCAATGGTATATCACGCTGGGGTCATCCTTCTTCGCCCGAAACCCCCCTGGCAATTTTGTGGACGGCCAAGACCCTGTATCCGGAAAAATTTCTAGACCTGGATATGGCGGCAGAGACCAAAGCATTTTATAAGGATTTCTTCGGGCTGGAATTGTCGGATGATGTAGTTGACAGGATTATAGCTGGTGAAGGGATGAGAATAGCTCGTCCCCAGTAAATAAATAAAGAAAATAAAGGTTTTTTTTCAACAGATCAAGCTAAATAAGTGAAAGGCGCCCCCGTGGCGATGGCCTCAACAACAATGGAATACCGAATTTTCAGGGAGTAGTTGGGCTGATTGGCAACGGGCAGGGCGATGTTCAGGTCCGACCCTGGAAGATCGGGAGGAATTATTGGATGGAAATATATGTTGCTATAGACGATACGGACAGCCTGGAACTTGGGGCTACCGGTCAATCTGCCAATGAACTGCGCAGGCTCATTGAAGACAGGAACTGGGGGAAAACTGAAGCGGTAACCCGGCACCAGTTATTATTGCATCCGGATATACCGTATACTTCCCATAACAGCGCCATGTGTTTTAAGGCCGTTATGGGGGTTGACAAATTAGATGAATTCATTGCTTGCGCGGGCAAATTTCTCCAGGAGACCAGTGCACCGGGTTCGGATCCAGGATTATGTGTGGCCGTAAAAGAGAATATAAAAAACATGGAAGAACTGCTGAGCTTTGGATACAAGGCAAAAGAGGAAGTATTAACCAAGGCAGAAGCCTATAAGACGGCAGAACATTGTGGCCTGCATATCTCGGAACACGGCGGTACCGGACTGGGCATAATCGGGGCGTTGGCCGGCATTGGATTGCGAATAACTGGAAACGATGGAAGGTTCCAGGGGAGAATGCAGTTGGGAAATAGTGGAGAAAAAATTGCTGTAGGAGAAATTATTTCGAAAACAGAAATAGATGAAGTACAATCGATTGACGGGCAGGTACTGGCTAACCACGAAACAATGGTAATTGGTGAGAAAATTAAAACCGTTCTACTTGAGGGTAAAAGGATACTTTTGGTCTATCGTCAGGGAGGAGCCTGGCATAGCTGTAATAATAAGCAACTGAAGAATTATTGACTCTATTGCGAATACCCCTTTTGTTGATAAGGGTTGCAAGCGGAAGCTGTTGTTCATTTGCCCTGCGGGCATAACCGGTACTCCCTGGGTAAGCTATTAAGGTTATTGGAATGAGTATATTTAGAACTATTGGCAATGCCATCATTATTAGATTATGGGGATCATACCCAGTGTAAATACTATAGCTGTACAGATGGTTAAAAAACAAGTATTTCAAAAGATGGAGGTTGCCGCGAATGAAAATTTTTGTAGCTATTGATGACTCTCGGCAGCTTGATGGAGGTAAAGCGGGAGAAACCGCTTCTTTATTAGGTAAATTCATAGAAGAAAATGGCTGGGGCAAATGTAGCATTCCCAGCCGGCACCGGCTTTACCCTCATCCTGATACAGCTTGTAAAAAACATAATACCGCTCGCAGTTTTTCGGCAGACATTGACGAGCAATACCTGGCAGATTTTATTGACTATGCCTGCAAACTGGTAAGATCCACGGGCACTCCTGATTCAAATGCCGGATTGGTAGTGGCTATCCCGGAGCTGATGGAAAATATTGATGAGCTGATCGAATATGCCTACCGGGTTAAAGAAGGATTGGTAAGCAAGGATGAAACACTCAAATTCAAGAATAAGCCCGGCCTATATCTATTCGAATTAAATGGTAGTGGACGAGGAATAATCGGGGCGCTAGCCGCAGCAGGACTTCGCATCACCGGAAATGATGGGCAGTTTAGAGGAAAATTGCAAATAGGTACCGGGGAAGACTATATAGCCTCAGTAAAGGAAATTATAGATAAAAGCTATGTAGAACAAGTTAAAAATATGGATTTTGAAAATATCTGCGATAGTGAATATGTTCGTATGGGGGAAAAAGTAAAAGTAGTATTGCTGGATAATAAATACACCTTAATGGTGTTTCCTACCGAGATCGAACATCCGAAGTGGCAGACCAGCACCACTCACATGCTGCGGGTATTCTAACGGCTGCCTGCAAATAGCACCTCCCCTCGGTGTCAAGGGGACGGTCCTTTTGACACCGCAACCCCTCACCCCTTACTTTTCTTACTAACCACCTATGGTTCAGGGGCCACAACCACCGATGAAAATAGGGGAAGCAACAAGTGCAAATTTTTTTGACGCTGATTATCGCTGATTTATTAAGATTTTATAAGATAGTATCAGCGTTAATCACCCTGCGGGTACCACTGATGCTCCCTGCGGTTGCTATTAAGGTTGCTGCGCCCGAAGGGTCAGCGTCCTTCTGCGTCTAAACCCAAATTTTCTTATTAACTTAATAGCGACTGCAGGGAGCAAAATTACATCAGTTTGCAAAAAGTTTTAACCAACTCGGGGTCGAATTGGGTACCGGCACATTTTCTTATTTCTTCGCGGGCTTCGGCAATACTCATGGCTTTTTTATAAGGACGACCCGAAGTCATAACATCAAAGGCGTCAATTATGGCCAGGATGCGAGAGATAAGGGGTATTTCTTCTGCTTTTAAGCCCAGGGGGTAACCCTTGCCATCCCAGCGTTCATGATGGGCCAGGATGGCTCCGGCAATGGGTGCGAGTTCGGGTAGGGTTAAAGCAATGCGGTAACCGGTTTCGGGATGTTTTTTAACTACTTCCCATTCATCCGGGGAAAGCGGAGCAGGTTTACTCAGGATTTCATTGGGAATGGCGATGTTCCCCACATCATGCAAGACGGCCAGAAGCCTGAGATCGTCTAAATCGCTCTCGGGTAAGCCCAGCCTGGCACCTAATTGTTCGGCCAGCTCTTTTACCTGCTGGCAATGTTCTTCCGTTTCGTGGCTTTTGGCCCAGAGGGTCTGCTGCAAGGAAAGCAGGAAGGAGCTACGGGCACTCTTGCTCTCCAGTAATTTATTGCGGTACATCTTATCTTCTGCTTCCTTAATAATAGTTTGTACATCCTGCAGGCGGTCATTTTTGCTGGCAGTCCCCAGGGAGATGCTTATGGGAATGGGAAAATCGCTGCTGCTTTGGGATTTTTCTTGAATTCGCTCACATATTATTTCCGCACAATGGGCCTTGGTTTTAGGCAGCAATATTATAAACTCGTCCCCCCCCCAGCGAGCTATTATATCCTCTTTGCGACAGGAATTTCTAAGTATTTCCGCGGCCTTTCGCAATAGCCGGTCGCCACTTTCATGTCCCAGGGCATCGTTGATGAGCTTCAAGCCGTTGACATCACCCATAATCAGGCTCAGGGGCAATTGTCTTTCCGTGTCGAGGCGGCTTAATTCTTCTTCGAAAAAGGCCCGGTTATATAGTCCGGTTAGTTTATCATTAAAGCTTAAATACTTGACCTGGGCTTCGGCTTTTTTGCGCTCGGTGATGTCCATGAAGGAAACTACGGAGTCGCTGGTTCCAGGAATCAAATCTACCGTGATGAAGATATCTTTGATTTTTTGTTCTTTGTCCAGCAGTTTAAATTCATAGTGGGAAGGACCAAGCTCCGGGTCGATTCTCCGTTGTTGATGATATCCTATCATTCGTTCCCGGTCGTCCGGGTGTACGAAAACAGGCCATTTCATTTTCTTTTCAATCTCTTCTTTGCTATAACCGGAAAGTTCTTCAAACTCACTGTTAACCAGGGATATCATTAAATCTTTATCAAAAATCATCATGGCCGTTCCCGTGGTCTCAAAAATGGTGCGGTAAAGAACTTCGGACTGGCGCAGGGCCTCCTCAAAGTGCTTGCGTTCGCTGATATCAAAGAGGGAACCGATAAGGGCCGGCTGTCCTTCATATTGAATGGGGTTGGCATATATTTCCACCCAGATTTCTTTCCCGCTCCGGGTTAGCAGTTTCATTTCATACTTTTCAAATTCGCTTTCCCCACTTTGCCAGGCCAGTGCTTTATTTATAACCGAGTCCCGGAAATCAGGATGAATAAAATCTCCAAAATCCATATCCAGGTACTCTTCTTCATCGTATTCAGTTAGGGCGGAAAATCGGGGATTGACATAACGCAAGCGGTTGTTTTGCAGGACAAATATCAGGGCGGGAGATGATTCGGCCAGCCCGCGGAAACGGGCTTCGCTGTCCCGCAAGGCCTCCAGGGTTTGGCGGAAATCACTTATATCGCGAAAAGACTCAATGGCTCCGGCTTTTGAACCGGAATAATCATAGAGCGGGGAAGCGGAAATACGCACAAAAATGCCAGACTCACCAATATGGGGGCAAAAGGCTTCCGCCGTCAGGGTTTCATCTTTTTTATTCAAGCAATCATATCGGCCGGAAAGCGAAATCTCTGGGTTGAGAATTAGGTCAATCAGCACGGGCCTGCGTTCACCGTAAAAGGGAAGGCTGTAGGCATAATTATCTTTTCCGATAATATCTTCTGCTTTTACTCTAGTCAAATCCTCCATGGCTCGGTTCCAGGAAAAGACTTTCCCCTGTTTATCTACCACAAAGGTAGCATCAGGCAGGAAATCGATTATGTTTCTTAATTGCTGCCTGGAATCCTGCAGGGCTTTTTCTAGCTCTTGGTACTGGGCCTGTTCCCTGAGCAGGTTTTGACAGTTTTCCCTGGCCTGTTCTAACTCTTTTTGCAATTTCGTAATCTCATTCAGCAAAGCCATCGATGGCTTGTCTTTATTTTCCATATTAAAGTCCCCGCTTTTTAGTTCTTTTAAGGATTATTAAATTCTTTGAAAGGTTATTACACCGGGAGCGATGTTTTAATAAAAGCTTGGTGATGAATGCTATGATGAATGCTATGATGAAAGTGCAAAAAAAGGCTAAATACCTATGTTTGTAATAGAATCCTTTGGAAAAAGTAGGACAAATTGCCCGTTATTCTATCTGATAATTGTCTTATTCAACGAAAAACGAGCTCTTTCCTGCAAAAATAAAAAAATGTAATTAGTTTAAGTTATGTTTTGTGGAAGAGCCTTCTTAAAAAATCTTCAACTCCGCACTGCCTCATCATTACGAAATTTCTTTCTATCAAAATATTTTTTATAATGCGACTTTTGGGGGGAAGCTTTGCCTAAATATTGGTGATTCAGAGCCCCTTGGCCCTCCTATCCAATTGGCGGGATAACTGTCCATTTTACATCCGCGGAATGGTTATAGGCTACAGGGTATACTTTGCCCATTTTGATAGCCTCAATCAAATCTTTTTCATCTCTTAGTCCATTCGGGAATACGGTGGCAAACTTGCCCAGTGCCTCCGTGTTATGAGCATCACTGGCTCCAAAAACCGGGATGCCCAGTTCCATGGCCAAATCATAGGCTTTCATATTGTTGGCATGGTCGGTACTGCCATTAAAGGCTTCAACCCCATGAAGGTCTTTATGCTCCCGGATAGAATTGCCCATACCCCGGTTGTTCTGTCTGAACGGATGAGCACTTATCGCTACGCCGTTTGCTTTATTAACCAAATCCAGCAGATAACGGGCCGATACTCTTTCTTCGGGAAGGCGTTCCAGACCAAATACAATCACATCACCTTCCCAAGTAAAAACCTCCGCACCAACAAAGATTGGATAACCCATCTGTTTCCTGTACTCATGCGCCCTGGTCATTATTTCCTTGCTATCATGATCGGTTATGCAGATGCCATCCAGACCAATAATCCTGGCCTGGGCAACGATTTCCGCCAATGTCATCTTACTATCGTCCGAAGTTGGATAGGCGTGAATATGGGTATCAATAATCATTATTATCATCCTTCCTTACAGAATAATCCTCCCCATCAAGCGGGGACGGGTTTTGACTTTTAAAAAAATGTAAATGCCGCAACAAAACCTGGTTTTGTTGTCATGAGACTTTTTAAGCTCCTATTTTAATTCTGGGACAACAAACCTGTCCCCCTGTCCCGTCTGTCCCAACTGATGGGTGATGGTCACATTGACGCGATCGCCCTGCATGAATTTACTGTTTTCTTTGCCCACGACAACTACCTCCAGGGTGGTATCTTCAGCTGAAATGATGTATTCGGTATGCTGACCCATGAAGATAATAGATGATATGGTATAATCGCCTTGAGCATTTTTTGCCATTTTAATATCTTCCGGTCGAACCATAATAGTCTCCCCTACCCGGGTTAAAATGTTCGATTTTCCTATAAAACCGGCCACATAATCACTTATGGGGTAGAAATATATCTCCCGCGGGGTTCCAATCTGGATGGCATATCCTTTATCCATTACGACTATTCTATCCGAAAGACTTAATGCTTCAGATTGGTCGTGTGTTACGAAGATCATCGTAATACCCAATTGCCGCTGCAAACTTTTTAACTCTTCGCGGAGACTTTGACGTAAACTGGCATCCAAATTACTTAATGGTTCATCCAACAGCAGTATCCTGGGATTCGTGGCCATCGCCCTGGCCAGAGCCACTCTCTGCTGCTGACCGCCGCTGAGATTGCCAACTTTGCTTTTTTCATATCCCTCCAGGCGAACAATATTTATATACTCCCGGGCCAGGCTTAATGCCTGTTTCTTTTTTTCTTTTCTATAAAAACGAATTCCATAGGCCACGTTTTCCAGCACATTCAGGTGAGGAAAAAGAGCATAGCTTTGAAACACGGTGGAAACAGGCCGCTTCTCCGGCGGCAAATGAGTAATATCTCTCCCCTCGATCCATATTTCTCCTCGGTCTGGCTGCAGAAAACCTCCGATAAGATTCAGGGTGGTGGTTTTTCCACAACCGGATGGCCCTAACAGGGTGATGAATTCTCTTTCCGCTACCGTTAAATAAAAATCCCTTATGCCATTGTCTTTATCAAACAATTTGGTTATTCCTTTGAGTTCAAGCAACATATTGTTTGCCCCCTTCCCGACCCAGATATTTTATGGCTGCTAAATTAACCGCTACCGTAACAATAATCAGAACACTGGCTACAACAGCACCTAAACCGTAATGTCCATTAGTTATATCTTTAAACATCAATACACTGGCAACTACATTTCGGGGTGAAACCAGGAAAATAATGGCCCCCACCGTGGTCATACAAGCGGTAAAGGTATTGATAAAACTTAGCAGGAAGGTTGATTTGAGCAGCGGGAAAATAACCGTGGTTAAAATTCTTACCGGCGATGCCCCTAAATCCCGGGCAGCCATTTCCAGGCGCCGGTCGAGATTCTCGAAAGCGGCATTGGCTGCCTTATTTCCTACCGAAATATGTCTGAAGGTACAGTTAAGTACCAAAATAGCGGTTGTTCCAGTCAACAACAGGGGATGATTATTAAATCCAACAATATAACCCAAGCCAAAAAATATCCCTGGTATTATATAGGGCAAAGAAGCGATAAATTCTATGGGTTTCATCAGCGGCAGCTGCCGCCTATGAGTGTAATAGGACAAAAGAATTCCAATAACAGAAGCCAGTATTCCTGCTATAACCGCTATGTGCAAACTGCGATAAACCGCCGGCAGATAAGCAAATTGGAATGCTTCGATATGTTTCCAGGTAAAGGTCAATTTTCCTGAAACATTTATGGTTACTGCTGACAAAAATATATTTCCATATTTTAATAACATGAGGAAAAAGAACAATCCGGTTATTATTCCCAGAGCAATCCTGATAAAAAGCGGCAATCTAAAATCCAAGCCTTCTCCTCCCAGAGCTTTTACTCCATCTGCCAGGGAATTGTTTTTCTCCAAATTTTTTCGATAAAAATAGAAGGCAATAATAGCCGGCGGAATCAACAGCACCGACATGGCTGCTGCCTTGCCCAAATCTGCTGCGGAAAAAATCGTCATATAGGCTTCAGTGGCCAGAACCTTGTATTTTCCGCCAATAATAATAGGTGTCCCGAAATCCGCCATATTTATCGTAAACAGCAAAAATAAAACCGACAAGATAGCGGGATAGATAGACGGAAGAATAACCCTGTGCAGGGTTTGAAGCGTACCTGCACCAAGGTCTCTGGAGGCCAGAATCAAGCGTTTGTCAATTGCGTTCAAGGTAGATATCAACATAATTGCAGCCAGAGAAATCAAACCCAGGGTTTGGAGAAGAACAATTCCCTGCCATCCATAAGGATTAACACTTAATCCTAAAAGATTATAAGTAATAAGCCCCCTCCTGCCAAACAGCATTATAAGTGCTAGAGCTGACACAAAAGGAGGGGAAATCAAGGTAATCATCAAGAGACGATAAATTAATGCTCTTATCCTTTCTTTTTGCAGGAAGGTATAAAGAGCAATACATAGCGCAAAAAAAGTCCCCAGTACCGAGGATAATGTGGAAACGAAAAGACTGTTCTTGATTAATTTCAAATTCCCCGGGCTTAATAAATCCCGATAATTATCGAGCGAAAAAACACCATGCCGATAAACACTGGTGGAAATAACCATGAAAATAGGATACAGGATAAAGAGGAGCAGACTCCCTACTACCAGAAAAAGTATAACCCTATCGATTAATACATCGAAGGAAAGAGGGCTTTTATTCCCTCTTCCCTTCCATATGATTTTATTTTTCAGTAACGTCATATTCCTTGGACATCGCATGAATGACTTATCTCTCTTCCCCTGTACTCCACAATATAATAAACAGTCGGTATCCCCAAAATCAAATCCTGCGGATTTCCTATCCTGACAATAATGGAACCTCCCTGATTATTTTTCGCCAACAAGGCCTTTCCATTTTTCCAGAATTACTACTCGTTCTTTTCCCATACGCTCCAGATCAAATTTAACCAGTTTGCTTTTATCCAAACCGCTCATGATTTCAGGTGCATCCACATCACTTCTGGCCATTATTCTGGCATCGGCTTCCCTTAAAATATTTTGTCCGTCATAGGAAAGGTACCAGTCGATAAGAGCCTTAGCAGCATCGAGATTTTTTGTATTTTTAAATATAGCAATAGGTGCCGGTGTCCAGGGAATCAAATCTTGCGGATATACCACCCTGGTTGGTCTGGTTTCTCCTACATTGAAGGTTCCTCCAGTAATGGCTACAACACCAACGGCGAATTCGCCGGCCCCTACCTTTTCAAGAGGTTCCCCGCCGCCTTTGGCATAAAAATCAATATTACTGTCAAATGCTTCGAAATACTTCCAAGCTTTTTCTTCACCCCAGGCTTGAATCAAGCCGCTTACAATAGCGTAGCTGGTACCTGAAATAGCTGGATTGGGCATGCTTATTTCGCCGCGATATTTAGGATCAGCCAAGTCTTCCCAGGTCTTGGGGGCTTCCAGGCCCTTTTCTTTTAGAATATCTTCGTTAACAATAAAACCTGCTGGCACAAGGGCTAAACCTGAAAAATAGCCATCTTTATCCACATATTGAGGATCAATCGCGGAAAGTTCCGGAGATTTATATGCTTCCAGATATCCCAAATCCCTGGCATTAAGATAGCTATCTACCCCGCCGCCAAACCAAATGTCTGCGGTAGTTTTTCCATCTTCAGCCTGCAGCTTGGCCAAAGCGGAGCCGGTTGACATCTCCAGCCACTCTATTTTGATACCAGTGGCTTCTGTAAAAGCATCAAAAGACTTGTCTGCTCCCCCATAGGCTACCAATAGCTCCAGGGTAGTCCCGGCAAAAGGTTTTTCATCCGTTTTTCCCTGCTCTGCGGGCTCGGTCTTGCCGCACCCGGTCAGGGCAAGAGCCATTACCAGCATCATTGCCAGTATTAACAGCTTCCAATTTTTCATCATTATATTCCCCTCTCCAATACTTTTTTGTGCAATCTCACCTGTTTCTGTGTACCTGCAATTGTTTTTACAGGTATTAACCGCATTTCATAATTAACACACCCTTTCTTAAGCACCAGTGGGAACATTCTTTGCCTGCGCATATTTTAAACTCAACAAGTTTTTTATAAAGAACAGAGCCAGAGTATAGTCATATATTGTCCATAGCCTGGTATCAATTGCCGGGAGAGCGAACCTGGTGCCATGTCCCTATCCGCATCTCCCTGGGGGACAATGAACCTGTCCCTAATTCGGAACAATGTGGCTGTCACCAGCTAAATCTATATTAAAGCGGATTTTTTCTCCGGTTGTGCAATTGATGCCGCTTTTATAGTAATTTCTAATTTCGGCAATAATCTCATTGCCTGCAAAGTCAATGGTTACCCGGGTTACGGAGCCAATCGTTTCATGCCAGATGACAGTCCCTTCGAATCTGCCCTCTGCGCCAACTTCAACATCTTCCGGCCTGAATAGCAGACAACGCTTTTGCCTGTTATTTGACGCGCCGACCGGGCAATTATCTCTGGAACTTGCCCACTTTCCGCATTCCAGCAGCTGAATAATCCTATCGTGTTCATTCAATTCCAAAAGGTTGGCCGTTCCCATAAATTCCGCCACAAATCTGTTCCGAGGTTTCAGATAGACTTCGCCGGGCAGGCCTATTTGCTGGATAACACCATCTTTCATTACCACAATTCGGTCCGAAATGGACATGGCTTCTTCTTGATCATGGGTAACGTATATACTGGTAATCCTGTATTCCTGTTGAATCTTGCGTATCATTCGCCGCATTGAAACCCGTAAATTCTGATCCAGATTGCTTAATGGCTCATCAAACAGCAGCATGGCAGGCTCAATAACCAGGGCTCGGGCTAAAGCAACTCGTTGTTGCTGCCCCCCGCTTAATTCACTGATTTTTCGCTGATTTAATCCCGGCAGCTCAACTTTGTCCAGTATTTCTTCAACCTTTTTTTTAATTAGCGATGGTTCACATTTGTTTATTTTGAGCCCGTAAGCAACATTTTCTGCTACTGTCATATGCGGAAATAAAGCGTAGTTTTGAAAAACCATAGCGGCATTTCTGGCCTGAGGCGGCAGTTTGCTTATATCCTTCTCATTGGACAAGATTGACCCCTGATGCAATGGAAGCAGCCCGGCAATTGTTTTCAGCAAAGTTGTTTTGCCACACCCGGAAGGTCCCAGGAGAGCAATCATTTCCCCATCTTCAATAAATAAATTGGCATTATTGACTGCGATTAAATCACCGTATTTCTGAGTTATTTCCTTAAGCTCGATACCCATTGCCGGGCCTCCCTTAAACGTTTGAATATTTCTTCATAATTAAGGAGCAGTTGAAATGCAGCCAGGAAAACAAGTGACAGCAATGAAAGCAATAAAGCCATCATGGCGGCTGCACCGATTTCACTGCTGGTCATTATTTGAAAGATTTGCTGCACCGCTACTTTATTCTTGGGCAATAACAAAAAAACGATTGCCCCCAATGTTGTCATGGTGGAAGTGAAATTCTTCAAAAAGGCGGCATTAAATGCCGGTTTCAGCAGGGGGAACATGATATCGAAAAAGACCCTGCGCTCACTCGCACCCAGATTAATCGCGGCCAGTTCCAGATTGGGATTTACATGTTCCATCAAAGCGTAGCCTGCTTTCATCCCAATATATATGTAGCGGTAAATACAAATTAAATAAATTATAATGCCGGTACCAAGCAGAATTACCGGTTCAAAGCCAGTTAAAACATATTTGCCGATACCCAGCAGGGGATATCTGAAAGTCACCAGATAACCGATACCCAGCAGTATTCCTGGCGTAGCGGCCGGTAAAGTTACCACCAAATCGAGCTGCCTGGTAAGGGGATAATCCTTCGTTTTTATAATATAAGCCAGCAAAACTCCCAGCAAAGAGGAAATAAAACCGACTGTAACGGCCAATTTAACACTATTTACAAATGAAGCCAGGTTTTTGTTTAGAATATTTTCCAAATGCCGCAGGGTAAAGGCATAATTGTAGCCCCAATGTTCGGTAAATGCACCTATAACAATAAATGCATATTGAAAAACCACAAATATAACAAACAGACTGCTTAATCCAATCAGCATGAATTTTATAATCGGTTTCACCTGCCGGTATTCAATCATTTCAGGAGTAACGTACTGGCTGTAGACCAGATTTTTACCGGAATAATAACGCTGAATAAAAAAGGCGGCAAAACAGGGAATAAAGAGAAAGATGCCGGTAATTGAAGCCATCTGCACATTATACAAGCCGGTAATCTGAATATATAAATCCGAGGCCAGGGTTTGGTAGGCGCCCCCAATAATTATCGGCGTTGCAAAATCCGCCATTGAAGTCAAAAAAACCAGCATGGCTGCTACGGTTATTTCAGGTATCATTAACGGCAAGGTTATAGTCAAGAAAACCTTCTTTTCCGATGCCCCCAGATTCCTTGCAGCTTCTTCCAGGGAAACATCCGTTTTTCTGATTGCACTGGATATAAGCAAATAAGCCAAAGTAGCCAGTCCGATGGATTGCATGGTTACAATCCCATGGAACCCATAGGGGCTAATCTCCAGGCCCAGGAGTGAATGAGTAATAAGGCCCCTTTTGCCAAATAACATGATAAAGGCCACCGTTCCTACAAAGGGCGGGCTGATCAAGGGCATAAGCACTAATACCCGCATCAGCTTACGGCCCCAGAACTTCACGCGCCACAATGTAATGGATGCCAGCAAGCCGAATGAAGTCGACACTATCGTTACAAACAAGGCCACCTGCAGGCTATTCTTCATATATTTCCATACCTGGGGCAGTATTTGATTGGACAAATCAGCACTGCTGCCCGATAACAGTCCATAAACAAACACACTTACGATGGGCAATAATACGAAATAGATGATAGTAAGCGATATCAATATATAGAAAAGCTTGAATATAAAACTTGGTCTGCTTTGCATTATCATAATTCCTTAATTTACAGCGTTTTTCTAATTCAACCAGATATCAAACAAGAATAAAGAGCCAGAATAACTGCGCTACTCTGGCTCTCTATTAAAGCATTATCGACTATTTACCGGCTGCAGTGACGTATTCAGACCACTTAGCCAGTATAGTATCCCTTTTTTCAGCATTTGCTTTGAAATCTGTCGCAAAAAGCTTAACTGTATTAATATCTATAATACCTTCCGGTCGCTCCACATCGGTTCTGGCCACGGCTGCATTTCTTTCTTTGGCAATGGTTTCCATGCCTCTTTTGGAAAGTATCCAGTCAATAAACACTTTAGCCGCATCTTCGTTCTTGGTACCTTTAACAATAGCTACCGGCTGCGGCCACCAACCTGTTCCGTCTGTGGGATATACCAGGGCAACATGAGGATTATTTGCTTCCAGGTCTCTATCTCCATTGCTGGCATTTATCCCTACTATTGCTTCTCCCTGTACCACTAGATTCGCGGGATCACTGCCGCGCGGGGTAAAGAATGGAACCTGGTCAATTAGTTTATCCAGATAATTCCATCCCTTATCTTCTCCTTTAACCTCCAGCATGGCGGTAACCACATTATAAGCCGTACCTGAAGAAGCGGGATTGGGCATGGATACTTCACCTTTCAGACCAGACTGCAGCAAATCATCCCAGGTTTCCGGCATTTTCAAGCCTTTTTGGGCAATCAGATCTTTATTAACTACCCAGTTAACGAGCGTAAGGGAGGTACCATGCCAGTATCCATCAGCATCTTTCATGGCAGCATCCAGAACTTCTCCGCTGGGAGATTTATAAGGAAGCAAAAGGTCTTTCTGGGATGCATTGATAAATGTATCCGCACCACCTGTAAACCACAAATCAGCAATGGAAACACCTGATTTGCCTTCGTTCTCCAATCTCTGCAGAATCTCTCCATTTTGCATCGTAAGATGTTCAACTTTTATACCGGTATCTTCCTGAAAAACATCAACAATCGGTCTTACATTATCGGTTACACCATAAAGATTTAAAGTCGTTCCCTTCATTGACTCATCATAATATTCGGATGACCAATCCTGTCCCACATAACCAGTTGATTTAACATCACCATTATCTTTATTTGTATCTGTTTTGGCTCCACAACCAGCCAGACTAAATACCAAAACCAATGACAATACCAAACATATAAATTTTTTCACTGTTAACCCATTCCCCTTTTTTATAAAAATTATTATCCTATCCTTAATCAAGATGGAGCGCACCACTCCCTCCTATAAGGTTTTTAATCAGCTGCCCGTTTAATTTAGTTTAAATGATTATTTATTATACGCTATCATACAGACAGTTATATTGCAAGATGGCGTCGAAGGGACGTAGTGGACCTGTATCCTTAACCCCCAGCCCTTGTCCGTTGGCCAATCCAATAATATGCGCCAATACTTTATCTCCCGGCTTGAGATTGGTAACATTCAATACTTTGCGATAATAGTGTTCTTCCTTATCATATTCCGTTAGGGCGGAAAATTGGGGATTGACAGGATGTCGCGAGAGCGCTATCACCCTGCGGGTACTACTGGTGTTCCACCCTGCGGGTGTCACTATTAAGGTTGTGACCAGGATGGGAGATTAGCGCAGTACCCCTCGCGAGACAAGCCGCAAGTGTTGCCCATGCGTAGACTGCGAGCGGTATAAATATGCACTCTAATGCATATTTATAACTTTTTGCAGTAACATCACCTTTATATTTATTGTTAAATTCAGCATATACAAACATAAATACAGTCTCATCTGCAATACGACGGGCCTGAAAGAACCCCGGGTATTACTCCTGGATGGTACTCCGGACATGCTCTGTACCAGCAGGCTTACCATCTCCGCTAATCGCCCGTTACACCCGTATTCACTCAGATAGACTGCTGTTAACAGCCCCGGCACTATGGAGAAAACCAGGGCCAGCAGAACCAACCACAGGGTTCCTTTTATCGCCGGAAATATTCCCCCTTCACTTCCCAGCGGAGTTCCAGCCGGGCTGCCCACTATAAACTGGCTGCTGATATAAGGTCCCCCGCGCCAGATTAGATACAAAATGATAGCCAGTAAGACCAGCAATATAAAAATGCCGGATAGCCAGAAAAACGATTTTAATAATAGATCAGCACACTTTAGATAGTGTGGTGCTGTACAGAAGATGAGGGAGGGCCCCTCGGAGTCGGCTTGCCGGTGTAGGCTTCAAACCACCTTAAGCTGCTGGGGTAAAGAGTTCTGGATGACCCGTAATTTATCCCCGACTTGAGCCCGGTTTCCGTCTCCAGGATATTGAAGCGACTTTTGCTTCATGGCCAGATCAAAAAGTTGTGCGAACCCACAAATACTATCTTACGAAACTCGGGAAAGCCGTCATCACTACAGGGCTTAAGACAAAAGCGCTTTTTATCATTCCCAGTCTGGCTGAAATAGAGGTTTCTGTTGCTTAATTTACTTTCCAGTTTGCGAAGATCTTTGGGATTAAGGGACTAAAATACAATAATTAGTTATACTTTATATAATAATATATTGTATTATAGTACTTATATTTATAGTTTTATGGATTAGAGGTGTATCAAATGAACGCTATACCCAAGGATGAAATGACACCCAAAGAAAGGATGGCCGCTTTTGCCGCAGGCAAGGCGTACGACCGGATTCCTTGCATGCCGTTGGTTGGCGAACATGCTTGCCGTTTGATTGGTGCGACCGTATCAAGCTACAGTCATTCGGCCCGATTGATGGCAGAAGCACAGATCAAGGCTTTCCAAACCTATCGTACCGATTCGGCCGGTATAGGGCCGGGCCTTTTTGGAATCGCCGAGGCAATGGGTACCAAATTGACCTTTCCCCAGGATGGAATGCCGTATGTATCTGAACCGGTTTTAACGGATTGGAATGATTTTGAACGACTGGCTCCAGTTGACCCTCATAAGGATGGCAGGTTGCCTTTGTATCTCGAAGCTCTGCAAATAATAAAAGATGCCATCGGAGATGAAGTAGGAGTTGGAAGCTCGGTGGGAGGTCCCTTTACAGCAGCCGCGTCAATACGGGGAACCGAAAGATTCCTAAAAGACCTGCGCAAGAATACGGAAATGGCACATCGTCTATTGAAACTGGTTACCGAAAGTGCTTTGCGCTATATTGATGCAGTTTGCGAACTGGGCCTCAAACCCAGCATATCAGAACCTACTGCGTCTGGAACCTTGATCAGTACCAAGCAGTTTAGGGAATTTGCCCAGCCCTATCTGAAAATCTATGCGGATCGCATCAAAGAGCGTTGTGGTAGCGGTCCGATGTTGCATATTTGCGGCAACAGCAGTCGGATATGGCCTGAAATGGTTGAACTCGGGGCGACTATTCTAAGCCTGGACAATGTTATAGATCTGGAAGAGGCCAAAAACATGGTTGGGGACAAGGCATGTCTGGCAGGTAATGTTAAACCGATCGATACCTTAATGAAAGGTAACCGGGAACAGGTATATGCTGAATCCAAAGAGTGTCTGCGCAAGACCTACGATAGCCCCAAAGGCTATATATTATCATCCGGTTGTGGTATTGCTCTCGATACACCACCGGAAAATATCATAGCCCTTATGGATGCGGCCAGGATATACGGAAAATATCCAATTGAGCCAGATAGATGGGACAATTAGTACATTTGGAGGTGTTATAAATTGGATTCCCAGCAGGAGATATTGGATCGTCTGGCCGAAGGGGTCAGGGAAATGGATGAAGAGTTGGCGGTACAGGCTTCGTATGAGGCTTTGGAAAACAAGATTGATGCATTGACCGCTATAAACCAGGGACTTGTGGTTGGGATGAATGAGGCCGGTTTTTTATATGAACAAGAGGAATATTTCGTGCCGGAGCTTTTATTGTGCTCGGATGCCATGTATGCGGGCCTGGATGTGCTCAGTCCCCATATCCAGAGAAATACGGCGGAGAGCAAGCAGAAGGTAGTTATTGGCGTAGTCGAGGGTGATACCCATGACATAGGCAAGAATCTGGTCAAGCTTATGCTGGAGGTTGCTGACTTTGAGATATATGATCTGGGGCGCGATGTTCCTGCAGTGGATTTTATCAGCAAAGTCAAAGAGGTTGGTGCCGACATAGTCTGTCTCTCTACCTTGATGTCTACCACTATGGATAGAATGGCTGATGTTATCGAATTGCTCAAAAAAGAAGGTTTGCGGGAACAGGTATTGGTTATGATCGGTGGGGGTCCCATATCCCAGGCATTTGCAAACCGCATCGGTGCCGATGCTTACTCGGAAAATGCTATCGGAGCTGTGAAAGATGCCAAACGCTTATTATCTGAGAAAAGGGTGGCTATATAGGTGTATACAGCCAAAGATAGATTAATCAAAGCCCTAAAAGGGGAAATCGTTGACCGCCCCCCCTGTATTTGTCCGGGCGGCATGATGAATATGGTCACTACCGATGTTATGCAGCAAGTAGGCAGCATGTGGCCGGAAGCTCATCGTAATCCCCGGGAGATGGCCAGGCTGGCCCTGGGAGTACATAATTTGACCGGGATAGAGAATTTGGGAGTGCCTTTTTGTATGACCGTGGAAGCCGAGGCCATGGGCGCAAAGATTGTCCTGGGCTCTCTGGAAAATGAACCACGGGTAATTGAATACCCCCTGCTGAAGCTTGAGGATTGGCCACGCCTGTCTGAAATAAGACTGGAAGGCGGAAGAAGCGCTGTGCTTGCTGAAGCAGTCGGAATTTTGACCACCCAAAATCCTGATATGCCGGTAATTGTTAATCTAACCGGGCCAGTCAGCCTGGCCAGTTCACTTATCGAGCCCATGAGCTTTTTTAAAGCCATGGGCAAACAACCGGAAATAGTCCACGAAATTTTATCCTTTATTACTGATAATCTGATTGTCTTTGGCAGGAGCCTGCTTAATGCCGGGGCCCAGATTATAAATATAGCCGACCCCAGCGGAACCGGAGAAATATTGGGGCCACATCGCTTCAGGGAGTTTGCCCTGCCCTATATAAACCTCATCCTGGCTGATTTAGAAGGCAGTTATCAAGCCAGTATGGTACATATCTGCGGCCGCTTGTCGAGCATATTCGCGGAAATCAACCAGTTGAAAACAAAAGCGATAAGCATAGATTCAACGACCAGTATAACCAAGCTTAAAGCTGCATTGGATAACAAAATAATTGTCGGCAATGTCAGCACCTTGCTGCTGCAAAATGGTCAGCCCGACCGGGTCAAAGCCGTTGCCTTGAACTGCCTGCAAAAAGGCGTGGCGGTATTGTCACCTGCCTGTGGAATCAGCACCGCCACCCCGCTGGCCAACCTCCAGGCAATGGTATCAGCAGTACACGACTTTGATTACCTGAACCGGGAGGTATTATGCTTTGACTGAACAGCTTAATGATCGGAATGGGGTACATGTAGTCTGCAACAGCAATGGCGAACTGCAACTGCTTATGGATATATTGGATAGTGCCGGTATTGAACTGGAAAGCTCATGTGCAGGTAATGGCACCTGCGGCAAGTGCCGGGTCCGGATTATTGGCGGAAAATGTCTGCCTCCCGGACCCGAAGAAGTGGAATTATTGTCATCCCGGGATCTCAATAAAGGGATTCGTCTAGCCTGTCATTGTCTGGTGCAGGGCGAGGTTATATTGTCGGTAGAAAATGCCGCCAAAGATCTCAGGATACTGGAAAAAGGTATGCTTGCTGATTTCAAGATAGAAGTCGAAGTAAGCAAACACCTATTGACCATGGTACAGAATGGACAAAAACCATCATTACTTGAGAATATCCTACAGCAATTGAACATAAAACAATCTGTTCCAGACTCGCTTGATGTTCTCCGTTTGATTGCCAGGTTCAAGCCGGATGATACAACCGCAATCGTCGCCGATAACAAGCTTATTGGCTTGGAGCATGGTGATACCACAGCAAATTGTTTCGGTATCGCAGTCGATATTGGCACTACCACCGTTGTAGCTTCGCTTCATAACCTTGCTGATGGCAAAGAATTGGCGATAGCTTCGGCCCTAAATCCTCAAACCCAATATGGTCTGGACGTCCTTAGCAGAATTCAGTACGCCGGCAAGGGTTTGAACAATCTCGATAAGCTGAATAGTCTAATTATTGACTGCCTCAACGGATTGATTTCGGATCTCTGCTGTCAAAGCGGGATAGATTCCCAGTATATTTACAAAATCGCGGTGGCAGCAAATACGGTAATGATGCACCTGCTGCTGGGAGTCAGTCCTGTGCCGATGGGAAGGGCACCGTATCATCCGGTATTTCGACAGGGACAAGTATTAGCGGCAGATAACCTGGAACTTAAGGTATCACCTTTTGCGAGTTTATGTTGCCTGCCATCAGTTTCCGGATTTGTGGGGGCTGATATTGTAGCTGGGATCGTTGTCAGCAATTTGGGCCGGGAAGAAGAAACCGTGCTGTTTTTGGATTTAGGCACCAATGGAGAGATGGTCCTCTGCAGGGATGGAAAGCTTATGGCCTGTTCAACTGCAGCCGGGCCGGCTCTTGAAGGGATGAATATCGCCTGCGGGATGCGCGCCGCAAACGGAGCGGTCGAAGAGGTATGGATTCAGGGAAAATCCATAGAGTGGCGAACCATTGACAATGCCCCGCCGCTTGGTTTATGTGGCAGTGGACTACTGGATCTGGTGGCGGTTATGCTGGACTGTGGTTTGCTCAACTCGAACGGAAGAATTACTGACAAGAATAGATTCGCATCGATCTATCCGCAGAATCCTCTAGCCGGTCAGATTGATGAAATAGCTGGAAAGAGAAGATATTGGCTGATACCACCCTCAGGAAATTGCCCCAACGGGATATTTATCAGCCAGGCCGACATCAGGCAGGTGCAGCTGGCCAAAAGCGCCATAGTCACGGGTATAAAAATCCTGATGGAACAGACCGAACTGGATGAAAGCATGGTAAGCAAAGTATATGTTGCCGGGGCTTTTGGTGCCTATCTCAAGCCGGCCAGCCTGATTCGCCTGGGGTTTTTTCCTGACAACTGGCGTGATCGCATAATTTTTGTTGGCAACACATCCAGGATGGGTGCCGTTATGGCTCTCTTATCAAGCAGCACCCGTTCTCGTATGGAGGAAACAGCTCAAAGGGTTCGCTATATTGAACTTGAATCCTGTCCGGGGTTTGAAAAGATGTTTGTGGAGAATATGAATTTCCCGGTTAGCTTCTAATCCAAGTATGAGTGGGTGGGCTTGTATTGGGGTTTGATTAAATACGAGAGAAACCGCCAGGAAAAGGGGTGAGTATTATTTGAGATTCTTAAAGGGTTTACTAATTCCTTTCGTGGTATTGGCAATCTGGTATACCGGATCAAAGTCGGGAATTTGGAATTCATTTATTCTTCCTTCTCCCGTTCAAACCTTTGAAACTGGGCAATACTTAATTACTTCCGGTATTTTGCTTAAACATGTATTGATAAGTCTCTATCGGGTCTTTGCCGGATTTGCGTTAGCTTTCTTATTGGCTTTTCCATTAGGAATAATTCTGGGCATGAAAAGACAGCTTATAGACTATTTCGAACTTATTATTGAATTTGTTCGCCATGTTCCACCGTTGGCTACGGTTCCCATGTTAATACTCTGGTTCGGAATAGGTGAGATTTCTAAACTAGTTGTAATCGTATTGGCTTCATTTTTCCCAATATTTCTTAATACCCTGGATGGAGTCCTACGCTGTGATGAGCATTTACTGGAAGTAGGAGAATCTTTCGGGTTTGCAGCTAGGGACAGGTTTAAATACATAATTTTTCCCGCCACTTTCCCCTATATACTCATGGGCATGAGGCTGGGGCTTGGATACAGTTGGAGAGCCTTGATTGGTGCAGAAATCATAGCCGCCACCGCTGGCATTGGTTATATGATTCTTGATGCAGAGCTATTGTCCCGACCTGACATCATGATAGTAGGGATACTTACTATAGGCATTTTAGGGACGCTTATAGACTTTGTCTTTTTTAGAATAACAAATGTATTTGTTATATGGAAAGAAGGTGAAAAGACACAGAATGGCTGGGGTTAGAATAACAGGTTTGAGTAAAAGGTATGTAATTGGAAAGGAGGCATTTTTTGCTCTTGAAAAAATGAATTTATTTATCGAGGATGGAAGTTTTACAGCAATTGTTGGAAAAAGCGGATGTGGTAAAACAACATTGTTGCGACTATTGTGTGGGTTGGAAGAAAAGACTTCCGGCGACATTAAATTTATCAACCGTGGTAGCGAAAGCAATGGTTCAGATGAAATGCGCATAGGTATAATGTTTCAAGAGCCCCGTCTGATGCCCTGGCTTACCATAAGGGAGAACATTGCTTTTTCATTATTCCCCAAGCAAAAGGAGATAAAGAAGGATGCCGATCGGCACCTGCAAACACTGGGGTTGGAGCTATTTAAGGATGCATATCCCTGGCAAATATCCGGAGGTATGGCTCAAAGAACCGCTTTGGGGCGTGCCCTCTATTATGATCCCGATATAATTCTGATGGACGAACCGTTTGGTGCCCTGGACTATTTTACTCGTAAAAAGTTACAGAATGAAATGGTCAGTCTATTTCTTAACCAAAAAAAGACGTTTGTATTTGTTACCCATGATATTGAAGAAGCGGTCTACTTGAGCGAAAAAGTTATTGTTCTGGAGGCAGGCAGGATAGTTCAAGAATTACCGGTTGAACTGCCTTATCCTCGAAAGACAAACTCGCCAGAATTCCTTAATATTACGGAAGGTATTTATAAAGCTATTATTGCTTGAGTTGATGGCAAATGTTTAACTTGTCAGTCCATACAGACATTTTAGTGAAAGTAATATATTAGGAGGGTTTCTATTCATGTTGAAAGGCAAAAAGTATCCTGTAATTTTATTAACCTGTTTGCTTGCGTTCGCTCTTTTGGCCGGAGGATGTCAAAAAAGCTCTAAGACATCAGACAACAACCCAGCAACAGATAAATCCAGTAAATTGAGTGCAATAAACATTACCTATGTAAAATCCCCGCTAAATGTTCCTTCTATTGTAGAAAAACAAAAAGGAATTGTCGAAAAAGAATTTGCAAAAGAAGGGTTGCAAATTAATTATCCGGAAATAACCTCGGGTGCCAAGCAGACGGAGGCTCTTGCAGCCGGTTCTGTCGATATCTGTAACGCAGTTGGGGGGACATCCTGTATTTTGGCTGCATCCAATGGGGTTGATCTTAAAATTATCAGCATGTATAGCCGCGCTCCAAAGGCGTTTATGATAATAACCAAGTCCCCCAACATAAAGACGATAGCTGATCTGAAAGGTAAAAAAGTAGCCGGACCAAAAGGTACGGTTCTTCATCAGATGCTTTTAACCGCATTAGTAAAAAACAATATAAAACCGGAAGATGTTGAACATGTTGCGATGGAACAGCCTGCAGCAGTGGCAGCTTTGATTAATGGTAGCGTTGATGCTGTCTTGGCTGCCGGCGGATCTGCTGAGCAAGCCATTAAGGCTGGAGGACGGGTTTTAATTAATGGTGAAGGACTTGTAGATGGGGCCAGCGTAGTTGCAGTAAGCGGGAAGTTTCTTAAAGAGCATCCTGACTTTGTAAAACGATTCAAACAGGTTCACTTAGCTAGTCTACAGTTTATTAAAGATAATCCTGAAGAGGCATATAAAATGGGAGCTGAACAATTGGGAATTACCGTTGACGAGGTGAAGCGAATGTATTCCTGGTATGATTTTGACCCGACCATAAAGCCAAGTGATATACAAGAGTTAAAAAACACACAGGACTTTTTAATCAATACAAAAATGCAAACCAAAACTATAAATATTGAAGATTTAATAGCTGAAGTAAAATAATCCCTAAATCTGTTTGAGTAAATCAACACCATGGGGGCAGGCACTATGAATACTATATCTATTAAAGACAGGGACGTTATTTTAAATATATCTTATGAGGATATGATTAAATACCACGGTCGTTTTTATATCGGAGGAGTAGCTATGGCCTATAAGGCTTTGGAGCTTGCCTTTGCTAAGCTACCTCATTTGGGGATTCCTTCGCGAGAGAAAATAACCTTTGCGACAGCCATGGGAATGGAGGGAATGGGAGTAATAGATGGAGTGGAAATGGTTACTAGAGCCAGATCCAGAGAAAAGTTGATTGCAGACATTGGAATAATTCCCAAAATCCCAGCTCCTGATGCTCCTAATGGCGGCAAGTATTATTTTGAGTTGAATTATGATAGGACGATGATTGCAATTGCAGTAAAGGAAGGACTTATTCCTGAAGAGTTTATTATTCTATCGGGAAAAGCACTTTCCAATACAATTTCGGAAGAAGAAGCGATAAGAATCCAAATAGTAAAGGAAGACCTTGCTTCCTTAATTATGACCAATGCTGCCGAGGATCTTTTTAATTGGTCATTATGTGAGTCAAGATAATTTAAATAATAATTAAAAAAGAAAGGCTGATAACGAATGAAATGGATAAGTAAACCAATGACTTTAATCTTATTTATTGCACTTATCGGGTTGATATTTGTCGGCGCAGGTTGTAGCAAGACAACAACCCAGACAAGTCAAGTTAATGATAAAAAGTCGATAATTGACCAATTAGGTAGATCAGTTGAAATACCCAATAAAGTAGAACGAATTGTTACTTTGCCTATGCCATTGCCTTCAATTATCTATGCCGTAGATGGGAGTGGCAGTAAGGTTGTGGGCATGCACCCTACCTCTGCAAAAGCTCTTAATACCGGAATCCTGGCTACCCTTGCCCCCGAATTAAAGAAGACACCTACATCTTTTGTTCAAGAGGGATTTACGGTTAACATTGAAGAATTGCTTAAACTTAAACCGGATGTGGTAATTCAATGGGGTACCGAGGAAAAAGAAATCAAAAAAATGGAAGTTGCAGGTTTACCCGTAATAGCACTCACACAGGGAACCCAGGGTGACCTTGAAGGTTGGATAAAAATTATTGGGCAAATACTTAATAAAGAAGACCGAGCCTCAGAACTAATAGCGTTTCAGCAGAAAACCATCAACGACATCAAGTCAAAAACTTCCAGTATTCCCGCTGAAAAGAAACCTAAAGTCTATTATTTTCTAAATGAAAATCTGCAAACGGCAGGTACAGGTACACACCATAATAACTGGATTGGTATTGCCGGCGGAAAAAATGTGGCCGCAAGTCTCAATGGATTTCCGAATGTTAATATGGAACAGCTACAAACATGGAATCCGGATATAATCCTAATCAGCAATTTCACTGATCTGCAACCTGACGATATTCTTCAAAACAAGATCAAGGGGCAGGACTGGAGCAAAATAGATGCTGTTAAAAACAAAAAAGTCTATAAGATTCCTCTAGCAGGCTATAGATGGGATGCTCCCTCGGTTGAATCACCGCTGATGTTAAAATGGTTGGCGCAAGTGCAGTACTCAGATATTTTTAAGGATTATTCCATGGTCGATGAGTTGAAAAACTTCTGTTCTACTTTCTATAAATATGATCTTTCTAACGAAAAGGCCGCTGAAATCCTAAATATATCTAAGCAATAATCAACGCATCGATGATGGACATAAGGAGGGGCTGTAACCAAACAGTCGCTCCCTTCCTTCTTTGATAAGGCATCATTCCAAGTAGTAGTCAATTGGAATAAATTACAATGAAGAATTTAGAGCATAGGGGACAAATAATTAATGCTTAATAAAACGTATGTGCAAACAAATTCCAGTTCCGTATTTTCAATAAAACTTGCTCTAATTTATCTATTACCTCTGGTAGCATTATTTCTGGGTCTTTTTTTGGGAAGATACCAGGTTTCAATCGAGAATGTGTTCAAGATTCTTCTCTCTCCCATTTTTCCACTTGAACCGGGAATATTGGACATAGAAAAATCCGTTGTTCTCGGTCAAAGACTGCCAAGAGTTCTATTAGCTATGTTGGTAGGGGCAGGTTTGTCAGTATCGGGAGCAACGTTTCAAGCGCTCTTCAGGAACCCGATTGTAAGTCCTGATATACTTGGTGTGACCCAGGGTGCCAGTTTTGGGGCCATACTGGCACTACTCCTGTTCGGGCAATTAGCAATCATCCCATTTGTTGCCTTACCGTTTGGATTATTGAGTGTGTTTATGATCTATGCCATGAATAGAAATCGGCAGATTGCATCCCGTTTATACCTGGTATTAACGGGGATCGTGGTGTCATCAGTATTTACCGCCTTGATATCGCTTATAAAATATATTGCAGATCCATTCAATAAATTACCAACCATCACTTATTGGTTAATGGGAAGTTTTGCTAGCACTTCTTATTCCGATCTCAGGCTGGTTTTCTTGCCAATTATAAGCGGAATAGTTTTTTTATTGCTTTTGCGGTGGAGAATAAATATTTTGTCTCTGGGTGATGAAGAGGCCCAATCTCTGGGGATTAATATCGAGAAATTGAAGTGGTTACTTATTGGCGCTGTAAGCGTGGTGTGTTCCTCGGCGGTTACTGTTTCAGGCATAATTGGATGGGTCGGCCTGGTAATTCCCCACATCGGAAGATTACTGGTTGGGCCCGATCATAAAATATTACTGCCGGTAAGCACTATATTAGGTGCATCATTTATGGTTTTTATCGATATTATTGCTCGGACCGCCACCGCTGCGGAGATACCTATTGGAATACTTACGGCTATAATCGGGGCACCCTTTTTCGCTTATCTATTAATGAAGTCAGGAGGTAGCTGGATGTGAAACTTGAGGTCTTATCCGGTGAGTTTGGGTATGCCAATCAGAAAAATCTATTTAAAAACTTATCTTTTACATTAAAAGAGGGAGAGATTCTGGCTATAGTTGGGCCCAACGGAGCTGGGAAAACCACTCTTCTCAAATGCATAATTTCTATCTTGAAGTGGAGATCCGGGAAGACAGTAATTAATGAAAAGGAACTGGAATCCATGAAAATGGCAGATGTATGGAAAAATATTGCTTATGTTCCTCAGAGCCACGAGGTGGTCTTTGCCTACACTGTATTGGAAATGGTGCTTATGGGACGGGCCCCGCATTTGTCCTTATTTGCCATGCCCTCATCCAGGGATTTGAAGATTGCTAAAAAGTCAATCGAAACAATAGAAATATCTCATCTGGCTGACAAGCCCTGTTCAGAGTTAAGCGGTGGAGAAATGCAACTAGTTCTGATTGCCAGAGCCTTAGCGTCTGAGCCTGATGTACTGGTTCTGGACGAGCCCGAATCACACCTGGACTTCAAAAATCAGATGTTGATCCTTCGAATATTGGAAAGATTGGCTAAGGAAAATAAGATTTCCTGCATAATTAATACTCATTATCCAGACCATGCTCTGCGTATTGCAGATAAGGCTTTGATGCTGGGAAAAGGTCAAAAACATGTTTTTGGTAAGGTGGATGAGGTTATTACTGAACAAAACCTTCGAAACTTCTTTGCTGTTGACGTAAAAATAGTTTCTTTAATCTTTGAAGGAATGGAAATAAAAACTGTTGTTCCAATAGATTTCAATAAAAAAATAGCTAATTTTTAATGGGAGGTATCGAAAGATGAAAGAAGTAAATTCCCCAGTCAATATAGGTTTTGTGTATTCTGGAATAAGCTATCAGAGTGGACTGCTGGATAAAGAAAAATATCAAAAGCAGTTAAACATTATTCCGGTTTGCTTGTTGGCAGATGTAGATCTGTTAAGTTATGATGCCCTGGTTTTCCCACGAGGCACCGATCAAGAGATGGTATTTGCCATTCAGCAAAAGATCAAAGATTTTCTTGATGCAGGAAAAATTCTGATTTCTTTTGGCGAAGTCACTAAACCATGGTTGCCAGCTTGCGAATGGGACGGGGTGATACCTGAGGATGATGGCCCCCTGGTAATTACTAAAGTACATCCAATTCTTCAAGGTTTGAGTGCTGACGACCTGCACTGGCATAAGGGAGTAACCGGTTGGTGCTGCCATGGTCATTTCAAAAAATCGCTCACTTCAGAAGTATTGGTGACCAACGAAATCGGAGATCCCATAGTATATGTCGATAGCGAATCAACCAAAGGCTTAATCTTAGCCTTGAGTCAATTAGATGCCGACTGCCATCTTTATCATGGAATTCCAGCTGCAGAGCTTCTATTTGATAATATTTTGGATTGGGTAAGGACAGAAGGCGAAAGAACGAGAGGAGTTGCTTAGTATGGGAAAAATCGCTGCAGTATATTCCGGAAGTCAATGGCAATATGATCTGTTTTATTCAGGAAAATACCGCCCTTATTTTGATACTGTAATTCATGCCTGCAATCTGCAAAAAGAATCCCTGTCCAATTGCGATGTGCTGGTAGTACCGCGCGAATCAAATCAAGAAATGCTGTTGTTGATAAAAAACGAAATCATTCAATTCCTTGATAATGGCGGCACAGTAATATCCTTTGGGGAAGTAACCAGGCCCTGGCTTCCCAAATGTACATGGGAAGATAAAAACCCTCGGTTTATGTATGATGGTAAGAGCAGGTGGGATAAGGGTGAACTGGACGGTAAGCCCTATAAAATGATGATTCCTAAACATCCTTTATTTAAGGGCTTGGAGATAGAAGACCTGCAATGGCATTTTCATGGAATGTTTCATGCCGCCGATAATACCGATGTCTTATTAAAATACGGGGAGGAAGGAGACATAATCTACCTGGATGCAAAAAATTTTAAGGGAAGGATTCTAGCCACAACCCTCGACCCTGAGGTTCATGCAGGGTATGGAGTTGTTAAAAAGACTCAAAAATTTCTTGACAATGTTCTAAATTGGGCTCGTACAATATAGCTTTATCCAGACAATTAGCCAACAATAGCAGATTTTTGGCTGAGCAATAATGAAGCACAGCAAGGAGATATGTGTAATGAATAGTTTTAATATTAAGGACAGAAATGTTGCTTTAAACATTTCTTATGATGATATGATCAAATATCACGGACGTTACTACATTGGTGGCGTAGCTATAGCTTATAAAGTTCTGGAACTGGCATTTGCCAAATTGACACCGGGGGAGATTCCTGCACGAGAAAAAATCAGCTTTGCATCAGCGATGGGATTGGCTGGAATGGGGGTAATTGACGCGGTAGAGATGATAACCAGAACCTGGACTAGAGGCAAATTTATTGCAGATGCTGGTCTAGTACCAAGGATTCCTGCCCCTGACCTTCCTAATGGAGGCAAGTATTATTATGAGTTAGTTTACGATGGGACTAAAATTGCCATTGCTTTGAAAGATGGACTTATTCCCGAAGAATTCATGATTCTATCGAGAAAAGCAACTGCCCAAACAATTACTGAAGAGGAAGCAATAAGACTCCAAGAAGTTAAGGAAGATCTGGCTTCCACACTTATGGCAAATAAAGCCGAGGATCTTTTTAATTGGGTAATTGTATGAGTCAATGTCATCTATCTAGAACAAACTGGGTGCAGATTAATTGCTTTTTCCTGGGCAATCATAAAAGGGCTAATCCTTTAGGATGGAAGGTATAATACAACTATTTGAGCTCTGGTCGGGAGAAGGGGAGGTGAAAATATGACGGTTAGCGGAATCGATTTTATTTGCGCGGGAAGAGATACGCTTGAAATACCCGGGGAAGTATTGAGAACCGGGGGATTTAATTTTCCCGAGATTCATAACAGCTGCGAAGAAATGGCGAGGCTGGCAAGGAAGATCAAACAGCATAGTAAAAACACCATTTGCATGCTGCCGTTCTGTTTGACGGTGGAGTCTGAAGCGCTTGGTGCCCATGTGAATCTCGGCAATGAAAAGGCAGGACCCCGGATTAGCACTTTTTCCAATAACAGCATTGAAGAGCTTAAAGAAATAGGAATGATGGATTTTGCCTCCGGCAGGATCAAGGAGGTGCTTGATGCGGTTGAGGCTTTGAGCCAATCCGGGGAAATCGTGGCTCTCAATGTGGGGGGGCCGTTTACGGTAATAACTTCTCTTGTAGATCCAATGATCTTCTACAAAGCAATCAAAAAGAACAGGGAAGATGTTAAATATGTACTAAAAATAAGGGCAGATATTTGAGAGGATTGAGCATAAGCTCGCTTTTCGGCAATAGGCTGGTACGCAGGCCCCAGTATACCGGCAGCAGGGACCAAAGCACAATCAATGCGATAAGAGCAGGGTTAAAGAACTTGTAATCCTTGTTTATGTAGGTAACCGGGAAATCATTGTAGATGGGAATGGTTATATAGTGATCCTTGTACTTGAAAAGATCTTTGGTACTAATGTCCTCAAAAAAATCACTTGTAAAATGATCATTTAGAGGCTCACACCAGCCAGCCGCCCCGAATTTTCTGACCCAATCCCAGTCCATAATCTGGAGATCTACTTTGATTCCGCTTGGAGAAAATTCATACCAGGGCGGGAGGAGAACGGTGATGCGGATGCCCGCCAATTTGTTAGCACCGGCTTCTTTTGCAGGGTCGGCCTGATTGTCTTTTGTGCCGCAACCGGTAAAACATAGCATGGAATGTGAGACTTCTATTCCTTTTTAATCTTAAACCCTCCTGTTCTTATTTTGTGGTTGAACAAATGCAAATGATAGTATCCTGCATAGATAGATTAATCAAATTCTGTTCAAGTGTTATTGCTAAAGCTTACAAATTGCTGAAACAAGTCCGGGATGCTTCCATGGCGGCTCGGATATTGTCCAGCGGGGTGTCGGGAGTGCAGTCGCAGCCGAAGGAAAACAGGTAATTGGGCCGGCCTTTCATACTGCGCAGGAGCTCCAGGGTGCGCTCCCGAACCTGGCCGGGGGAAAGCTCCCGCAAGACATGGATGGGATCGAGATTGCCGAGCACAACCATATCCTCAGGAACCATTGCCATTACCGCTGGGAGGTCCATAACCTGATCCAGGCTCAAGCCCTCAGCCCCACAGTTGAGCATCTGCGGCAAGAGCAAGCTGGTATCCCCGCAGATGTGCAGCACCTTCCAAACATCCGGGCCCAGGCTGTTGTATATCTCCCGGAGATTGCCGGCCACCATCTTTTCAAAACGCGCGGGAGATAAAATAACTGCGGTCGGTTCGCAAATACATAAGAATTTTGTACCCATATTGACTGTAGCTCGAACATATTCACCTACGACCCGGGTCGTAAAATCCAGGACTTTTTCTACAAAATCCGGATTGCGGATAATCGCCCGCACAAAGTCCGTGGCTCCAACCAACTCAACGGCCAGCGTAAAAGGTCCCTGAACTGATAGTGCCAGGGGCTTATCAATCCGGCTGGCAATGAGCTCAAGGGCTTCCAGGTGAAGGGGCATGCGCCCATCTGTATAGGGATTGAGGACATGAAGCAATTCCAGGTCCGGGATGCTTTTAACTGGATTCTCCAAAACACTGGGGAAGTCAAAATCCGGTTTGAGCAAGGGGAGACCCAGGGTATCGACAAAAATAACCCCGTCATCCATGGGATACGTAAAATCGGCATCGAACTCCTGATCCATCCGCAGGGCTATTTCCAACTGTTTTTGCGGAGAAAGATAGACATCATACAGGGTGCATCCACAAAGACGCAAACCGGCCGTGGCCATCCAGGGAAAGTTAAGATAGCGGTCTCTTCCGGAAATGTAATCAATCAGTCGCATCGCGTTTCTCCTTTTCGCTCCATCAGCTGCCGGGCCATCTTTACCGCTGCCGGGGCATTGGCTGCGTAAGCATCAGCTCCGATCGAATCCGCAAAAGACTTGGAAATGGGTGCTCCTCCCACCATGCAATAAGGTCGTTGCCCCTCACCATTTTTTCTAAGCTTCTCGATAACAATCTTCATTTCTTCCATAGTGGTAGTCATAAGTGACGACATGGCAACGATGTCAGCGTCAACCTGCAAAGCTCGATCTACAAATTGCGCTGCGGGTACATTGCGGCCCAGATCATGAATTTCAAAACCGGCTGACTCCAACAGCATTGCAACGATATTTTTGCCGATGTCATGGGTGTCGCCTTCTACTACACCGATTACGATTCGCCCCTTTGGTTCCGGTGCTTTAGTGACAGCCGTTTTTAAAACCTCCAGACCTTTGTACATGGTGTCAGCACAGACCACAACTTCAGGAATAAAATATTCATTGCTGTCAAATAGCTCGCCCACTTTGGCCATTCCCTGTGAAAGTCCATTTTCGATGGCATCTTCGGCACTTATTCCAGCCTGTAACGCCAATCTTGAGATCCTTACAGCATCCTCTTCGTCCATCACCACTACCGCCTGGGCCAGTGCCTCCAGAATTTCCTCCCGCTTCATGTCTTTATCCCCTTTTTTAACCGTAAATACACCGAGCTATTATCAATATTAATTCTCGTTATAGATAAATTTACCTGCATACTAATCATAATATTATGTTATATGTCTTTAGCCAATTTTGTGGTAAATGTTAAATACTAGTATAATAGTGTCAAAAGGGGGTGAAAATATGCAGGCAGGGGTACGCAATAAATTAAGCGGCAGCATAATAGAAATAAAAACAGGCGATATAATGTCCGAAGTTGTAATCCAAGTAGGGGATAATCAAATTACCTCAGTAATGACTACCGATTCACTGCTACAGGTAGACTTTAAAGAAGGGGATACGGCAACTGCTTTGATTAAAGCTATTAATGTAGTATTGGTGAAGTAAATATCAATCGTATTAAAGCCTCCGCGCCTCGGACGGAGGCTTTTTTATCGGGATGCATCAGTGCATTTAAAACTTCTGTCAAAACTTCTGTCAAATTTAATTTCAATAGTGTATAATGACGTTGATGCGGGAGTAGCTCAGTGGTAGAGCACCGGCTTCCCAAGCCGGGTGTCGAGGGTTCGAACCCCTTTTCCCGCTCCAATTATTTAACGCAAGCGATGATTTCTGCTACCTGATATTTTTCTTTTACATAGGGGGAGGTTAGAACTATGAAGAAGCATCTGGTGACAGTGGTAAAGCCGGTTTTTTGCCGAGAGCAGGAGGAAACAAATTGCCGCGAATGCGCTACTTCCTGCCAGTCGGCCTGTAAGACTTCTTGTACAGTAGGCAATCAGCATTGTAAGAAACAGTAGTCCTGGCGAAAGGGGCGAAAGCCCCTTTTTTTATGCCCGGAAACGGGAGATAGCATGGGGGAGGAAAACACTTGCGGAGTTTGAGGGAATATGATTTTGCGGCAGGTATTCATTTGTACCGCTATAAAGAACAGAATATCCTGTTGGATGTAAACTCGGGGGCTATTCACTTGCTGGATGAGCTGGCCTATCAGCTGCTGGAAAAACTGGCCGTTCTTCAGGGTGATTGGGAGAGGGCTTTAGCTGAGCTGGAAGCGGAGTTCCCGGCAGAAGAGATTGCTGAGGCTGCCCAGGAAATTGAAGATGCCTGGGAAAGCGGCAGCCTGTTCAGTGAATTTGCAATTCCCTTAGTGGAGCTTTCCCGGTTATCTGTAAAAGCTTTATGTCTTAATATGGCTCACTCCTGTAATATGAAGTGCAGCTATTGTTTTGCCAGCCAGGGCAATTTTGGGCAAAGACCAGCATTGATGTCGCTGGAAACGGCCCAAAAGGCCCTGGATTTTTTATTGGAGCAAAGTGGGGAAAGGCAAAACCTGGAGGTGGACTTTTTCGGTGGTGAGCCTTTGCTGGTCTTTCCGGTTATTAAGGAATTGGTGGCCTATGCCCGGGAAAGGGAACAGGAAACAGGCAAAAGATTTAGTTTTACCCTGACCACTAACTGTCTCTTGCTTAACGAAGAGGTGCAGGAGTTTGTCATTGATCATAGTATCGGGCTAATAATGAGCCTGGATGGCCGGAAAGAAACCCACGACCGGCACCGGCTTATCCATAACGGACAGGGGAGCTATGAGCTGGTTTTACCAAAAATACGAGAAATGCTGGCGAAAGAACCGGTCAGCTATTATGTCCGCGGTACCTTCACCCGGGACAACCTGGACTTTAGCGAGGACTTGCGCCATATGCTGGAACTGGGTTTTACCTGTGTTTCGCTGGAACCGGCGGTGGGAGCGGACAACCCTCTGGCTATTAGCCATGACGATTTGCCCCGGGTACTAAAGGAGTACGACCGCCTGACGGATATCTTGCTGGAATACCGGGAACCAGGGCAGGATATTCATTTTTTCCATTATAACCTGGACCTGCAGAAAGGCCCTTGCCTGGCTAAACGAGTCACCGGTTGCGGCGCCGGAATCGAGTATCTGGTAGTAACCCCGGAAGGGGATCTCTATCCCTGTCACCAATTTGTGGGGGAACCCCGTTTTTTCATGGGTAATATAGAAAATGCTGAAATAGACCACTCGGTTCGCCACATCTTTGAAGATAACCAACTGGTTAATAAAGAGTGCCGAAATTGCTGGGCTCGGTATTTCTGTGGGGGCGGTTGCCATGCCGGGGCTTATTTTCAGGGTGATATAAGCAAACCTCATGAAGTTAGCTGTATTATGCATAAAAAGAGAATCGAAGGGGCTATTTATCTAGATTTGTTTAAAAAGTTGCCTTTAATATAAATATTTTTAAATATTTCGACATCTTCTCACGGACAACAAAATATGCCTAAGATGCCAAGGCCACATACAATATATTGTGGAAGGGAGCCCTGGAAATCAGGCCAGTAAATCCCGCCGGGAGAAAAAAAGGGTAAAAAAGCAGGAATTTATAGCCGATTGGTCGAAGCAATAGCAAGATAAAAAAGAAAAATATTAATTGGAGATTTAAAATGTGGAAATTTTTGCAGCAGTATCGCCGTTACACGCCCTTGGGACTGATTTTAGGTGGACTTATTTTCCTTTTTGTGATGTCCTCACTGGGAGTGCAGATGCCAGCTTATTCAGTCTATATTGACCAGCAGGAAAAGTTCCAAACCGATGACCCCGAGGCGGTTAATCTGGCGCTGGTACATATAATAGCTCAGGAAAGAAACCGATGTCAGCAGGACATAGACCTGGTTAACCAGGTGGAAATAGAAAAGGTTTTTGCCAACCGGGAGAATATTATTCCGGCGGAAGAAGTGGAAAAAGAGCTTCGTAAAAACCTGCAGTTTGAAGCCCAGGCCACCGCCATTGTGGTAGATGGCCAGGCTATAGCTTCACTTAAAAGTCGGGAACTGGCGCAAAAAATATTGAACAATTTAAAAAGGGAATATTCCTGGCTGGATGAGGGGGAAGAACTGCTGGAAGTTACCTTTGCGGAAAAGGTAGAATTGCGAGATACCAAAGTGCCTTCCCAGGAGATAATTGAACCCCCACAGGCTTATCAATTGATTAAGATTGGCACTAATAATCCGGAGAAATACCTGGTTAAAGAGGGGGATTCCCTCTGGTTGATAGCCCGGCGCAATGATATGTATGTTAATGATATTGTGGTGGCCAACAACCTGAATTCCGACAAGCTATCTCTGGGACAGGAATTACTGCTGGTTAAAAGCAAGCCCTATATAACGGTAATGACTCAGGTTAAAGGGGAAAGAGTGGAGGCCATTCCTTTCCAGACCAAGGTGGTAGTGGACACCGCAGCCGGTACTGCGGTGCGGGTCAAACAGGAGGGTAAAAACGGGGAGAAACAAGTGGTTTATCAGGCTACCAAGCTCAATGGCGTACTCCAGCAAAAGGATGTAAAAAGCGAAAAGATTTTGCAGGCAGCTGTGGATAAGATAATTATCAAAGGCAATCGGGTAGTACAAGTTGCTTCCCGTTCCGGCTCAGGAAATCTGGAATGGCCTAGCTATGGCCCAATCACCCAGTATTATCGCGGAGGAGGCCATACGGGATTAGATATTGGAGCTCGTAGTGGGACCAGTATAAGAGCCGCGGATGCCGGTTATGTAACTTCGGCCTGCTATCAAGGAGGATATGGTAAGTTCATTGTTATCAACCACAATAATGGTCTGGTCACCCGCTATGCACATTGTTCCAGTATAGCAGTATCTGAAGGACAGAGTGTTTCCCGGGGAGAAGTGATTGGTGCAGTGGGTTCCACCGGGAGAAGTTCCGGTCCTCACCTGCATTTTGAAGTACTGTCCGGTGGGTCTTTTCAAAATCCGTTGAACTACTTGCCTTAAGAAGGCTTGTACCCTGACCGTAAGGGTCGGGGTTTTTATTTTTTAGGGGGGTAATAGCTATGAATGATGTGGCAATAATGCGGGTAAAAGAACCGTCCCCATGCCCGTATGATGTGGTGATAATTGGCAGCGGTCCCGCCGGTTTAACGGCAGCTATTTATACCAGCCGGGCCAAATTAAAAACCCTGGTATTGGAATCATCGGTTTTTGGCGGCAATGCGGCTTTAATCGATCATATTGATAATTATCCGGGATTTCCCTTTGGCATAAGTGGGGCAGATTTAATGGAGAACTTTCGGCTTCAGGCGGAACGATTCGGGGCTGAACTCCGCATGGAGGAAGTTATAGATTTGCAAAATGCGTCTGGAGCAATAAAAACAGTGGTAACAAATATGCAAGAATACCAGACCAAAAGCGTAATTATAGCTATGGGAGCGAAGCGCCGGGAACTGGAGGTAGATGGAGAGAAGGAATACCTGGGGCGCGGCGTTTCTTACTGTGCCACCTGCGATGGAGCTTTTTTTCAAGGGACCTCGGTAGCGGTTGTCGGGGGTGGAGACTCGGCAGTAAAAGAAGCATTATATCTGGCCGGAATTGCCTCCAAGGTTTATCTTATTCACCGTAGAGAAGGCTTTAGAGCCAACCAGACAGCCCTGGAGAAAATGATGAATAACGAGAAGATAGAACTCAGATTAAACCGGGTGGTAAAACAGGTAGAAGGCGATGCCCTGATGAAAAGCCTACTGCTAAAGAATCTAAAAACCGGGGAAGAGGAAAGGCTGGAGGTAGAAGGGCTTTTCGTTAGCATAGGACTGGTAGCAGGAACTGAGCTGCTTGGCGGCATGCTGGAGAGCAGGGAGGGGTACATAGTAACCGATGATAATATGATGAGCTCTATTCCCGGAATTTTTGCCGCCGGTGATGTACGCGCCAAAAAGGAACGGCAGGTGGCAACCGCCGTTGGGGAAGGAGCTCTGGCAGGAATAGCCGTAAGTGAGTATTTGCAGGAATAGAAACCACTATTTGCTTGCCCCTCTGCCATCAAGCCCATAGTATAATGAGGCTCAGAGAGGAGAGGGGGAAATGTGGGGAATAAAGTCGGTTGATGCTGGCAAGGGTCTTATTTTGCTTCTCCTGCTGGCCTTGCTGCTTACGCTGCTGATAAATAAGCATGGCTATGGCATCATGCGCGTAATGGTAGGACAAGAAGTCAAGTTAAAGACCGCCGGGTTTGAAAAGTTACAAAGCGAACATTTTGATATCAGATACATGGCCCAAGATAGTGCTCATATAGAAATGATTGCCCAGGTATCAGAAGAAGCCTATTCGGCTGTAGTGGAAAAATTTGGCCGGGAACCGGCCGGAAAAACCATAGTGGTGGTTTATCCTGATACCGCCAGCCTGGCCGGTAGTATTGGCTGGAACCGGAATGAGAGTGCTATGGGAGTATACTGGGCAGGTTCCATCCGTATCCTGTCGCCGGGTGAGTGGATAAAAGGCGATGAACTGGAGAAACAGTTCAAACAGGAAGGACCCATGGTACACGAGTTTACCCACCTGATGGTTGACGAAATCACGAAGGGGAACTATAATCGCTGGTGGACAGAGGGAATTGCCCAGTATTTAGAGAAGAAGATCACAGGCTTTGAATTTGCTGACCCTTTTGCCCGGGGGAGAGAATTGGAGTATTATGAACTTTTGACCCTGGAGCAAAAATTTGATGAAGTTGATCAACAGATTGCTTATTGGGAATCTTTGCAGGCAGTACAGTATATAGTTGATATATATGGGGAAGAAAAGTTGTTTGCGGTATTGGCGGAGCAAGGAAAGGGGAGCAGCCTGAACACTGCTCTGGAAATTTGCCTGGGAACAAGTTACCAGGGATTTGAGCAAGGATTTTACCAGTACTTGCAAAAGAAATAAGGCGAGAGGTGTAGTTCTTGAAAGACTGTTTAATTATCGAGGGAGGGCATCCCTTGAATGGCCGGGTTCGGGTAAGCGGCGCTAAAAATGCCGGACTGGTATTACTGGTAGCCAGTACATTGGCTGATGGAGAGACTATACTGGATAACATGCCCCGGATAAGGGATGTTGAAGTGATGGTGCAGATTCTCAATGGGCTTGGGGTTAATGCGCGTTGGAATGAGGATGGAAGTCTGTCTATCTGCCCGCCGCCACTGGGCAGCATGAAGGTCAAAACCTCATATGAATTATCCAAAAAATTAAGAGCTTCTAACTTGTTATTGGGTGCACTACTGGGTCGGGAAAGGGAAGCAGTTATTTCCTTGCCGGGAGGTTGCGATATCGGCTCGCGGCCTATGGATTTGCATATAAAAGGGATTCAAGCCCTGGGAGCAGAAGTGGATATAGAACACGGTTTTATTTATGCCCGCAGCAAAACGCCGTCGGGAGCTCGGGTATACCTGGATTTCCCCAGCGTAGGGGCCACCGAAAACATAATGATGATGGCCTCCCGCACACCAGGACAGAGCGTGATCGAGAATGCGGCCAAAGAGCCGGAAATCGTGGATTTGGCTAACTTCCTCAATTCCATGGGGGCCCGGATTCGGGGAGCCGGAACTGATCTGATAAAAGTTGAAGGAGTACCGGAACTCAAGGCCTGTCGTTATGCTATTATTCCTGACCGGATTGAAGCCGGGACTTATATGGTGGGGGCAGCTATTTCCGGGGGAGATGTGCAAGTGGAAAATGTAATCCCTACCCATCTTCATCCTATAGTGGCCAAGTTGCAGGAAACCGGAGCTATGGTAGAAGAGACCGACCAGGGCGTACGGGTGAGAGCGGGCCGGCAGGTTCTACCGGTAGACATTAAAACCTTACCCTATCCAGGATTCCCTACCGACATGCAGTCCCAGATGATGGCCTTGCTGTCTCTGGCGGAGGGTTCCAGCGTCATAGTAGAGAATGTTTTTGAGAACCGTTTTCAAATTGTGGATGAACTGAAGCGTATGGGTGCGAGTATACAGGTGGAGGGACATACCGCCGTGGTAAGAGGGGTGAAAACCCTTTTTGGGGCTCGGGTCAAAGCCACCGACCTGCGGGCTGGAGCTGGCCTTATCCTGGGAGCACTGGCTGCTCGGGGAGAAACCACCATCGAAAATGCCATTCATATTTTTCGGGGTTATGAGAACATTGAAGAAAAGCTCAGCCAACTTGGGGCCCAAGTAAAAACGAAATAGAAGGTGAATCAAAGCACCCTTTCGCTTTGTCACGCTACCAAGAAGGGAGGAATGAAATGCGTTTAACATTTCACTCCTCCCTTATGTTTTGGCAAAAAGTTTATTCCTGCACTACCACTGTTGGTGTAACCGCCGCTTTTTTCCCGGTGGTAAAGGAAATTACCACAGATTTACCTAGTTTTTCTCCGGCTTTGGAGGCGAGATCAGCCAGTATTACTACAGTGTATTTGGTGTTGGGTGCCAGAGCGTTAACCGGTTTGACATAGATATTCCGGCGCTTGCTAAAATCTACGGTATCGGGAATCCTCCTTACCCGGATAGCAATTCTTTCACTTCCTTTAAACATTCTTATTTGTTTGCGATTATTACTCCAAACCAGGTCGTTCACTACATTCTTATCAAAAACCAGTTTAATTTCTTTGAGGCGGGTAGAAACATTACGCGCCCCATTGGCCGGCACTGAAGAAACAAAGTTTAATGGTTTTTGTCCAGGTACAGCCATTAATATTCCCCCTTTTGGTGAACATATTACCAATGCTGGTTTATACTATGGGAAATGACCAGAAAGTGTTCAGTAAAGAGAGCAGGAAATATATGTTTATCCGATGACTAACTCGCTCTAAGACTCCCGCCTCTATAGGCAGGAGTAAGAGCGACTAAGTCCCTGGATAAGTGCGACTAAGCTTCAGATGGAGTTAAAACTCCACCTGAAGCAAGTCTTACTTTATACAACCATTAGATGATATAGTGCAGAGCAGGAAAATCCTTTATCCAACCCAGAACACTGGAAGCAAGCTGCGAGGAGGAATACTATTTGAAATACCGCATTATTTCCGTGGGAAAGATTCGTGAGCCCTTTTATTTGGAGGGAGTTAGGGAATATTTGAAACGGCTGGGTGCTTACACCAGCATTGAGCTTATCGATGGGTTGGAAGAAAAGATAGGCCCCCGGGCCGGAGAAAAAGAGGTTCAAGCCATCCTGCAAAAAGAAGCGGAAAAAATCAAGAGATGGCTCGATAAAGATGAAATCCTGGTGGTGCTGGACCTGGAAGGCCAAGTTCGTAGTTCGGAAGAAATAGCCCGGCAACTGGAGAAATGGAATGCTTCCGGGAAAAGCCGGGTCACTTTCCTGCTCGGTGCTGCCCATGGCCTGGCCAACGAAATAAAGCAACAGGCCCAGGAAACCATCTCTCTTTCAAGAATGACCTTTCCCCACCAGATGGCAGTGCTAATCCTTGCCGAGCAAATCTACCGGGGCTTCAAGATTTTAAAGGGTGAACCGTATCATAAGTAGCATTGGGCGGCGGAGGACGGAAGACGGAAGGGGAGGAGTGATTGCTCGTCCGGCGTCTAACCAACTTTTATCGGTGGTTGCGGTCCTCGGCTATGGGGGGTAGAGTGGTTTTAGGAAAGGAAGCCGAAGGGATTTTGGCAGAAAAATAATGGAAACATATTATAAGACGGAAGGAATTACCCAAATATAAGAAGAATTAAATAAAATAAGCCTTTTTACCAGGAGAAAGTATTGTTTGTCTTAGTGTAGTCCAGAATCTTGATAAGATTCATGATTCCTTATCCGGATCAGTTTGATTAATTGATAAATATTTGCGGATACCAGGCGGTGTTGTGAACAGGAAAAAATTAATACTGGGGGGATAATATGTTGTCCATACTGGAAACCTGCCAGCCACGACCGGAGATTCTGGCAGGAACCTTTAATCCGGAAGTTTTTACCGTATCACTGAGCCCGATTATTAAGTATTATGCACAGGGTGGTAGCGGGGTTGACAACGTCTATACCAATGCCAGCCTTTTTTTCAAAGATGCCACTTATCCTACCCAGGGGTTAAAGCAGGCATTAAGCGAAGTCTTTGCTCGTCTCAGTGGTGATATGACCGTCCCGGCCATACATCGGCTGGAAACCGCTTTTGGCGGAGGTAAAACCCACACCCTGATTGCCTGTACCCATATAGCCTATCAGGGCACTAATTTGGCTGCAGATGTGGCCGGGATTATAGATGAATCGCTACTTCCAAGCCCAGGGTCAGTAAATGTAGTGGGCATAGCCGGAGATGAAATACCCGTACATAAACCACAGGGGGATCGTCTCATACCCTATACCCTGTGGGGGGAGATCGCCTACCAGATCGGTGGGGAGACCCTGTACAAAGAAGTTGAGGCGGAAGCTGCCTCCCACGCTGCCCCGGGGCTACCTTATTTAGAAAGGGTTTTTAGCGGTAGACGGGTACTTATTATGTTGGATGAGTTAGCTCAATATGCCGCCCGCTTGGAAGCAGCCCATCCGGAAGGAGCACAACAATTAGCCGCCTTTCTAATGTCCTTAATCGGTTATGCCCGAAATAATCCAGGCATCGCTGTCATACTCACATTAGCCAGTGCGGCGGACGCCTTTGCCCGGCAAACCGCCCAGCTGGCGCTATTGATTAGTCAGGTCAAGGGCGAAGAGGTCAGCGAGGATGCCGCATTAGGTTTAGGGGAGCAGGCGGTTAAAGGGATAAGCAGTGTGGTGGCCCGCGATGCCGTACAGGTGACTCCGGTTCAGGCGGCTGAAATATCCTCGGTCTTTGCCAAACGGCTCTTTATATCGGTTGACCGCGAGGCAGCGCACATTACGGCTGACGAATACCTGCAGCTCTATAAACGCAACCAGCACAGTCTGCCCGAGGAAGCCAGCAGTGATAATATGAATAAACGCATACGGGCCAATTATCCATTTCATCCTACACTGGTTGATTTCCTTACCCACAAACTGACCAGTGCCGAGAACTTCCAAGGGACCCGGGGCGTCTTGCGGGTTCTGGCCCTGGTGGTGCGCAACCTGTGGTTGGAACAGGCTGCGGTGCCGATGATTCATGCCTGTCACCTGGATATGCGTTCGGATCGGGTGGTGAACGAACTGCTGGGCCGCACGGGCAGCTCCAATCTAATGTTTATTTTGAATGCCGATGTGGGCAGCATTGATACGCAAGACCTGGAGGGCGGACGCAGCAACGCCCAACAGGCTGATGTCAGGAATCCCCATCCAGCTGGGTATCCCCTCTATGAATATACCTGGAAGACGGTTTTTTTGCATAGCCTGGTAGGCAGGAACGAGGGGTTGAATTCCAACCTCTTTGGTATTAGTGAAGCGGGAGCGTGGGCCTAGGCGCGATCTTACTGTGGCTACCATGTTGCGCCGCTTGCAGGCGGAAGCGGATAAACGACAACGGGAATTGTAAGAATTAGTACAGTCGATAAAAGATGCAAATTACCCAACTGCTTAAGCTGCGAGCCGGCGTTTAAGGTTATTTATTTCAGGATTTGGTCGAGCTCGGCTGATAATCCCGGGAAGATAAATGATTGCGCGGTTTCGGATTTCCGGTAGGTGATGTTGTCGATGATATTTTGGTCTTCAAAAAGATAAACGCTTACTTCTTTGTTTAACGGGTTTACGATCCAGTACTCCCTCACCCCGCAGGACATATAAAGGTCGAGCTTTTTTATCAAATCCTTGCTGCGGGTTCCGGCCGACAATATTTCCACGACCAGGGAAGGGACCCCCATGTAATAATCGTTTTCATTCAGGTTTTCCTCCAAATCGCAGATTACCATGATATCGGGCTGGACAACATTGATATTTTCCGGGTTTCGTCTGAGAGTAATGTCATAAGGGGCGATCATAGGGGTGCACTTTTTCCCCTGAAACCAGTTGTAAAAAAGAACAAGGATTTCGGTCAAAGCCTTTTGATGCGCGGTTTTGGGTGAGGCCAGCAGGTAGATTTCACCGTCAATGTATTCGTATCTTTCTTCGGAATTCTGGCTCAGTTCCAAAAACTCCTCGTAGGAAGCCTTTCTCCCGCCATAACGGTATTCTTCCGCCCTCTCCCTTATGGTGGCAGCGGTTTCCGGGTCGTACTCTGCCGGTACATCGCTTAAGGCCGATAATTTTGCTATCTCCGTACCGTTCCGGGTAATGATGATGTCTTCCCGGGCCGCCAGCATCAGATATTTTCCGAAGTTGTTTTGTAGTTCCGTTGAGTTGACTTTCACAGCGTCATCTCCTTTGTTAGCTAGTTTAGCTAAATTAGCTAATACGAGCATAACTTATGGGGGGAGCCGTGTCAAAGTAATTTATTCATCCGATGACTAACTCGCTCTAAGACTCCCGCCTCTATAGGCAGGAGTAAGAGCGACTAAGCCCCTGGATAAGTGCGGCTAAGCTTCAGATGGAGTTAAAACTCCATCTGAGGCAAGTCTTACTTTATTGCTAGCATCATGCTCGGCTGGTCAGTTTACTTTCGGTTCAATACAAAAAAGTCACGAAAGCAAGATATTTGCCTTCAGTATAATATGTGGTCCTTTTGTCGAAGGTATTTATGATAATATTGAGTAAATCAAGAAGGAGGTAGTGAGCGATGATTATGACCACAACCCCGAACATCGAGGGGCAAAGGATACTTGAATACCTGGGCCTGGTAACCGGAGAAGCAATCATGGGCGCCAATGTAGTCAGGGACATTTTTGCCAGTATTACAGATATTGTGGGAGGACGATCCGGGGCCTATGAGAGTAAGCTGGGTGATGCGCGCCGCATTGCCATAGGGGAGATGCAGGAACAGGCGCGCCGTCTGGGGGCCAATGCCGTGGTTGGAATTGACATTGATTACGAGGTTATTCGCGATGGGATGTTGATGGTGGCCGCCAGCGGAACCGCGGTGAAGACGGCTTAAATGAAATGCCCGTGGGGGCAATGCCGTGGGCTCGAGGAAAAAAATATTCATGAGAAGTACTGCCAGTTGAAGAGCATAGAGCATAGGATAAGAAATATTGAGGATAGGGAATTCTCAGTATGGGGGAATGAGCTTGAGACATAGAAAAGTGACCCAATCACTAATCTTCGCCGGTCTTGTGGCCCTGATTTACGGGCTCTGGCGTGGTGAGGCGGGACAGGTTTTCCTTAAAGGGGCCCGCATCTGCCTGGAATGCATAGGCCTATAATATTAGCCCGCTGCCAGGCAATTAGTTGTTAAACCCTCCATACCCAGAGGACACAAGCACTGACTATCAACCCCCCATGACCGAGGGGTACAACTGATGAAAAGTGAGTTTTTAGGTATTTGGAATAGTATGATGTAGTAAAAAAACCTTAACCCCTTACTTCCTAACCCGTCACTTTTCTTATCAACATATTGGTGAATGCTACAAACCTAGCGTAAGAATGCAAGCGGGTATGAGCGGGGTTTCTGGAGGATGGGAAGGAGCGATGCTTGCTGATGGATACCCGCCGTCTGGTGCAATGGTTCTCCGCTATTATCTCCAATGCTTATTTCAAGGGATTTGCCAGCTTGAGTATATATCAGGGAGTGGGTAAGAGAGTCTGCGTGCCGGTCTTAAATTGCTATTCCTGTCCCGGTGCTCTGGGTTCCTGCCCGGTGGGTTCCATGCAATCCCTCCTGGGGGGGTACAAGCAGCAGTTCTCCTTTTATGTAGCGGGTTTATTAACTGTGGTCGGCGCGGCCAGCGGGCGTTTGGCCTGTGGCTGGCTTTGTCCTTTCGGCCTGGTTCAGGAGCTACTGGCCCGGTTTTCCCAGCGCAAGTTTCATTTGCCAGAGCTAGTAAAAAAATTAAAATATCTGGTCTTACTTTTAACCGTAGTGCTTCCGGTTCTGTGGGTCAATCAAGCCGGGCTGGGGAGTCCTTATTTCTGCAAGTTTATCTGTCCGGCTGGAACATTGGAGGCTGGGCTTCCTCTGGGTTTGGGGCGGCCGGAATTGCGGGCTCTCCTGGGGAGTCTTTTTGCCTGGAAAGCGGCGGTTTTATTTTTGATTTTGTTTCTGTCTATTATATATTTTCGCCCCTTTTGCCGCAGCCTTTGCCCGTTGGGGGCTTATTATGCTTTGTTTAACCGGGTTAGCTGGTGGCGCCTGGAAATTAACCCCGAAGACTGTATTGATTGCGGTTGCTGCAGCCAGGTCTGCCCGGTAGAGATAAATGTGCGGGAAGACCCGAACAGCCCGGAATGCATCCGTTGCCTGCGCTGCAGAGACAACTGCCCGGGCCGGGCTATAAGTTTTGGTCGCAGGGATGAAGCGTTGCTGGCAAGAATGGAGTGGCCGGAGAGATAAGCTGACCGGACGCTTATCCTATTCCTCAACACTTATTTTTATCAGAAGGCGAAAAAGATAAGCCGATGGTAAACTGGTACCGCTATTAATCCCCCAGAAATACAGATTAAAAAGAAAATGCTTTATTTTTGGTGTCTGTTCGTTTATGAAAGGAAGCTTATTAACATGAGAAGAAAAGTTTTTACCCTCTTGACGCTTATCTTCATATTTTGTTTCTCGCTGCTATCTCTTGGCGGGTGCGGGAACTCAAGCCCGGGGCCGACCGGTGAGCAGCAGGAGGAACTGCCAAAGGATAAAGAGGGGAAGAGCCAGGAGGAGGCTCCGGCTTTTACCCTGTCTCAATTGGGGAGCGGGGAAGAGACGGATTTCCCGCTTGATTTCCGGGGGCAAAAGATCCTGCTTACATTCTTCTCTTTGGGATGACCCGGCTGTGTGGACGAAGTGCTGCAGTTGCAGCCATTAATCAAGGAGTGGAGTCAAAAAGACAACTTCCAGGTGGTCTTGGTTAGTTCTGATGCAGCCGAGGATATGCAGGCTTTTCTGGAGGAGAACCCGCTGGAGGCAGTTAGCGTGTTAATGGACCCAGGGGGTGAAGCGGGCAGAATCTACCGGATTCAGTTCCTGCCTACCAGCTTTTTGCTTAACGAAGAGGGGCAAATCGAGCAGTCCTTGGTAGGCTGGGATAGCAAAAAGGGTCCGACCAGGCTGGAGGAATGGTTGAAAAGTTGATTGGCGGGTGAGCAGGGGATATAATTGTAAAGAGCGCTCTGGTTGAAACTGCCCTGCAGTTTCTTCCGATGCTTAAAGTTAATGAGAAATATACACAGGCAAGCTGTTCCGGATAGGGTAGAGCAGGGAGGCCTTTTTGAGGGAGGATGCTGCAGATGGAAGATAAAAGCAATATCAAGGAAAATAAGGAGAAGACTCCGGCGGCGGAAAATATTTCTGCCCTGCCGGTTAATTTCATCCAAAATATCATCAGCGAAGACTTGAAGGCAGGCAAGAACGGGGGCCGGGTACATACGCGCTTTCCTCCCGAGCCCAACGGCTACCTCCATATCGGACATGCCAAGTCCATTTGCCTGAATTTCGGCCTGGCGGCGGCCAATGGGGGCATTACCAACCTGCGCTTTGATGATACCAACCCCAGCAAGGAAGAGCTGGAATATGTGGAATCAATTCAAGAAGATGTCCGCTGGCTGGGGTTTGATTGGGAGGACCGCCTTTTCTATGCTTCCGATTACTTTGAAGACCTTTACCAGTATGCAATCGGCCTGATAAAAGCCGGCAAGGCTTATGTCTGTGATTTGAGTGCCCAGGAAATCAGAGACTACCGGGGTACGCTGACGGAAGCGGGCAAAGAAAGCCCTTACCGCAATCGTTCGGTGGAAGAAAACCTGGAGCTTTTTGCCCGTATGCGGTCGGGGGAATTCGCTGATGGTTCCCGCGTGCTTCGCGCCCGTATAGACATGGCTTCGCCCAACTTGAATATGCGCGACCCGGTACTCTACCGAATTTTGCGCGCCACCCATCATCGCAGCGGGGACAATTGGTGCATCTATCCCATGTATGATTATGCCCATCCCCTCTCCGATGCTTTTGAAAATATAACCCATTCGGTCTGTACGCTGGAATTTGCCGACCACCGGCCTCTATATGACTGGGTCTTGGATGCGCTGCCCTTGGAAGCATACCCGCGGAAAGTCGAGGGACGTCCGCAGCAGATTGAATTTGCCCGTCTTAACTTGAGCTACACGGTTATGAGCAAGCGCAAGCTCCGGGAACTGGTGGAAGAGGGTTATGTTGAGGGTTGGGACGACCCGCGCATGCCGACTATTTCCGGGCTGCGGCGGCGGGGCTACACGGCGGAATCCATACGCGACTTCTGCGAGCGCATCGGTGTGGCCAAAAGGAACAGCATGGTGGATATTGCTCTTCTGGAACATTGCATCCGGGAGGATTTAAATATCCGGGCACCCCGGATAATGGCCGTGCTCCGGCCTTTGCGGGTGATAATAGACAACTATCCCGCGGGACAGGTGGAATGGCTGGAAACAGAGAATAACCAGGAGAATCCGGCCATGGGCAGCCGGCAAATACCCTTTTCCCGGGAAATATATATCGAGCAGGAAGACTTTATGGAAGACCCGCCGAAGAAATTCTTCCGCCTGCGGCCAGGCGGGGAGATCCGGCTGAAAAGCGCCTACATTATTAAGTGTGAAGAAGTGATAAAGGACGAAAGAACTGGGGAAATAATCGAGCTGCACTGCAGTTATGACCCGGATTCCCGCAGCGGCGGCCCCAACAGCGGTCGCAAGGTCAAAGGGACTTCCCACTGGGTGTCTGCTGCTCATGCCGTAGCGGCTGAAGTCCGGCTTTACGAGCAGCTCTTTTTGCACGAAAATCCGGACGAAATAGAAGGGGATTATAAGGAGCAATTGAACCCTGATTCGCTGCTGCGATTATCCTCCTGTATGCTGGAGCCCAGTATCAGGGAGGCGGCTCCGGGAAGCCGCTTCCAGTTCCTGCGCCAGGGTTATTTCTATATTGATCCCGTTGATTCCAAGGAGGGGCGATTGTTTATAAACCGCATTGTCTCCCTGCGCGACTCCTGGGCCAAAGCGCAAAAAAAGATGTAGAGGCGGGTACAGTAAGTCAGGGGACGCTTCTTCGACAAAAAATAAAGAGCTCAGCAAAACCCTGGATAGGGTGGAGCTGAGCTTAATATCTCAGATAACAAACCCCTGTTTATGGTTTTTATGATAGACTGAGCCTTAATTAAGCTGGCAGGATAAGGGACATAGTATATTACCGCTTGCAGCGGCATCCATCGGAGCAGTTCCCTGGTATTCAATATATTGTATTATTCAGGGTTGGGAACGATCAACGTGCCCTCGTGGATTAAAGCATCTATGAGTGCGTCAAATAGGTCATCTTCATTGGCGAAACTAAAATAGACATCTACCCACTTGGTCTGGTTGGGTGAAAACTTATCCCGTAAATCAAACGGAATTTCTACGCTCCAATTATCATCGACTTCAAGCTTCTGTAATACCGGAATTATTACTTTGTGGTTATCTGTTTTGCTCATAGCAACCTTCCTTTCATTCCTTTCAGTCCAAGCGACTCAATAATTTTGCCTATTATCAAAACGTCCGGATTATATAAAATTTAATTTTCACCCCCTTCTAGTCCCTTTCCGAATAAGATCAGCCTCAAGGTACAAGCAATATAACAAGGGCAGAATTATGTCAATATAGAACACTTGACGTTGACAGCAATCCGTAGATATAAAGTATCTTCATTTCTTGCAGATATTGATTCCGCTGCAAAAAGTAATAATTATGCGTTCGCTTGCGTAAATATTCCGCTCCAGCGTCCTTAATAGCGACCGAAGGGAGCATCAGTTGTGCCCGACAGGGCGCTACGCATGGGCAACACCTACGGCTTATCTCGCGGCTCAAGGGGTACCGTGCTAATCTCCCGTCCATGGGAGGCAACCTTAATAGTGACACCCTCCAGGGTGGAACACCAGGCGTACCCGAAGGGTGAAGCGCTCTCGCGGCCTCCTGTCGCTCGCCCCCTTTCGCCTGTTCGCCTTCGCCGGGTGTTGCATCCATGCTTCGCCAACGCTCGCTTTGTATATTTATGCAACCCTTATGCAACAAAAAGGGGTTTTTGCAGTAGAACCATAATTCAGATTATTACATACCTGCCTTCCTTTCTTTGGGGAGCTTTTGGTGTGTGGGCAGGATAGCCGAAAGTTACAGCTGCAATAAACTCACCATGTTCAGCTGCATATTTGCGGCGTAATTCTTCATCCATTCCCGCGCGCATGGGCGCAGTCATCCAGCAGGAACCGATGCCCATGTCATAGGCCGCTAAGAGCATATTCTGGACTGCGGCGCTTACGCCCTCAATGACACTTTTCTTGTCAGGATAATCTTGTTTTAACATAAAGGCGAGAATGCAACACTGTGCGCCCCCCAGGCTTTTTAGAAATACCTTTGTTTCGGCGATAGTCGCAGGGTGATTGGCAAAACGTTCATTTAGCACAGGTTCAAATTCATCATATACATCGCTCATGAAAGTACGGAATTCTTCAAGTTTTTCCGTACTCTTAATCACGACAAAGTACCATGGTTGAAGATCTATGGCCGAGGGAGCATATAAGCCGGCTGTAATTATGTCCTGAACATCCGAGTCGTTTAAGGATTGGTCTGTATACCTTCGCACACTTCTTCTACCGATAATGGCATCTTTTGTTTCCATAATCATCCTCCCCGAAATAGTTTGATACCGCAGCTGCAGATGTAACATAAACCAACTAACCCATATGCCAGCCTACATCCCAGCTATGGCTCTGAATGTACGTACGTTCACTCAAGAAAACAAACAACCCTTTTACCGTCTTGTTCAGAATTCTTCTGGCTTTTTTAATAATCCTTTAGCCAGTGTTTCATGGAAAGATACGACCATTTCAATCATCTCTTGTTTTGATATGGTCTTTAGAACGACCCACTTATACAAAAGGAATTTCTCCGTAGCCAGGATAGAATGAGCCAGGGGGGAAATCCAAACTTTATTAAAAACACCTTTCTGTATACCAAACTCGATATTATTTGAATAGAATTCAATTAATTTATCTTCAAATTGCTTTATACATTGATCAATAGGGTCACTTGCTCCTGCAACTCTGCTATATATTTCCGACAGGGCTTCGTTTTCGGCAAATAATTCCATGGTAATTCGCTTGGTCTCAACAAATCTTTTATAAAGGTCTTGTTCTTTTGTCCAGTATTCAGAGAATTGTTTAATAATTCGTTCGGCAAACTCTTCTAAAAGCGCCTTTAAGACATCTTCCTTGTCAATGAAGTAGTTATAAAATGTGCCTGTTCCGAAACCCGATCTGGCAATAATGTCGCGAATGGCCGTATTATAATAACCCTTCTCGACAAACAGATGCATTGCGCATTCCAGGAATATTTGGCGTTTTTCTTTGTCTTGCTTGAATTCAGGTAGTGGCACTTCCACCCCTCCTTTAGTGAGTGTACGTACGTTCACCAAAAGTATAACTCCATTCTCTTTAGTAGTCAAGAGAAAAAGTGCGGAAATGCAGTTGGCTTAAACAGGATAAGCTGTAGCTTGGGCAGAATGTGGGAGGATATCCCTACGCGGCTCCTGAGCCAAAGCGCAAAAAAAGCATAGAGGCGGGCACAGTTAGCCAGGAGACGCTTCTTCGACAAAAAAATAAAGAGCTCAGCAAAACCGTGGAGAGGGTGGAGCTGAGCTTAATATCTGGCAGATAACAAACCACTGTTTATGGTTTTTATGATAGATTGAGCTTTTCGAATTAATCTCTCCTCAGGGCTTCGATGGGGTCCATTTTGGAGGCTTTATTGGCCGGGTAAATGCCGAAGAACAGGCCGACCGCTACGGAAAACCCCACGGCCAGCAATACCGTCCATCCGGAAACCAGCGGCGGCCACTTGGCCAGCCGGGCTACCAGCAAAGCCCCGCCATATCCCAGAATTATGCCAATGAACCCCCCCAGGAGGCAGAGGACAATTGATTCAATGATAAATTGCACCAGGATGTCCTTGCGGCGGGCGCCCAGGGCCATTCTAATGCCTATTTCGCGGGTGCGCTCGGTTACTGATACCAGCATTATGTTCATTACCCCGATTCCCCCCACCAGCAAGGATATGCCTGCTATACAGCCGATAATAAGGGTCATAATCCCCGTTACTTTGTTAGCCGACTCCATCTCCTGTTCCAGACTGTAGGCATAGTAATGATTGGGGGCATGATGCCTTCTTTCCAGGATCTTCTTGCTCAGGTTCATGGCTGCTTCGACCTCTTCTTTGCTGCTGGCGCTGCCCTGCAATTCATGGATTACTTCCCAGCCGTTAAGCCGGCTTAAAAATGACCAGGGCAGATAGGCTATTTGCTGGGAATTAAAGCCCAGCATGGAACTGTCGCTTTTTATTACCCCCACTACTACTGCCGAATTGCTCATGAGCATTACCTTTTTACCCACCGGGTTGCCAGGCCCAAAAAGCTTTAAGGCGGTTCTTTCATCAAGCACAATAACCCTTCTGCCTACTGCCGCATCATCATCACGGATGAACCTGCCCCAGACGGTTTCCAGGTTTCTAACCTGGGCATAGTCGGCAGTGGTGCCTATCACCTGTACGGATTTATGGCCCTTGCTGCCCCTTAACTGCATCTGGCCATAGCTTGCCGGAGCCAGGTATTTCACCTGGGGGACATTTTCCTTGATAACTGTTATATCATTAATCTGCAGGTCGTCCAGGCGGAAGCTTTCACCATCCCGGTAATTTACCCAGATGCCGAACATATTGGTGCCGAATTTCTCCATTTCCTGCATCAACATGGCCCGGCCGCCCTGCCCGATGCCCACCACGGCAATTACCGCGGCAATGCCGATAACAATTCCCAGGGTGGTAAGAAAGGATCTTAGTTTATTGCTTTTTATACTCTCAATGGCGACCAGAATCAGTTCCCCGATATTCATGCCCTGCCCCCCTTTTCCCGGAGTGCCTGGATTTCGTTATGGGCATCAAGGGGCCGGGCTATTTCCTCATCGTTTATTATCAAGCCGTCAGCCATACGAAGTATGCGCCGGGAGTGCCGGGCAATGTTTAATTCGTGAGTAACCAGAACTATGGTGGTTCCCTGGCGGTTTAATTCTTGAAATATGCTCATTATCTCCAGGCCGGTCTGGCTATCCAGGGCTCCGGTAGGCTCGTCAGCCAGGATTATGGCCGGGTTGTTGATCAGAGCCCGGGCGATGGCCACCCGCTGGTTCTGCCCCCCGGACAATTCATTGGGAAAATGATGCAGCCGGTCTTCCAGGCCCAGTAGGGTCAAGACTTCCAGCGCTCTCTTCCGGCGCTCTTCGTGCTTTGTGCCTGCATAAAGCATGGATAACTCTACATTTTTCAAGGCAGTCAAACGCGGCAGGAGATTAAAAGCTTGAAAAACAAAACCGATTTTGCGATTTCTTAAGCGGGCATAGTCGTTATCATCTAGATGGGACACATCTATACCATCCAGTAGGTAACTCCCCTTGCTGGGACGGTCCAACAAGCCCAGCAGGTTCATCATGGTGGATTTTCCTGAACCAGACGCTCCGGTAATAGCCACAAACTCGCCCGAGGCAATCTCCAGGGTGATTCCTTTTAATGCCGGCACCGTAAAGGCTCCGGTAGAATAGGTCTTGCAGAGATTATTTATCTTAATCATTGGCAGCACCTGTTGGTTGGGCCATAACCTTCTGCCCCGGCTTTATACTGGAAGGGGGGTTGATTATTACCTTGTTACCTGCTTTGAGTCCTGATGTTACAATATCCCTCAGCTCATTACCCATTCTGCTTTTAATCTTGCGCTCCCGGGCCACTCCGTTTTCAACCAGGTAAACGCTTTTCTTGCCATCACGCTCCATGATGGCTTCAACTGGTATAGCCAGAACCTGTTTTTCTTGGCGCAAGCTAATGCTAAGATCAACAGTATAGCCGATCTTGAGTTCCTCAGTTTTACCCTGCAACTGTATGGTAACGGGTACACTAACCGTTTCTCCGCTGTTGCTTTTCTGGATAATGGCCGCTGCTCCCACCCGGGATACCTTGCCGTGAAATTCCCGCCCGGGTAAAGCCAGGCAGCTTATCCTGACCTCCTGTCCTATTTCCAGGCTGCCGGCATCGATTTCATTTACTGTTGCCGTAACTTCGAGCAGGTCTTCGCTGCCCAGTTCCATTACCGGAGTGCCTTCCAGTACCCGGTTGCCCTCCTTGGCGTTAACGCTGGTAACCACCCCATCAAAAGCAGCCACAAAGGTAGCCAGATCCAGCCGCTCTTTAGCTTGCTCCACTTCCTGCTGCGCCAGTTCCGCCTGCGCTTTTAAAGAGGCCTTCTCCCGGCTGGCAGCCTTCTGTTCCAGTTTGATTCTGGCTTCATTATACAGGGCATGGGCTTTAGCTTCTTCCGCCCGGGCCGACTCCTGCTCTTCAATATTTACGGCACCCGCTTTATATAATTGTTCTATGCGTTCCAGGTGATTTTTTGCTTTCTGGTATTGGGCTTCAGCCTCTTTCAGCTTTAGCTCATCGTTTACCGCCTCCGCTTTAGCCAGTTCGGCCTCTTTGGCGGCCAGGAGAGCCAGGGAGTTCTTATACTTGCGGGCCAGTTCCAGGCTGTCCAAACGCCCTAAAACATCACCCTCTTTAACCCGGTCCCCGGCTTTAACCTTGAGCTCCATCAAGGTGCTGTCGACCGGGGTAAAGAAGTCCTGTCGCTTAACAGCCTCCAAACGGCCGTTGCTGACCACCGTCCTTTCGATATCCTCTAATTGTACGGTGGTCATCTCTACCGGCAAGGGCTTTTCTCCCCTGCTGGCCATGAATGTCCCCAGGGCAATCAGCAATACCAGCGTTATGCCTATAATCCATTTCTTTCGGGTCGAGATATTCTTGATTTTTGTTTTCCATTTAGAATCCGTTCCCTCTAACTCCAACTTCACAAGCTTAACCTCCATCTGTGCTACTCGATTTTTTTGTAATCATGAAGTCCCCCGGTTATTTTATTCCAGGGAAAAAAACGTCATGTCTTTATCTACGATAAATTTATGCCGAGCTTACAGGATATTTTAAATATTGGAATTGGGCATAAAGGAGGCCGATACCGGTGCAGAATAAGAGCAAACCCATGGAAAAGGTACCTATCCGCCATTGTCTCATGGCAATTCCTCCTCTCTTTCTTCATTAAGCTTATCGCTGGGAGTATTCTCGATTACTAT
>NZ_JAQVZX010000127.1 GCF_028707975.1 Syntrophomonas sp.
GTGATGCAAAGAGATAACTGCCGGAATCCAATGAAGATTCAACATTTAAGTAAAACTCTGGCCATTTCCTATATGGTTTTCGATCTTCTTTATCTTAATGGTAGAGATTTAAGGTCAGCAAGCTTGGTAGACCGCCTCTCTCAGCTGGCGGAACTCTTTGATAATCAAGGCTGCCTTTATCTGGTGGAGAATTTTTCTCAGGGAACTATCCTTTTCGATTCGGTTCAGAGGGCGGGCTTGGAAGGGATAGTAGCCAAAAGAAAGAACAGTTTCTACCGCCCGGGAAAACAACATGATGATTGGTTTAAAATCAAATGTCGCCGCAGTCAGAATTGTCTGGTGGGGGGTTATACTTTACGAGGGAAACAAGTAAATGCTCTGTTATTGGGTGTTATGCGTGATAGAAGCCTGAGTTTTGCCGGTAAAGCCAGCAGTGGCCTGGATGCAGAGCAATTGCAAATACTGTCTGAAACCCTGCCCCGGCTGGAAGTTAAGGATTCTCCCTTTATCGAGCCGACTCCGGCAGGTTCACATTATATCACCCCTCAATTGGCGGTGCAGGTTGAATATCTAGAGTGGACAGATTCTTTACACCTTCGCTTTCCGGTGATAAAGTCCTTTATAAAAAATACGGAAGCTGACTGCAATGTATAAAAGGGAAGTGAGGTGCAAGGGGTAGGAGCGTAGCCGAAAGGAATGATTATAAACATGGGCGAATCAGCAACGATAGCCATGGCGGGAAGAGAGATTAAGCTTACTAATCTGGACCGGGTTCTCTGGCCGGAAGACGGCTATTGCAAAAGAGATTTAGTGGAATACTATGCAGCGGTTTTTCCCTATATGCTTCCTCATCTAAGCGAGCGTCCGCTGGTCTTTACCCGTTATCCGCGGGGAATTGGAGAAAAATCATTTTATCAAAAAAATGCCCCGGAAGGCCTTCCGCAGTGGATAAAAACTTTTACCTGGGCTGGCAGTGATGGTGACAGCAAAAACTATGTCCTGATACAGCAAACGGCAGATCTTATGTGGTTGGCCAATCTTGCCTGCATTGAAATTCATCCCTGGTTATCACAAATCAACAGTATTGAATATCCTGATTTCATAGTATTTGACCTGGACCCTTCAGAGCAGAGTACCTTTGAGCAAATTATTAGCGTGGCCCGCCTGTTGCAGGAATTAATGAATAGTCTCGGTCTCCGGGTGTATCCCAAAACCTCAGGGGCAAAAGGGCTTCACCTTTACCTCCCCATAGCCAAAGATTATACCTATAGCCAAATACGCCGTGTGGCCCAGGCGATGGCGGAGATGGTTTGCCAGGTGATCCCTGATATCGCTACCACCGAGAGATCCCTTAAAAATCGGGGATCTCGGGTTTACCTGGATTACCTGCAAAACGGCCTGGGCAAAACTGTCTGCGCTGCTTACAGCGTTCGTCCTCATAAGGGCGCTCCCTGTTCCACCCCTATTGAGTGGCAGGAACTTGAGTCCATAAGACCTGATCAGTTTACGATTAAAACCTTACCGGAGCGACTACAGCAGGTAGGAGACTTGTTCGCTGATGTATTAAACGACCGCCAGGATCTAAAAAAAGCCATGGCGACATTGGGGGTTTATTAGCGTTCAAAGGATTATTATTCTAAACCCAATTCATTTTTCAATGCTTTTTGTAAGGTTTGAGAGAAATTTATACCGGCTTTTTCGGCTTTGGTATTTAACCAGTTAGGAATACTTAAGGTTTTCTTTACCGCATGGTTATCGTTCTCGCGACGGTATTCAACTGTGTCAACATCAATTAGATTAATAAAGCTGTTTGCTTCACAAGGAATATCTTTAATCTTGCCTGGTGTAGGAATTATTTCATCCTTGTTTTCGGCGTCAACCAGCCACATAGATATGGCATCACGTGCCATTTCAATAGCTTCAACAAGCGAGTCCCCGAAGGTGAAACATCCGGGCAAATCGGGTACAGCTACATTATAGCTGTTTTTTTTATCTATGGTGAATACAGCGGGATAAACATATTTCATAATGATTCTCCTTTCAAAGTAGTTAATTACCCCCAGGATCGGATTTATTTTAGTTCTGCTGCCTTGAGGATATTATTTAGGGTGCCTATAGGGATATCTTTTTTATGTCTTGGTATAGGTATTTTAATTCCAGGTTTATCAGGATTAGTAGCCAGGTGGTGTTTTTTACCTTCTTCTATATACCATCCATTTCCCTTTAATAATTTTAGGATTTCCCGCTCTGTCATGTTCAATCCCCCTGTTGTCTGATAGCATAATACGCATTAATACGTACGTCAATATTTCTTAAGCATCAAGTTACAAAAACATTCTATTTGGAATAGCAGCAGTTTACCTTCTTTCGTGAGGAAAACCAGCTTGTCAGCGTCCTGACACACCAGCTTTTTCTCGTGCATGGTTCTCATTGCTATACAGCCAATGGATTTATAATACATATTAGGTCATGATTTGCTGGTCAATGGCTGTTGCCAGGGGCTTACTTTGCGGGCCGAAGAATACGGTAACGGCAATATTATTACGGACAAACAGTACGCTCTGCCCAGCAACGGTAAATGATATATCGCCGGCTACCGGCGGATCGTTTCTTATGATATCGGGATTGCTTATTTTCGATAATCTTTCCACCAGTACTTCCCGGGCGTTGTGTTCATCATCAGCTACATTAATATCCACCGTATAGTCCCGGCCATCTGCCGAATGAAGCCCCACGCGTAGTATCATATCTGAATGATGACGAATTATTGTGGGAAGTTGCGAGCGCACCGATCACATCCGTTGCCGCAGGCGGAACCATCTTTATCAAAACATCAATCACATCAGTCCATACATAAGTGATATCCCCGGCGTTATAGGCGCCGGCGGCACTGTTCCAGGGGTGTAAACTTCAATGAAACTATCTGCAGTTCACCGTCAGCCGCAGGACGTTTTTTGTCTTGCGCAATGATTAACGCAGCTACTACTCCCCAGAAGACCGGTCATGCTACGATCAAAGCACCACCCCGGGAGGATACCCTGGATCACTACCCGGTCATAGCAGGAGATAACTCCAGCTATCTGTTTACTGTAACGTTGTGTAAGTATCATCGTTTTCACTCCATGCTGTGATATTTTCTGGTATATTTCAGCATGGCATATTAAAATCCTTTTGGTTCCGGCTATGCCAGGTTAGGGTATTCCGTAACGCATTCAGAAGAAGTTTATCGCTCATGGCTTGATCAAAAAGGGTTGTTTTTTTATGGTATAACGATAGTAATACATGTGCAGCAAAAACGTTGTAATAAAAGGTATTATTATAAATACCCTTATATTATCGGTATAATATGGTAGAATACTTATTAAGAAAGGAAGGTGACTTGAGTGGCTATAGTTAAAACTACCATTGGTATTCCCGATAATATATACAATTTAGCTGAAGATATAACTAAAAAACTTGGCGTTTCACGTAGTCATTTTTATGCAAAGGCAGTAGAGGCTCATGTAAAAAAACACCTTGACCAGGAAATGGCCCGAATGTTAGATGAGGCCTTTTCTGAGGAGCTAACACAAGATGAAATCGATCTGCAATTAGCTTTTAAAAAGCGATTTGACTCTATCCTGGAAAGTGAGAATGAGACATGGTAATTAATCAAGGCGATATATACTGGTATACTTTTCCGACACCGAAAGGCTCTCAACCTATGGGGAGACGCCCAGTAGTAGTGGTACAAAATAATATGTGCAACCGCAGCAAGGTTAATACGGTAATAGTTTGTCCGTTAACAACAAATTTAAGGCTGGCTCTGGCTCCAGGTAATATTTTACTGGAAAACGGTGAAAGTAATATTCCTCAGCAAAGCGTAATTAATGTATCCCAGGTGCAAAGTTTAGATAAATCATTTCTAGGGGAATATGTGGGATCATTACCTACCAACAGAATTCATGACGTGATCAATGGGCTGTCCTGTACTATCCTCTATCCCCCTATATTAGCCATTCTTGGGACTAAATAATTTCTAATTACCCCGTTTTTCACAGCTAAATTACCATCTGTTTACTGTCATAATTTCTGTCAAAATAGTTCTAATTTAATGACGTAGAAATTATCATTCTCCGTTATCAGAATCAGTTTTTATGTCTTTATATTTTTCTCCTGCCATTATCACTGTTAACGGCTCCTGGTTAAGCTCGCTCAACCGCTTGGTGGCTAATTGGAATACAAAATCGTCACTACGCTGCTCAATAGCCAATATGTAAACCACCCGTAAAACATGAACAACTTGATTTGTAACTCGAAAAACAATTCTTATGCCGACATCTCTGAGCTTAATTTCCCTACATCCAGCAAGTTTTGAATTACTTTGATTGCGCAAGGGCTTGCCTATTTCGTCAGCTCTTTTTTC
>NZ_JAQVZX010000039.1 GCF_028707975.1 Syntrophomonas sp.
AGAGCAGAAGAGAAAGAGCCCTGGAACTAATCTCCGTTGCTCATCCTGACCTGCGGGGCGAACTGCGGGACAGCCTGAAAACGCGTTTCTATCCCAAACCTTCATAAAAGTGCGGGGGTTATTCCCTACTACACCTTACTATTCAAGCACCTACTAACCCACTTTTCATCGCTGGTTGTAGCCTTCACCCTGCGGGTACTCCTGGTGTTCCACCCTGCGGGTGTCACTATTAAGGTTGCGGGCATGGGGGTTTAGCAAGAAAAGAACCGTCCCCATGCCCGCTCCCTTGACAGCAGGTAGATAAATAAAGTTTAATAATAAAGGCACTATTCCCATAATAATTATTAAGGTATTAATAATTCAAAACCCCCTATTTTCCGGGAACCAATAAATGTGTTCCCGGATCTGCCAAATATAAATGAATAGGAGTTTAGCATGTTAGACTTTACTACTTTTTGGTGTTTTCGCTTAAATGCCCTGTCCCGCAAAATAAGCCGCATGTATAACAACCGCTGTCTTGAACACGGGGTCACCGCCGCCCAGAGCTTTGTGATATTTGATGTGATGGATCATCTCGGTACCAGTGTGAAAGACATAGCCACTCGTATCCAACTGGATAGCCCTGCAATTACCGGGTTAATTGATCGTTTGGTAAAAGAAGACCTGGTGGAGAGAAAAGAAGATCCGGAAGACCGGCGCAGCCTTAAAATATACCTTACGGAAAAAGGCCAGGAACTGGCTGAAAATCGCCTGGTACCAACGGCTCTTGATTTCAACAAATATATCAGGCAGATTGTTGAACCGCAAATTTCCCAAATATTTCAGCATTCTCTGGATCTTATAGATAAACAATTGAACAAGAGCAGCAACTAGGAAGAACTGTTGTTGTACTCAATGGACAAAAAGCCAGGAAAAGGGAATTAAGATCCCGGGCATTTACTGTCCGGGTTTATTTATTCAAATTAGCTGGAGCGTTCTTCTTGGTTGTCTTTTTCAGATATGATATTATTTGTTTATAAGGCAATGACTAATGTTTAAACTAAATTAGCACAAAAGTAATAGGATGTTAAAAAAAGGATATAAGGGGGTTGTATATTGTGGATTTTAACCTGAGCAAGGAGCAGTCCTTAATTCAACAGATGGCCCAGGAGTTTGCCGAGAAAAGCATAGCTCCTGTAGCTAAACAGATTGACGAGGAGAGTAAAATTCCCGAGGAGATTTTAGCAGGAATGGCGGAGCTGGACCTTTTTGGCATTCCCTTCCCGGAAGAGTACGGTGGGGCCGATGGGGGTTATGATGGCTATGTTCTGGCTATGGAGCAGATAGCCAAGGTTTCTGGTGGTATAGCCATGACTATGGCCGCCCATACCCTGGGTTTGGGGGCCATATCCGCATTTGGAACCGAAGAACAGAAGAAAAAGTACATGATTCCAGGCTGTAAGGCTAAGCACATCGTATCCTTCGCTTTTACCGAACCGGGAACCGGTTCTGACCCCAAACAGATTACCACTACCGCCGTAAAACAGGGTGATTTCTATATACTTAACGGAACCAAGCGTTTTATCTCCAATGCTAATTACCCTGGAGCTATGGTGGTATTTGCCCGCGAGATGGAAAGCAAGGAAGTGACTGCTTTCATCGTTGACAAGGGGGCCGAAGGCTACTCTATCTCCGAGCCCTGGGAAAAAATAGGCATGCATGGGGGACAATTGCTGGATGTTTATATGAAGGATGTAAAAGTGCCGGCGGATAACCTGCTGGGCAAAGTAGGCCAGGGTTTCCCCATTCTCCTGATGGGGATTGCCCTGGGCAAGATAGGCACCAGTACTGCTGCCCTGGGTGGCACTCTGGCGGCTCTGGAGGAGGCCAGTAAATATGCCCGGGAAAAAACTCACCGGGGTCAACCCATAGCAAAATTTCAGGCCATTCAGCTTAAAATCGCCGATCTGGCTATTAAGTATGAAACCGCGCGCTGGTTGTGCTATCGCCTGGGCTGCCTGGCCAATGATATAAAAGATCCGGGCAAATTTGCCGCTGAGGCTGCCCTGGTCAAGGCTTATTGTGGTGACAATGTGGTGGATGCCGCCCGTATAGCGGTTGACGTTCATGGTTCTTATGGACTTATGAGAGATTATACTATTGAACGGGTTTATCGCGATGCCATAATTGGACCGGAAATCGAAGGGGTAGCCGATATGCAAAAAATGATTGTGGCGTCTTCTATTTTAAGGAGCAAAAGCTAAAGATGATAGCATTGAATCCATTGCAAAAACCCCTTTTTGTTGCATAAGGGTTGCATAAAGATACAAAGCGAGCGTTGGCGAAGCATGGATGCAGCACCTGGCGAAGGCGAGCAGGCGAAAGGGGGCGAGCGACAGGAGGTCGCGAGAGCGCTACTCCCATGGACGGGAGATTAGCGCGGTACCCCTTGAGCCGCGAGACAAGCCGTAGGTGTTGCCCATGCGAAGGCTGCGAGCGGTATATTTATACAAGCCAATAAACATTAATAACTTTTTGCAGTTCCTTTATTCAGGGAGATAAATGCGGAAATCCCAGGAGGTGAAGCTTATATGGAGAAATTCGATGTAATCATTGTAGGAGCCGGTTTGGCGGGTCTGGCAGCGGCCTATACCCTGGCCGGGGAAGGCCTGGAAGTTCTGGTACTGGAAAGGGGTGACTACCCCGGAGCCAAGAATGTGACCGGTGGGCGTCTCTATCTTAACCCGGTGCGCGAGTTCTTCCCCGAATTGTGGAAAAAGGCCCCCTTGGAGCGATTTATCAGCCATGAAGGTGTAACTATAATGAGCCGGGAGCGTTCCTTGACCATTAATTATGAAGGAGACGAGCTGCGTCAGGAGCCCTACCAGAGCTACAGCATACTTAGAGCCAAGTTCGATCGCTGGCTGGCCAAACAGGCGGAAAGAAAAGGAGCTATGCTGGTTGATAAAACCAGGGTTGATGATTTGATAAAAGAGGATGGCCGGGTAAGCGGGGTCGTAGCTGGAGGGGATGAGCTCTATGCTGATGTGGTAATTGCCTGCGATGGGGTACTGTCTCTGGTAGCAGAAAAGGCGGGTCTACGCCAGCCGGGTAAGCCGGAGGACTTTGCCGTAGGTTTCAAAGAAGTTATTGAATTGGATAAAACTGTGATTAATGAGCGTTTTGGCCTGGAGGGCGATGAAGGCCTGGCTCGCATGTTTATGGGCGAGGTAACCCGGGGCAAGTTTGGTGGCGGTTTCCTCTATACTAACAAGGATAGTATAAGCCTGGGTTTAGTGGTGGGCATCAAGGATTTGATGCAGGGCCAACCAGCTGTACAGGCTCCTCTGCTCTTGGATGAATTTAAACAACGTCCGGAAATAGCTGTTTTGATAAAAGGCGGGGAGACGGTGGAGTATTCCGCCCATGCCATTCCAGAGGGGGGCTACAAAGCTCTAAGCAAACTCTTTGGGGATGGTATTCTAGTAGCTGGTGATGCCGCTGGTTTTTCCATGAATATCGGAGTTACGGTTCGAGGCATGGAATATGCTCTGGCCTCCGGCTATTATGCGGCCCAGGCCGTGATTGCAGCCAAAAAGGCGGAAGACTTTAGTGTCCGGGGACTGGCTGTATACCAGGAACTCCTTAACCAGAGCTTTGTTATGGAAGACTTTAAGAATTTCCAGGAAGCCCCTTATGCACTGGATAACCCCAGGATATTCCAGCATTACCCGGAAATGCTGGGGAATATGATGCGGGATATATATGCTGTTCCTGCCGGCCCCAAGAATCGACTCTACCCGACTATAAAGCAATATCTTGGCTTGGGTGAGTTATGGTCAATGTTGGGGGATGTGAGGAAGGTGATGAAAATATGAGTGAAATATTAGGATTGAAGGCCAAGCTGGGATTAGATGTTTTCAAAGCCGATAAAGAAGCACATATAAAAATCAAGTCGGGAATGGAGAAAGATGCACGCCTAAAACGGGCGGTTCTGGTATGCCCGGCTGGACTCTATAGCGAAAATGCCGAGGGTACCGTTGAATTTACCATTGATGGCTGCCTGGAATGCGGTACTTGCCGTCTGGCTTGCGGTACCGAGGTGCTGGAATGGAATTATCCCGGCGGCGGAAGCGGAGTACAATTTCGCTTCGGCTAGGGAACATAGTAGGGGGATAGAAAGATGAATGTTGTAGTAGCTATGAAACAAATACCTGATTTGCAGCAAATAAGGATTCGTAACCGGCAACCGGTATTGGAAGATGTGCCCTGGACTCTGGGAGCTATAGACAAGAACGCACTGGAGGCTGCGGTGCAGATTAAAGAAGCCCAGGGGGGGAAGGTTGTCTTGCTTTCCGCCGGTAACGAGGAACTGGAAGATACGGCCAAGGAAGCTTTGGCCGCTGGAGCAGATGAAGCTCTGCTCATCATCGATGATGAGTTGGATAAGCTGGGTAGTGCAGAGGTCGCAAGAATACTGGCTGCTGCCATCCAGCGCATAGAGAAGGTAGACTTGATTATCTTTGGCGAGGGCAGTGGAGACAACTATTCCGGCCAGGTAGGCTCGCGCGTGGCGGAGATCCTGGGCCTACCTCAGCTGGGTTATGCTTCCGCTATTGAGGTTCAGGAAGACAGCTTGCGGGTAAGTCGTTCCCTGGAAGACGGTGAAGAACTGGTGGAACTAGGACTGCCGGCGGTGGTAACGGTCATTTCCGGGATCAATGAGCCGCGTATAGCTTCCGTAACCCAGATACTAAAAGCGGGGAAAAAGCCCAAAGAAATCTTGGAAATTGGCGATCTAGGTTTAGACCTGGTTGATATCTGTCCGATAAAGACAGAGAGCAACCTGGCTCCCGAAAGTGATCGCAAGCGGGTAGCCGTCAAGACTGTGGACGAACTGGTAGCGGCCCTTAAGGGCGAAAACCTGATCGGGAGGTAGGGAGATATGGCAGGAATATTGATTTATAGTGATAAGGATAACCTGGCTCTGGAACTATTAACTGTGGCCCGTTTAATTGCTGATGCCCGGGGCCTGGAAGTAAAGGTGGCTTGTATTAACAATGCAAGTCAGAGCAATCTTTTATCGGCCGCCGGGGTCAGGGTATATAAAATAGAAAACCCGGCCGTGATTCCGGCTGATGTCGCCACGGTGGCCGCAGCTTTAAAAGAGGCTTCTGGGCAACTCGATTGTTCGATAGTACTGCTATCCTCCAATCGTCGGGGCCGTGAACTGGCTGGGCGTCTGGCCCAGATGCTGGGAGCGGGTTGTTTGACGGATATTTCCGCTGTCAAGGTGGAAGGAGAGCAAATTCACTGCCAGCGAAATGCGTTGGGAGGGGCAACAGTAGCCACCCAGTATATAGATGGTGATAAACAGGTGCTGGTTATAGTGCCGCGGGCTTTTACCCCGGCTTCGGCCCAAGATGGCGGCAGTATCGTTGAACTAGCGGTGGAAGTTCTGCCTTCCCGGGTTAAATTGCTGGAATTTCGAGCCAAGGACAGCAGCAGTGTAGATATAGAAGAAGCTCCGGTGCTGGTAGTGGTAGGACAGGGCTTGAACAGCCAGGAAGATCTGGCATCAGTGGAAAGCCTGGCGAAGAAGCTTGGAGGAGAGGTGGCCTGTTCCAAACCGTTGGCAACAGACAAGAAATGGCTGCCGGAAGACAGGGTTGTCGGGCTTTCCGGCAAGAAGTGTCAGCCGGATTTGGCTGTTTTGCTAGGTATTTCCGGACAGGTGCAGTTTACGGTGGGCATCCGCGATGCCCAGGTGATGGTAGCCGTCAATTCCGATGAAAATGCTTATATACACCAAATAGCCGACTATTCCATGGTGGCTGATTTGCACCAGGTGGTCAAAGAGCTCAATGACGCCCTTGCTTAAAACAAGTTGTAATGTTGACTCTACTGCAAAACCTTTTTGTTGCATAAGGGTTGCATAAGTATACAAAGCGCTGGCGAAGCTGAAAGCGGCCGGTCGAAGACCGCCCCTACAATGCCCTTCGGTCGCCATTGGGTTGTTGCGCCTGATTCGGAACGACACGGGGGTCGTTCCCTACACACACTGAGGTCGCTTTTGAGGTAGCACCCTGCACCCTTCACCCTTCGGGTACTCCTGGTGTTCCATCCTGCGGATGTCACTATTAAGGTTGCGGGTACGCAGGGTGTTCCACCCTGCGGGTGTCGCTACTGAGGTAGCTGAGCGGTATATTTATCCACGCTAATGCATATTTACAACTTTTTGCAGTGACATCAATATTTAGTATTTTACTGCCTCCCGGTCAATCAGGGGGCTTATGTTTTTTCCATCTCGTTTTCCTTGCTCTTGTTTCCTCCCTGGTATATATTTTTATAATGAGGTGAAGATGCCCCCCCGGCGGAAACATCAGGCTGGTATTGGCAGCAATAGGAAAGGTCGTGAAGGGAATGGAACTAACTCTAGGCTTCCTGGCGCTAAGCATCTTTTTACTGTATTCCATTTACTTCATTAAAATTATCAAAGGTAATCCGGAGAGCTTTGAGCTGGAGCTATTAAATTCTTTGGCCAATTGGATGATAGAGATGGGGAGCAAGAGCCAGGTCCGCATAGGGCTTATGCTCATTTTTTCCCTTCTATTGGAAGCAAGCTATTTTTTACTGGTAATCTTGATAGTAGCCAATCCCGTTATCCTTGGTTTTACCGTGCTTTTTGCTGCCTTCGAACTAGTTCATTTGCTCGTTCTTGGATTAGCCTTCAAGCGTTTTTTCCAGGGCCAAAGAGTGCTAAAAGAAGTCTTCAACTGGAAAATGGAAAGAAGCAGTGCCCTCTTATTCTTCACCTATTCTCTGTTGGTGCTTTTTAACCTTTTGTGGATATAAGCTTCCCTTTCTTCATTTTTTTTACGTGTATCCAGGCTGGAAATTACCCAGTAGAGCATAAGTACCACAAGCAGGGTTAAAAGAATAATAAAAAGCATTGGACTCAAAGCTTATCAACCTCCTTCTCCCTTATAGTTTTTCCCCAAAAAGCAAAAAAATAAGGTGTATAATTAGAGAGATAAGAAAGGGGGATTTTCTTGGAAGGGGTTAATGGACAGCAGCTGAAGTGGAACTGCTTGGAGCCAATACTGGTGTATTTGGGAATATTGCTCTCCGGCTTGCTGTTCAGCTTTCTCGGCGAAGATATAAGTTTTATAATGCTGGCTATAGGGATGCCGCAGACTGAAATGGCATTTTTTGCGGTAGCTTATATATTTCAATTTTTGGCTACTGTTTTATTGGTTCTTTTTTTAAGTGTTTTTGCTAATAATGCCAGCTTAGATGATCTGGGTCTTAATAATACCAGCTGGAGCAACTACTGGCAATATGGAATTCTCGGTGGCTTACTATTAATGCTGCTGGTACTGTTACTGAGTTTGCCTATCAATTACCTGCAACCCGACATCCAACCCCAAATTATTGAAGAGATGCTCCGTTCAGTTCAAGGGAGTTCTGAATTCATAATGCTCTTGGTAATGGGAGCAGTGCTGGCGCCGGTTTCGGAAGAGCTTTTTTACCGGGGAATGATATACCCGGTGGTAAGGGGTTACCTTGGTCCTCTATGGGGAGCAATTGTAGCTGGTTTGATTTTTGGCCTGGCCCACTGGGATTTTTGGCGAACTATACCACTGGCTGTGGGTGGCGCCGTACTCTGCTATTTTTATGAAAAAACCGGGAGCATCCTGGTTACTATGCTGGCCCACGGAGTATGGAACGGAGTAATGGCTGTTTTTGTATACTTTAGCCTGATTAATGTATAAGTACCGGCAAGGAACGCTTAAAATTGAGGGGGAGATACTATCAACCCCCATAACCCAAAGGAAACAAGAACTAATGAAAGCCGTAAGGGGTAAGGAGGGTATGGGTGGCCTGCAAGGCTCCTTATATCTTACGCCTATACCACGCTTTACTTGAAAATAGGGGATAAGTATGTGTAAAATAATTTCTGGAGCAGTTAAATGGTGATTTTTTGCTAAAATCATATTTGATGGAGGGTGAAGTAAATGCCAGTTTATGACTATCGCTGTGAAAACTGTGGGCGTTTTGAAAAGGTGCAGAAAATTACGGAGGAATCCCTGGCCGAATGTCCCAGTTGTGGAGGCAAGGTGGAAAGGTTAATAAGTAAAAATGTGGCCATTGTCTTCAAAGGTTCCGGATTTTATGCTACCGATAACCAGCAGCAACTTAAGGATAAAGCCCGGGCCATAAATAAGGAAAGGCAAAAGGACAACCAGGCTCTACTGGATGGTGATGTAGGATCTTTCGTCAAGCAGTCCGATGCCAGCGATAAAAAGATTGCGGAAGCCTGATTCCCTTAAAGGGGAATCATTTTTTATGTAGAACTAGTAAAATAGGGTAATTAGGAATAAAAGCGGGCATGACCGCTATATGGTTAGCTCCTGATGCTGGCTGGAAAGTAGCGGAAGCGGATTATCTGGTGGAGGGTTTGCGGGAGTTATTGCAAATATTATAATGAGCAGGTGGGCTTAATGGAGATTGGTAACATGCGGGTCATTAATATTGTAGAGGAACTGGTTTGGGAATGCATTAATGAAGTAATTGAACACCGGCCAGGAAAGTGCCGCTGTGACCGGTGTATAGCTGACATCTGTGCTCTGGCTTTGAATCAGATGAAACCTCGTTATGTGGCCAGTGACCGGGGTAAAACTATCTCTAAAGCCGCCTTTTTGGAAAAAGATTTAAAGATAGCGCTGCTGGTTGTGGTGGCTGATGCGGTGGAGAGAGTAAATGCCAATCCCCGGCATGGAGTGGAGTAGCTGTGGCGAAAGAAATAATAATATACACTGATGGGGCCTGTTCGGGAAATCCTGGTCCGGGAGGCTGGGGCGCAGTTCTTCGCTATGGAGAGCATAAAAAAGAAATCGCCGGGGCTGAAGCCGATACTACCAACCAGCGCATGGAATTAATGGCGGTAATAGAAGCTTTGAAGGCTATAAAGGTCAGCGGATGGGAGATCAGGGTTTATTCCGATAGCGCCTATTTTGTTAATGCGATTCAAAGGGGTTGGCTGGAGAATTGGCAAAGGAATGGCTGGAAGAACAGCAAAAAAGAGGATGTGGCCAACCAGGATCTATGGAAAGAACTTATCCCTTTGCTGCGTAAGAATCGAGTACAAGTAGAAAAAGTTAAAGGTCATTCCGGCAACAAGTGGAATGAACGCTGTGACCAGTTGGCCCGTAATGCCATAAAAAGCAGGCTGAGCTAAGTGGTTATACTCCATCCTGCGCTACCACTATTGTTCAGTCAAAAAATTCGTCTTGTTCTGTGGAGGATAACTTGTGAAGAAGCTGGAACTATATACCGGAATGGAACAGGGAAGACCGGCGGTAGGCATTAGACTAGAAGGAGAAGCCAGTGCTCAGGATTTGCTGGATCTCTGGCAGCCTCTCTGTGATGACAACGAGCTTTTCAAATCCTATGCTGCCGGTAACCACGCCGCTTGCCGGGGGTGCTTGCATAATTGCTGTCAGACAGCTTATGTAATCCCCGACCTTATCTCCTTCAAAAAGATGGCCGCTCATTTTAACTTGACTTATAAGGAATTCCTGACCGCTGACTTTTTCGATGCGGAGAAACTGGAAGCGGGAATTATTCGGATGAGGCCCAATCCCTGCATATTTTTACAGGATAACATTTGTAGTATTTACCCCTTACGCTCTCTTATCTGCCGTTTTTATATCTGCTGCCAGTTGATGGGGGATAGCGAGCAACTGATTTATTCCATCTGCTGGAGCGGTTCGGCGGCCACCCAGTTGTTTGCCGAACAAGAAGGACTTATCAACAGCAAGGGAAGCGGAGCTTTGAGCAGTTTTGATTTGATGTTTAAAAGGCTAATGGACGAGTACCGCTTTGATCCCCGGGTTCAGCTTTTCTTACAGGCTGATGATTACCGCGATATTCCTCTCTCGGCTTTTACCGCTACCAGCGTTTAAAAATGATGTTACTACAAAAAGTTACAAATATGCATTAGTGTGCATAAATATACCGCTCAGCTACCTCAGTAGCGACACCCGCATGGTGGAACACCAGGCTGCTACCTTAAAAGCGGCCTCAGGGTGTGTAGGGGACGACCCCCGTGTCGTTCCGAATCAGGCGCAACAACGCAATGGCGACCGAAGGGAATTGTAGGGGCGGTCTTCGACCGCGGGCTTTCTTTTCAGCTTTTTTTCCTGCTCGTGCAGGATTTTCAGCCGTTAAAAGGAATATATAACTTGGTGCATTTTGAGTTTTGGAGGTGAGAAAACTAAGAAATTTAGTTATTTCATGGCATAACGATAAAGGGAGGGGAAGGATTTTGTTAAGGGGAAGAAAATCGAGATGGGTTATATTGCTCTGCCTGCTTCTGGCAGTAGCTATGCTCGCCGGCTGCAGCAGCAAGGAAAATACTGAGGATAATAAGGATGCGGACCAGAGCCAGGAAGTAATTAAGCTGGGTTTCCTGGGAGCCACTACCGGTGATGTGGCTAACTATGGCATTCCCGGTAAAAAGGGAATGGAAATGGCTATTGATGATTTGAATGCCCAGGGCGGTATATTGGGTAAGAGGGTAGTAGGGGTTTATGAGGATAATAAAGGTGAAAATTCAGAAATAGCCCTGATTGCCACCAAATACATTACTAGGGATAAAGTTGTGGCTATGGTGGGCGATCCCTGTACTGGTCTAACCAAAGTGGCTGCTGATATAGCTCAAAAGAATAAAGTGGTTATATTTTCCGCTGGAGCCACTGGCACCGAAGTGGTAGAAATTGGGGATTATGTATTCCGCAACACCCTTTTGGACCAATTCGCTGTTCCTTCTGTGGTTGACTGGATGATGAACAGCAAAGGATGGAAGAACTTTGCCATAATAACTTCGCTTAATATTGGTTATAGCACTGCCCTTACTCCAGTTTTCCAGGAAGCCATCAAGGCCAAAGGCGGGAAGATTGTAATCGAAGATACAATAAATAATGGGGAAACGGATTTCACCGCCCAGATTACCAAACTGAAGAATGCCGGAGCCGATGTTCTGGTATTTACCGGCTATTACCGTGAAGCAGCCCTGCTGCAAAATGAAGCCAAAAAACAAGGACTGGATATCACCCTCTTGGGTGGAGATGGCCTCTATGGACACGACTTGATTAAACTGGGCAAAGATGCGGTGGAAGAAAAAGTAATATACTACTGCGGCTTCAGCAGTGACCAGCCCAGCCCCGAGACGGCCGCTTTTATCAAAAAGTATGAAGAAAGATTTAAAGAGCAACCGGATATGTTCTCCGCTCAGTATTATGATGCGGTTATGATCCTGGCCAAAGCTATGACCGATGCCAAGAGCAGCGATCCTTCAGTGTTCAAGAACGAATTAGCCAAGTTAAAGGATTATCCGGGAGTCTCTGGAAACACTACCTTTAGGGCTGACCGTGAACCAATAAAGAGCCCGATTTGCCTTATTACGGTTAAAGATGGGGAGTTTTATCTATTGGAAAAGATTCCGGTAAATGTTCAATAAGGCCTGAAAGTTAGAACGAAGTGATAGCCGCCCCCGGATGGGGCGGGCTATCATCGGCCTTTTAGGGGTATTGTAAAAGCGCCCGGGAGGACTTTTTTACAATACCCATTGGAAGACTCCACTGCAAAACAGCTAAATGTGGCATAAGGGTTGTATTAATATACAAAGCGAGCGTTGGCGAAGCATGGATGCAGCACCCTGCACCCTTCGGGTTCCACCCTGCGGGTGTTGCTATTAAGGTTGCTGAGCGGTATATTTTATGCAAACGGATGCATATTAACAACTTTTGCAGTGACATTACCATAATCGTAACAATAATCGCGCCAACAGGGAGGAAACTTATGTTCTGGGAACAATTGCTGAACGGTCTGACCTTGGGAAGTACCTATGCTTTGATTGCCCTGGGTTATACCATGGTTTACGGAATAGTCCAACTAATTAATTTTGCTCATGGCGAGATATACATGTTTGGGGCTTTTGCCGGGCTTATTCTGGTTTCATTCTTCGGGGTCAACCTGATAGTAGCTATGCTGGGAGCCATGCTTTTCTGCATGCTTCTGGGGATTTTAGTTGAACGGATAGCCTATCGCCCCCTCCGGGGCAAGTCCAGCCGTCTTTCAGCTCTGATCAGTGCGATTGGAGTTTCAATTTTTCTTTCCACCTTGATGGCCCTAATGGCCGGAACCAATACCCACCGTTATCCAGATGTCATTGCCCATCACACTTTCCATCTGGGCTCGCTGGATTTTTCCCTCATGCAGATTCTCATCCTGGCAGTTTCGGCTCTGTTGATGCTCGGACTGCAATTCATGGTGCAGAAGACCCGTATAGGCAAAGCCATGCGGGCCTGTTCGCAAGATCTGGATGCTTCCTATTTGATGGGGATTAATGTTAACCGGGTCATCTCCTTCACCTTTGCGGTGGGCTCAGCTCTGGCTGCTGCCGGGGGGGTAATGGTAGGGGTATACTACAATGCGGTTTGGCCCTATATGGGGATGATGGCCGGCTTAAAGGCCTTTGCGGCGGCGGTGATGGGGGGGATAGGCTCCATACCGGGAGCCATGATTGGCGGTTTGAGCCTGGGGATAATGGAAATAATGGGGGTGGCCTACCTTTCTTCCTCTTATAAGGACGCTATTGCTTTCGGCATGTTAATTCTGGTTTTGTTGATTCGTCCCCAGGGCTTGATGGGGCAGAAGATATCGAAGAAGGTGTAATAGTGAATGGTCTGGATGCAGCAATAACCCAATACATTGATCCCTATTACCTGCGCATAATGATTTTGCTGGGAATAAATATTATCCTGGCCCTGGGCTTGAACCTGATTACCGGTGTTACCGGCCAGTTATCCATGGGACATGCCGGATTTATGAGCATTGGCGCCTATACCTCGGCCATTCTTTCCATGCAATTTGGTTTTTCCTATCTCATGGCACTACTTGCCGGGGCTATGGTAGCGGCGTTTTTTGGCTTTTTGATCGGCATACCCACCCTGCGTCTGGAAGGCGACTACCTGGCCATGGTTACTATCGGTTTTGCGGAAATCATACGGGTATTTTTTCTTAATTTTGAACCGGGAGGCAAAGCAGTGGGATTATCGGGTATTCCCCAGCATACCAACTTTATTACCGTATGGCTTATTGCTCTGCTCATTATCGCCCTTAATACCCGTTTGTTAAAATCCCGTATGGGGCGGGCCTTTTATGCTATCAGGGAAAACGAGATAGCCGCTGCATCAACCGGGATTGACACCACTCGTCTAAAGATACTGGCCTTTACGGTTGGTTCTTTTTTAGGCGGCCTGGGGGGAGGCCTGTACTCCCACTATATGTATTATATTAATCCCCAGGATTTTGGCTTTATGAAGTCGATTGAGCTCTTAAATATGGTTATCCTGGGTGGAATGGGGAGCATTCCCGGCACCATTCTGGGCTCTTTTATACTTACCCTGGCCCCGGAAATGCTGCGTATTGTGGCGGAATACCGGCTTCTCTTCTACGGAGCCCTCTTGGTGATTTTGATGATTTTCCGTCCCAATGGGATTTTAGGCGATGTCCGCATATATGACCTTAAAAAGCGCTGGGGACGAAAAGAGGTGAAAACATGTCAGTCTTGACCCTGGAAGGAATCAGCCAGGAGTTCGGAGGTTTGAGGGCCCTGGATGGGGTGAATATGGTGGTGGAGGAAGGGGAGATATTTGGTATTATCGGTCCCAATGGGGCGGGTAAAACCACCCTGTTTAATATTATCACCGGTATATATATTCCCAGTGAAGGGGACTTGATTTTTAAGGAACGCAGGATCAACCGGATGACCACCCATAATATCGCGCGGCTGGGTATAGGCCGAACCTTTCAAAATATCCGTCTTTTTAACAAGCTTTCGGTTCTGGACAATGTGCGGGTCGGTAGCCACGGCATCAGCCGCAGCGGCTTCTTTAAAAGCCTACTGGGACTGCCCTCCATGCTGCGGGAAGAAAAGGAGATTAAGAGCCGGGCCGAGGAATTGCTGGAGCTGGTAGGTCTTTACGACAAGAAGATGGAATATGCCGACAACCTGGCCTATGGGGAGCAAAGGCGGCTGGAGATTGCCCGGGCCCTGGCATTAAAGCCTAGTTTGTTATTGCTGGATGAGCCCGCCGCCGGCATGAACAGCGGGGAAAAAGTCGAGTTGATGAAATTAATTGAGCAAATCAGGCAGGAAATGAAGCTTACTATTTTGCTGGTGGAGCATGATATGAGCCTGGTGATGAATATATGTGAGCGTATCGCCGTACTGGATTACGGAAGAAAGATTGCCGAGGGTCCACCAGAGGAAATAAAGAATGATGAAAGGGTAATACAGTCGTATCTGGGAGTTGGGGCATGAGACCTGTTTTAATATATGCTTTGATTTTCTTTTCCGTACTTTGTATGGCCACATCATCTATTATTATAAGGTTTTCGACCGCGCCCGCCATGATAATTGCCCTATATCGCGTAGTTTTCACTGCTGGCCTGGCAGCCCTGCTGGGAAGCAGGGATATCTTTCCCAATATCAAGAAGATGCCCCGCCGGGATTTTATTCTAATTATAATAGCGGGGTTCTTCCTGGCCCTGCATTTTGCCTTCTGGATTAGCTCCCTCAACTATACCAGCATTCCCAGTTCGGTGCTTTTTACCAACCTGCAGGTGATTTTTGTTTTGCTTTTTTCCATTTTTATTCTCCGGGAAAAGATGAAACAGCAGGTGATAGCCGGTATAATAGTAGCCGTTTTGGGCAGCAGCCTCATTGCCGGCGGTGACCTGGGTTCAGGACGAATTTATGGAGATATGCTGGCTTTGCTGAGTGGTTTTTTTGTTGCGGTTTATTTTATCATCGGACGCTATGTGCGGGTGCGGGTGGATGTCTGGCCTTATACCTCTATGGTAGCGCTGGTCGCGGTTCTGGTTTTGCTTCCGGCTTCGGCTCTGGCTGGTTTGCCTTTGGTTTCCTATCCCCCGCGGGAATGGATTTTGTTTTTATTGCTGGCCCTGGGACCGGGCCTAGCTGGACACGGGATTCTCAACTGGGCTTTGAAATATGTAAAGGCTCCCATTGTAGCTGTATCGATACTGGGAGAATCAGTGGGAGCCAGTATACTTGCTTTTCTTGTATTTGGTGAGCTGTTGCTCTGGTACCAAATGATAGGTGGAGTCCTCATCCTCCTGGGCATTTATGTGGCGGCTGTCAATGAGGCTCGCAGCGGAGAACGGAGGACGGAAGGCGGAAAACGGAGATGATAGAATCACATTTCTATTTATAAAGTGTGGTCAAGCGGGTGCCGGGGAAGTAGTGTTCCGCGATTCCCCGAGCTTTTTTGCCTTCTTTGGCCATGGTATAAGCTCCCCATTGCTCCATTCCGCAGCCGTGACCCCAGCCGTTGCCTTTAAAGATGATATAATTGCTCTCTGCCTTAACACTGCTAAACACCGTGGAGTACAAGCGGTCAAAACCTATTTTCTCGCGCAGCATGGCAGCAGAGATGGAAGTCTTGCCGGCGCTTATGGTCAGGGCGCGACCGGAAGGACCTCTCTTGCTTATTCTTATATCATCCAGAGAACCAGCTTTACTTCCCAGAATATTCCTAATTTCCCAGCGGGGTACTTTTACCGTCCAGTTTTTGTATTTAGCGGGGGCATATTTTATGCCGTTGGTACTTACCGGAACAATATAAGCTGAGGCCTTGTTTTTTAGTTTAGGAAAACCTTCCGTTATGCTGGCGGTCTTGTCTTTGGATAGAGAGTGAAAGAGGGCATAAACAAATTTCCCATTATGGGTTAGAACCTGCCCCCGGGTGGCATCCACCGCCTTAGAAATGGCCGGGGTTATTTTCTTTTCATCGTAGGCTTGAAATTCCGTATGATCGTCACTGGCATCGGTATTGTGCTTTTGCCGGGTACCATTTTCATATTCCAGGAGGGCCAGAGTCATGGTCCGAGCAACAACTGCCTGGGCTTTAAGTGCTTCCGTAGGATATTTGGGTCCGATTTCTGCTGCTACAACCCCTTTCAGGTACTGCTCCAGCTTTAAATTCTGTTTTTCCCCGGTGGTTTTTCGAAACAGAGTGATGCTTGGTTCCGTCTTATATTTACTTACCTCGGGAGCCAGCTTTACTGGCTTTAAGGGTTTGGGGGCCGGCTTTTGGGCTTGCTTCTGGCAGCCGCCGGCAGCGGCTAAAATGGAAATAAGTAAAATGGAAACCAGGATAGCCAGACATTTATTCTTCCGTAACAAGCAGATCGCTCCTTTCTTTTTGACTAGTTTTCCCTGGGGCAATAGCCTTATGTCTGGCAAACTTAGGGACTTTAAAACTGGGCAAGACAATGCTGCTGATATATAATGGTCTTTTAGAATAAACGCTAATCTGGGTCATTAAGTTTTATTGCAGGGAAAGATTAAGGGGAATTATTGCTAAGATTTGCGGGAAAACGCACAAGGTCAAAAAAATTCACTTTTAGGAGGGGCGCAATTGCATATTGTGCTGGTGGAGCCGGAAATTCCCCAGAATACTGGGAATATAGCTCGAAGCTGCGCTTTGACCAAAACGACTTTACACCTGGTCAAACCGTTGGGATTTTCACTAGCTGATCGTTTTTTGAAAAGAGCGGGTCTGGACTATTGGGATCAGGTTGAGGTACAGCTATGGGAAAATTTTTGGGATTTACTGGAGGCAAACAACGGGGCCGCATTTTATCTGGCCACTACCCGGGCAAAACACTCATATCATCAGGTAAGCTACCGGGAAGACAGCTGGCTGGTATTTGGCCGGGAAAGCAGTGGATTATCTATTTCTATTTTAAACTGCTTTCCCGATAGTCATATCCGCATTCCCATGCGTGACATAGGCCGTTCACTTAATCTGTCTAATTCCGCAGCTATTATCTTGTACGAAGCATTGAGACAGAATTCTTTCCCCGGTTTGCGCTAGCCCAAGCCATCTGAAGGACTACCACCTTGTCGGAAAAGCTTTAAAAAAAGCAAAAACCCCGGCCGGGGTTTTTGCTTTATCCATAATCATGCAATTGTTTTTTATTCTACTGGGATAGGGGCTTCTACTGGGCAAACATCAGCGCAAGACCCACATTCCGTGCACAGCTCAGGATCGATTTCAAATTTATCTTCACCCTCACTAATAGCTTCTACCGGGCATTCATCTACACATATTCCACAAGAAATACATTCGTCTGTGATGATATAGGACACTAGGCTCCCTCCTTTACTGTATAAAACTATAAGAATTATAATTAACGCATTTTTGTTTGTCAATTTAATTTACCCGAAACAGCCGATTATCGCAGATGTGTTAAGCGTGACAAATATCTGCTAAAATATTATTCAATGGGTGGTAATCCGATCCTCAGTTCTAAGGATTATTGCTGCTATCCATATATGACTCTACTGCAAAAACCTCTTTTGTTGCATAAGGGTTGCATGAATATACAAAGCGAGCATTGGCGAAGCATGGACGCAGCACCCGGTTTTTGTAGCGGAATCAAGATTAAGAAGAGGAGACTAAAGATGAAATGCGTAATAATGGCCAACGGTGAGTATGGAAGAATAGACCTTTACCATCATCTTTTTTCTACTGCTGATTTGGTAGTATGTGCTGATGGGGGGGCCAATTATGCTTTTGCCATGGGTGTAGTTCCCTCCATGATTATAGGGGACCTTGACTCCATCCGGACTGAAGTAAGGGAGTATTTCTCGGCTAAACAGGTAGAGATGAGAAAGTATCCCCAGCGTAAAGATTATACTGATACCCAGCTAGCCCTTTCCATAGCAGATAGATTGGGGGCTAATGAGATTGTTTTATTGGGAACTCTGGGAAAAAGATTGGATCATACCCTGGCTAATCTCTTTTCTAGCCTGGAACTGGCCCGGCAAGGAATTAAGATTATGCACTATTCTCCTGAATGTGTAGTTTATCTGGTAACGGAAAACATAATATTCGAAGGTTGCCAGGGTGATCTGGTATCGGTGCTGGCACTCAGTGAAGAAGCCCATGGAGTATATGAGAGGGGATTTGAGTACGAAATTGAGGATATCATAATGAATATGGAAAATCCCTATGGTATATCCAATGTACTTACCGGAAAATTTGGAGAAGTTTCTATAAGAGATGGGGTTTTGGCTGTATTCCATTACCCCCAGGAAGCAGCTGGCCAGTTTCCGGAATAAGCCAGGATCGGGAAGAAGAGTA
>NZ_JAQVZX010000040.1 GCF_028707975.1 Syntrophomonas sp.
AGGGAATAACCCCCGCACTTTTATGAAGGTTTGGGATAGAAACGCGTTTTCAGGCTGTCCCGCAGTTCGCCCCGCAGGTCAGGATGAGCAACGGAGATTAGTTCCAGGGCTCTTTCTCTTCTGCTCTTATATCTAAGTTGGGCTATCCCGAATTCGGTAATTACATAGTTGGTAAAGGTACGGGGAACGCTTACCGGGGTACCAAGGGGCAGTTCCGGAACGATATTGGATACGAGACTTCCATCCGGCATTTTACGGGCGGCGCCCAACATGTTTATGCCCTTGCCTCCCTCTGACCAGTAAGCCCCAATCAGGAAATCCAATTGCCCCCCTACTCCACTGACCATGGTATGTCCCACTCCTTCACAGGAACTATGGCCACTGAAGTCAATCATCAAAGAGGTATTCATAGCTATCATATTGGGATGCTGGGCAATAAAACGAGGGTCATTAGTATATGATCCGGGATATAACTGGCAGGAAGGGTTTTCGCTGATATAGTCATATAAAGCCTGGTCACCCAGGATAAAAGAGGCAATACTGATTCCTTTAAAGATTGGTTTACGGGAGTTGTTCACAATTCCTTCCTCCACCAGTTGCGGCAGAGCCAGGGGAAGCATTTCGGTAAGAATACCCAGGTCATGTTTGCCTTTCAAGCCGGTAGCTACCGCCTCAGATATCCCGCCCAATCCCATCTGTATGGTGTCACCATCATTAATTAATTCCAGCACATAGTTGCCAATCTTCTGCTCTACTTCAGTGGCCTGGCCTCTTTTAAAAGCCGGTATAGGTGCAGATCTCTCAATAATATAGTCAAATTCAGCTATATGCATCCAGTTATCCCCGAATACAATGGGCATCTGATCATTAACTTCGGCAATAACGGTTCTTAAGTGACCCCTTTTTCTTCCCCCCCGGATGGCGTCCAGGGTATAAAAACAGGTGGGACCCAGATTGACATAACCATGCTTGTTGGGAGCACTGACCATCAAAGCAAAGACATCAGACCTTTGGGCATATTTATCGCCGGCATCCATGGTGGTAGCCGGGCAGAAATCCGAAAGCTGAGCCGCATACATTTTTCTGATGGTGGCAATTCCAAAAACCGGCATATGGGTAATGCGTCCTTCGATACTGCCCATAAACTTGGGATCATAGAGTTTTGAAGGATAAACCTGAATGGAATCGCTTATTATTACATCCTGGAGCTCTTCATGACGATCCAGTATGGCATCAAACATCTGCCCCGAACATGAACCGGTACCCAGTGGACTCCCCACTACATCTCCGGATTTTACCAGTTTGGCCGCTTCTTGGTAGGAAACCATTTTTTTATTATATTCTTGTTTCCATTTCTCTAATGCCATTCTATTTCCTCCCCTTTTGCTAAAATATTAACCCGCTGGAAAGCAATCTGCTCCTTCTGCGGAGCGGGTAACTGCCAGGCGGATCTTAAAAATTATTTGCCTTTGAATTCAGGAACCTTTTTCTGCCGGGTGAATACCGCCACTCCCTCTTCGGAGTTATTACTACCTTTTTGACGGAAATTCAACCTCTATCAAATCGCTTTAATTTCTATTATTGTTTATGTCTAACCAGTTTAAGTTTTATTTAATTCTATGTTAATTAACTGTTTTGTGAAAGTCAAGCTCCTTTTGGATAAATATAAGCATGATGTCACTGCAAAAAATTATTAATATGCATTCGTTTGCATAAATATACTCTCGCCTCTAACCACGCATGTTTGCAACACCTGGGGCTCGTTATATTGGTGCAATCCTTATGCAAAAAAGGGTTTTAGCAGTGAGGTCAAGCATTCTTTCCCTAACGCTCCGGCACAAAACGGAATGAAATTATTTTGCCTATAAAAAGGGTGGGGGTAAAACTTATACAAGCCAGCAAAAAAAGGCCGGTACCCATCCACTTGCCTAAATAGTAGATCAGGTACCGGCCAGAAATGCCCTATTATTTTTTCTTCATCCGGTTAGCCAGCAGGCTAATCATCATGTTCTGATTCCTGTTTTCCATTACTATAGCAGCTTCCAGGCTGCCAATATCAATGTTCAGGTTAACTGCTTCCTTGGTCAGCTTCATTGCCAATGGATCTTTCTGAGCTATGGCCTGGGCTATTTCCAGGGCCGTGTCAAATAATTTCTCTTTCTCCACACAACGGGAGGCAAAACCAAGCCGCATGGCTTCCTCAGCATTCATCCAGGCCCCGGTGTATAGGAATTCATAGGCCCGTCCACTACCAATAATGCGGGGTAAGAAATAGCTGCTGCCCATATCGGCTCCGGCCAATCCTACATTGACATAGGCGGCAGAAAAGCGGGCATCCGGAGAAATCACCCGCAGGTCAGATGCAATGGCAAAGCTGAAGCCGGCCCCGGCAGCAGCCCCGTGTACCACGCAAATAATGGGCTGGGGACAATTCCTCATGTTTATCTGCAGCTCGCCAATGGGCATTTGCAGATCATACATGGCTGGAATATCAGCCATTACTTCGGGCTTAATAATATCCACTACTTCCATACCAGCACAAAAGCCCTTTTCGCCTTCGCCTTTCAAAATAACGACCCGGGTCTCAAGATCCCTTTTCAGCTTGAGCCACAGGTCGTTTAATTCGTTTAGCATGTCCATATTCATAGCATTATACTTTTCCGGGCGATTGAGCGTAACCACCAATATGCCTTTTTCCAGTTTCTCTGTCTTAATGGTCTGGTAATCGTAATTCATTGCTTAACCCCCTTATATTATAAAAATCAGCTAAAACAAAACCCTGTCTCTGTCACCACCTTCCATTTTGGTTTCATAGAAACCTCCAGCACTTGTACTACTACTGGCTATTTCAATTTCCATCTTATTAATTATATTCTTAATAATCTCTTGAGGCTTGTCAAGCCATAGCTCGGAAAGAAGTAAAAAGTGAGAGATAAGGGGAAGAGAGGGGCAGTAATCAGGAGATTTTAACTTTTCACCACTCACGGATAGAATCCAATGAAAAGCCCCTCTCGCAAAAGAGGGTCAGGCAGGCTTCCACCACCTCGCGGTCGTATAGTTTTCCAGCGTTCTGGGCAATCTCCTCCAGGGCATACTGAATACCTAGCGCGGGACGATAGGGTCTATGCGAAGAAATGGCTTCCACTACATCAGCCACGGCAATAATACGCGCTTCCAGCAGAATATCCGGCCCCAACAAGCCGTAAGGATAGCCGGAACCGTCCAATTTTTCGTGATGCTGCAATATAATCTGGGCCACCGGATAAGGGAAATCTATCGATTTAAGCATTTCATAGGCATTGAAGGGGTGGGTTTTAATAATATCAAACTCGATGGGACTCAAGCGGCCTGGCTTGGAAAGGAATTCGGCCGGAATGCTGATTTTGCCTATATCATGAAGGATGGCGGAAATATGTATTCCCTCAATAATCTCAGCGGGAAGGCCCATTTCCTCAGCAATGGCACAGGCCAGCACACTCACCTTTTTTTGGTGTCCTGAGGTATAGGGATCGCGCTTTTCCAACATGGAGGCTAAACTTTCCACAGTCTGCAGGAGTACATCGCGCAGCTTGTTTTCAGCCGCGTAGCGGGCCCTTATGTGCTCCCATTCCCGCAAACCTCGCAGGATAAAGTCGGGGAGACCAGCAAAGGCTTCCGGCGATTTCACCAGGTAATCCAAAGCCCCGGCTTTAATCGTTTCTACCGCCAACTCCTCGTTGCCGTAACTGGTCATCATGATGATAGGATAGGACAAGCGTTCCTTATCCGGAGAAAACAGCTCAATTCCCCGTCCATCAGGAAGCAGCCAATCACAAATAACGATATCCGGTTTCTTGTCCTCCATGTATATCCGGGCCTCCATCAGATTACTGCTGAATCTCAGCTTGAAGCGAGCCCAGCGTTCATCCTCAAAGGCCCTCTTAATCAGCTCAGTATGTAGTTCGTCATCCTCAACAATAAGAACTGAAATAAGCTCTTTCATTTCGCAGTACTCCTAGCTTTAACCCCCACTATTTTACCGGGTTGGTATTGCACTTCAGCCAGTAGCGCCCCAGCTTTAGCATCAAGTCGTTGAATTGTTGAAATTCCATGGGTTTGACCAGGAAGCTGTTGGCGTAGTAATTGTAAGCTCGGTAAATATCATTCTCCGACTCGGAAGAGGTCAATACTACGGTGGGAATAACCTTTAAATCCTCCGCTTCCTTAATTTCCTTTAAAACTCCCAGACCATCTATCTTGGGCAGGCGCAGATCCAGTAGAATGAGGTTGGGACGGGGATACTTCTCCTCCTGGCTATATTCACCCCGGTGAAACAGATAGTCCAGGGCTTGTTCTCCATCCGTAACATGAAAAACATGGCTTTTTATCTGCTGGTCTTCCAGGCTGCGCATGATAAGCTCGGCATGGTCTTCGTTGTCTTCCACCAGCAGTATGCTAAGCATTGACTCATCCATCATTTTTCTCCTTTCGTCATACTATCTGGAACGGCAGGCAGGGTAAAATAGATAGTACTACCCTGGCCTGCTCCAGCTGACTCCACCCAAATACGCCCCTGGTGAAGCTCAATAATCCTTTTTACCAAAGCCAATCCGATCCCGGTACCTTCTGTGTTTTGATCTAGTTTATCGAAAAGGCCGAAGACCTTTTCCGAGTATTTAACTTCTATTCCGATACCATTGTCTTTAATAAAAAAGCCGCACTCACCTTGACTGGGGAAATAGCCAATTTCTATCCGGGGATGTTCCTCTGCTCCCATAAACTTGATGGCGTTTTCCAACAGGTTTTGCACGACTTCGGCTATTCGCCTGCGATCACCGTGCACCCAGGGCATATAAGGAGCTATCGCTACCTCCGCCTTTTTCTGGCTGATAGGCCCGGAAAGTAATTCAACCACCTCGTGACAGAGCTGGTTCATGGGAAATTTGCTGTAAGGGTTTAAAATACGTCCGATACGCGAGAGTTCCAGAAGATCTTCCAGCAGTTCCTCCATCTTGCCTGAGGCATTGATGATTCGCTGTATGTCTTTTTGCAGGCGATCAGTTTTTCCTTTCTCCAGGTCTTGCAGGAGCAGTCCGGAAAAACCTTTTATAGTAATAAGGGGACTGCGCAAATCATGGGATACGGTATAGGTGAAGCGCTCCATCTCGGCATTTTTGGCTTCCAGTTCTTCTATCTGCTGCTGTATCGTGGCTTCCGCTTCCTTCCGTTCGCTGATATCTGTGTAAAGGACATAGTAGCCCGAACTGGCAATGGGAATCATGGTAACCAATACCGGCAGCAATTCACCGTTCTTCTTTTTTCTCACGCTTTCCCGGCTATTTGCCTGCCCGCTAGAAACCATCCTGGACATGAAAGCGGATTCTTCTCTCAGTTCTTCCGGAACCAGCACTTCCTCCAGAATACAACCCCGGCATTCTTCAATATTATAGCCAAAATGTTCCATAAAACGCGGATTTATATCCAGCACTCCATGTTCAGCATCACAAAGAACGACTCCATCTGGGGTGTTGTAAAATAGCGCCTGCAGGTTGGTGCTTTGACGATAAATCTCTTCCTCCGCCCTCCGGCGCTCACTGAGGTCGCGGATAGCCGCCGCCCTGACTTCACGACCCTGGTAGATAAAATCCCGGCCCTGAATTTCTACTGGAACCCTGCTGCCATCCTGGCGCAAAGCTACGGCTTCGTAGGGGGCCTGGCTGGCGCTCATCATCTGGCTCTTGACTATTTCTCGAGCTTCCGGCGCCGTAAAATCCATAACATTAAGCCCGATAAGCTCCTCCCGGCTGTAGCCAAACAACTTTTCCGCGGCCTGATTGGCTTCGATACAAATACCATTCTCGGAAATGATAATTCCCTCAAAACTGGCTTCAGATAAAGCCTTAAAGCGGGCTTCGCTCTCTTGCAGTATCTTTCGTGCCTCTACCTGATCGCTGATATCCCAGGCGGCCAGAATAATATGCCCGTCCGGCAGCGATACGCTATGTATATTAAAAAAGCGCCTTTCCCCATCCCGGCGGCGCAAAACGATCTTTCCCTTCGAGTATCCTCTTTCTTTCAAATTGTGGTACCAGGTTTTCATAATTTCCTGGCGATGGGGCATTTCCGAAAGCACTTTTTCTTCCCAAACCTGGCTGGAACTGACCTCTTCCAGGTTATAGCCAGTATATTCTATAAAACGCGGATTAACATAAAGGGTTTTACCCTCCGGGTTGACCAGGGCAGTCGCTACCGGGTTATTCTCCAGCATAAGCTGCAAGGACTCCTTCTGTCTTAATAAATCAGCTTCCATTGCCTTGCGTTCATTGATATCAAAAGCCGAAACTATTACCGCCGGCTCTCCCTCGATGCTGGTATATCTAGCCTTCAGGTGTACCCAGAAGCTGTTCTCCTCTTTGCCCAGCAGTTGCAGTTCATAACTTTCCTGCAGTTCTTCCCCACGCTGTCGGGCCAATCCTCTTTCCCGGCCCAAATCACGAAACTCCGGATGGATTACATCCCAAAAGTCCATGGCATAGAGCTCTTCCAGGCTATATCCTAAATTCCTCTGCAGGGCCTGGTTAGCATAAGCAAACTTGCTTCCCCTTAAGATACAGATAATTATATCGGTATTATCAGCGAATTCCTTAATTATGTCCAAGTATTTTGATTCAATCATACTTTTGTCCTTATTTTTGACATATTTCCATATTTTAATTGAGTATAACACAGGCTCTTTTTATTGTATAGGCTTAAGATAACGGCTAAATCCACACGGGGGATAGCAGTTTGCGTGAAACTATACTGCTCTTTTAGCTGCCCCACTCAGGTCATATTTTGGCTGTTTTTAGGTATAAAGGCTGGTAATTATCCCGGTATTATATTCTCATTCTGAACCGGTTACCGGTGCTTTGAAGAATTCTCAAACAACTTGACGGTTCCTGCTTTACTGTTTTCAGAGCAAGCGAAGTAGAGTGCAAAGAAAAGAAAGGCGGGTAGAAGCGGAAACGGGAAATTCCCCCGCCGCGCCTAATTTATAGGTATTTAAACCTGCACCGCCTGTCGGCTGCGGAGTTTGTTTATGGCCGTCTCCAACCCCTCTACCGTCAAGCTTTCCATGGGGAAAATCTCGGCGATCTTGCTGATGGTAAAGGTCCCCTCCATCCAGTTCCAATAGTTTTTGGGAATGGGATTTAGCCATACTGAATATTCAAAATGCTGGCGCATGCGTCTAAGCCAATCAATGCCGGGTTTATCATTGTAGAGGCCCCACTCAATAATGCCCCCTGCCCGCATCAATTCATAGGAAGACATGCTGGCATCACCCACAATTATAAGACGATAGTCACTATCATAGGTTTTCAGGACATAGTCCGTCTCGGTATAATCAGTCAAACTGCAGCTCGGGTCGTGGTAAAGCCAATCATAGATGCAGTTATGAAAATAAAATATTTTTAAGTCTTTAAAATGGTTGGAGCGGTTTACCGCTGTAAACAACTGGTTACACAAGCGACTGTAGCTAACCATGGATCCTCCTGAATCCATCAACAACAGCACCTTTATTCCATTCTCACGCGGTCTTTCCCAGACCAATTCCAGCCGCCCCGCATTAGAACAGGTCTTGTCAATAGTTGCCTCCAGATCCAATTCCGTTCTGGCTCCATCCAGGCGGGTGGTAAACTGCCTGAGCTTCCTCAGCGCTACTTGAAACTGGCGTACTCCCAGGGTTTCATCAGTGCGAAACTCCTGGTATTTCCTCATTCCTGCTACCTTGACGGCAGAAAGGCTGCGAGTATTGCCTCCGATGCGTATGCCTCCGGGATGATAGCCGGAATGGCCAAAGGGAGAAGTGCCCCCGGTGCCTATCCAGCGATTGCCACCGTGATGTTCCTCATTTTGCTCGGCCAATCTTTCCTCCAGCATTCGTTTTAGCTCCTCCAGGTCAAGCTGCTGGTGATTGGCCCGCATGGCTTCACTTACTTCCATCTCCGGTAGTTCCTTGTCCAGCCATTCCCAGATTTTTTCCGGCAGGCCTTCTGGGGTTTCAATGTCGCCAAAGAAACTGGCAAACGCCTGGTCAAAGCGATCATAATGGGCTTCGGTTTTAACCAGTACTGCCCGGCAAAGATAATAAAAGCCAGTAAGGCTGGATCCGGCCATCCCTGCTTCCAGGGCCTCCAGCAATAGCTGCCACTCATTGAAAGAGACCGGAATACCGAAATCCTTAAGTGTATAATAGAATTTTGTAAACATAATGAACCTCGCTTCCCAGGCAAGCCCGGCAAAAGATTAGTAACGATAGCGGTTAAAACTACCCTTCGCATTCTGTACCCTGCTCTGGGCTTTGCCATGCAACTGGTTCAATATAATATCCAGGTCTTCGTTTTTCTTGAGCAGTACTCCCAAATAGGGCAAATCTTGCTTAATCTTATTGGGATTGATACCCCCGATAACCAACGCTTGCAGCCAGTCGATAAGCTCACTGGTACTGGGACGCTTTTGCAGATTAGAGATACTCCTTAACATGTAAAAGGTCTCCATAGCCTGTTCCAGCAGACGTTTTTCCAGGCGGGGATGGTGGACCGCCACAATCTTTTCCATGCCTTCCGGATCGGGAAAGGCAATATAGTGAAAGATGCAGCGACGCAGAAAGGCATCCGGCAGTTCCTTCTCAGCGTTGCTGGTAATTATCACAATGGGCCGGTTGGCGGCGGTAATGGTTTCCCTGGTTTCGGGAATATAAAAACTCATCTGATCCAGCTCCCAGAGCAAATCATTGGGGAACTCCAGATCAGCCTTGTCAATTTCATCTATCAGTAGAACCACCGGATCGGATGTCAAGAACGCTTCACCCAGTTTACCCAGTTTTATATACTTCTTGATATCGGATACATCGCTTTCCCCAAACTGGCTGTCATAGAGACGCTGCACCGTATCATATACATAAAGACCTTCCTGGGCCTTGGTTGTTGATTTTATGTTCCAGATTATTAACTTGAGCCCCAGCGAATCAGCGATACTCTGGGCCAGCATGGTTTTGCCGGTGCCAGGTTCCCCTTTTATCAAGAGGGGCTTCTGCAGGGCTATGGCAATATTAACACTATTTCTTAACTCATCCGAAACTATGTAGTCTGACGAGCCTTTATAATCAACCGCTTTCCTGGCCATATTTATGATTCCTCCAATTACGTGAAGTTTTTCCCATGATCAACTCAAATATTAGCAGAAATAGAATTACCCGTCAATGAGCCGTAGCAAGCAGAAGCGGCCCAAAATTCTTGCCTTTAAATCCTGCTTGATAATAAAGTCACAAAAAGTAATAAATATTATTATGCTTGCATCAAAAGGGGTTTTTGCATCAGCCATTGAAAATATCCCCCTATCATAAACCCCTCTACCTATAAAGCAAAGCAGCACTTTTCCCGGCCAGGTAGCCGGTGGAAAAAGCTGCTTGCAAATTAAACCCCCCGGTATAGCCATCAATATCCAGGATTTCTCCTGCAAAAAATAAAGCTTTTACCAGTTTCGACTGCATAGTACGCGGGTCTACCTCCTTGACATCCACCCCTCCGGCAGTAACGATAGCCTCATCGATCGGGCGGGTCGCCACCACTGTCAGTGCAAATTTTTTTAAGAGCTGCAGCAATTTCTTTCTCTCTTGCCGGCTTACCTGGTTGCTTTCTTTCTGAGGATCAATTCCACTGAGTCGAACCATTAGCGGGATAAGCTTGCGCGGCAGTAGATCGTCCAGCGAATTTCTAAATTGGCGGCGGGAATATAGAGCCAGATCCCTCTGCAAACGCTGATCCAATTTTTCCTCATTCATGGCCGGCTTAAGGTCCAGAACCAGCCTCACCTTCTCCTGCCGCAGAAGCTCTTCACCTATATCCCGGCTCATACTTAATATTATAGGCCCGGAAACCCCAAAGTGGGTGAAGAGCATCTCCCCAAAATCCTCATTAACCTTTTTACCTTTACTGGTCCAGGCCGTGGCCCGGACATTTTTCAGGCTTAAGCCCTGTAATTCACCAACCCAGCTTTCTTCTACAACTAGAGGAACCAGGCCGGGTCGAGGTTGAACAATGTGATGGCCGGCAGCAGCGGCCCATTTATACCCATCTCCGGTGGAACCGGTTCGGGAATAGGACATCCCGCCAGTGGCTATAATTACAGCATCAGCCACAATCTGTCCCCTTGGGGTCTGAACTCCAATTATCTTTCCGCCCTGAAACAGGAGCGCTTTTACACCCTGAGATTTCTTCACTTCAACCCCCAGCCGGGCCAGATTCTCATATAAAACCCGCACCACATCAAGAGCTTTATCGCTTTGAGGGAAAACCCGCTCACCTCTTTCTACCTTGCAGGCCAGGCCATGTTCTTGAAAAAAACGAATCAAGTCCAGGTTGGAAAAAGCGTTAAGAGCACTGAATAGAAATGGGCCGTTACGGGCATAACCCGCAATAAAACGACTGCGGTCTTCTTCCGCTGAAGTCAAATTGCACCTTCCCTTGCCGGTAATGCCCAGTTTCAGCCCCACCCTTGATTGCTTTTCCAGCAAGAACACCTGGGCGCCACATTCCGCAGCAACTGCTGCCGCCATCATTCCAGCGGCGCCCCCTCCTACTACCAGAACCTTTTTCAAGCCAAGAACCCCCTAATTTTCAAATTTAAATCATGGGGTGTGTAGGGAACAGCCCCCGTGTCGTTCCGAATCAGGCGCAACATCCTTAATTGCGACCGCAGAACATTGTAGGGGCGGTCTTCGACCGCTCGCTTTGTATATTTATGCAACCCTTATGCAACAAAAAGGCTTTTGGCAGTTGAGTCAACCTCACACCTTACCCCTCACTCCTCACTTATAACTCGTCTTGTTTATGTTTTTCCCATCTGTTACAATCTTATTTATATATTACACTAGTTTAAGCGGCTATTTGCGATTGGAGGTATAAAAATATTGGAAAAACCAGCATCCCCAAGTTTCCCCAAGACTATCTTGGTTATTATTGTTTTAATACTCGGATCTATGTATTATTACGCAGCATATGTTGATTCTCCAGAGCCAGAGAGAACCGTAAAAGACTTTTACAGCGCCTACTTTAGCCGCGATTTCGAATCTGTATCCCAAAATCTCAGCGTTTTCTGGTCGGTACGCTTATTACCTCAATATGCAAATCTCAGCCCGGTTCAATTACTGGAAAAAAGGGATAGTATCGAAAAAGACACCAGTCAGACTATCGCTGAAATGGAGTCCAAAAACCAAATTCCCCCAAATATCTCTATTGATATTATGCCCGATTATACCCAGGAAGGCACCAACAGTGCCATAGTAATTTACAGTTTCCAGGAGAATGGGAAGCCTTCTGGCATGGAACTAGCTATTCTAATTAAGGAAAAAGGCCGTTTTAGAATATTTGCCCTTTCCCCGGTAGCTCCCCAGGATTTGCCCCAGATTAAACAAGGAAATATTAAGGAACTGGACGATACTTTTCAAAACCTCTTAAGCAATAGTTAATGCCCTTAATCTAACGGGAGATCTATTAGATATTTCAACTCACGCAGAGAGTGATATGCCCTTCGAATTCTATTGATGAATCTAAAAAAGCCCGGTCTTTTGACTGGGCTTTACCAGCAACAGTACTCGAAGGGGAAGCACTCTCAGTCCGTCCATAGCCTTCACTCCCTTTATCTTGCTCACCTTTACCGAATGTTGCTTTCATGTTTTTCAATGTCGCTTCCTGATTTACCAAGCCGTGCCGTATAAAAGACCAGGTTACACTGAGTCTCGTGACATACTCCCACCACCTACTCTAACGCTTAGAGGTGGGGAACTTCTTACCGCACGAAGTTATAATCCCGGGCCGGAATCCAAAATGGAATAATCGGGGACTTTACACCTGCTGCCAATAACCATTCCCGGATTGACAATAGTGCCAGACCCTATCTGGCATTGCCGGCCTATCGTACAGTCCTTTAGAATGGAACCTGGACCAATATCGCTTTGCTCCCAAATTACAGTATCCTTGATTACTGTACCAGAACCAATACGGCAACCCCGCCCAATTACAACATGACCCAGAAATTTAACCTCATCCCCCAGCTCAACACCCTCACCCAGCAAAACACGCGACTGCCCATTATCCTCCTGAACGATCCCGCCGGGTTCCATGGCCACCCTTCCCTGTAATACATCTACATGAGCTTGCCGATATGTCTCGATATTACCCACATCACACCAGTAATCCTGAACGGAAACAGCATAAAAAGGCGACCCCATTTCGACCAGTTGCGGGAAAAGTTGGCGACCAAAATCGTAGAATTGAGCCGCAGGGATATATTTAAATATTTCCGGTTCGAAAACATATATTCCCGTATTAGCCTGATGGCTAAGAGCCTCTTCCCGAGCCGGCTTTTCCTGAAATCTGCTTATTTTTCCATCTTCAGCAGTTAATACCACGCCGAACTGCTCAACATTCTCCACCTCTTTTAATGCTATGGTGGCCAGAGCTCCTCTCTTGCGGTGTTGGGCCAACAACTCACTGAGGTTCATATCAGTCAAGGCATCTCCACTTATTACTACAAAAGTCTCATCCAGAAACCATTCGCATTTTTTTACCCCGCCGGCAGTTCCCAGTAGTTCCTCTTCGGGCGAATAGAGCAGATTCGAACCAAAGGCATGGCCATCATCAAAATAGCTGCTGATGAACCCTCCCTGGTGATGAAGATTAGCAATTACTTCTTTAAAATGATGACGGCTCAGAAGTTCTATGATATTTTCCATTAAGGGTCGGTTAGCCATGGGAACCATGGGTTTGGGTGTGTCTTTAGTAAGTGGCATAAGCCGGGAACCAACACCTGCTGCCATAATCATTGCTTTCATTTTAATTCTCTCCAAACATATATTGCTGTTTATTTATGATGTCATTGCAAAAAGTAATAAATAGGCATTAGCCTCTTAACCCCTTAAAATATAACACAAAAAACATAGGCCAGAAAATAGGGATAGGACTCCCCTTAGAAGTCCTAAACTATTTTTGGCCTCGTACAATAATCAATTAGCAAATAGTTAAGGTGAGTATTAATCTCTCCGGTAATGAATTTAAAGCGATCATATTCCTTAGCTTTATCTTGGCACCTTAACTCTCTAATAGTATGCTGTAACTGTTCGATACCCCTGATCATTCTCCCCCGGTCATCGACCATAATATAAAATGCCAGCTCACTTAGCTCTTCATATATTTGCCGCATGGCATTCTTATCATTACAAGAGTCATCCAGATGATTAACCAGTGAGAGTATCGCCCGGTAACAGTTTTTTACCGGGCTGTAGTTATTCATTTTCGCTTCCCCTTCTCCCAATCATTTTCTGCAATTTATTGTATTTTTCCATTTATAGTAATCGGTGCCATTATTACCAATGCAGCACCATTAAACATTTTAATTGACCTACCTACAGCAGTCAATATTTTTTTAGGGGAAAAAGGGATTTCATTATCTAACATTTTAAGATAAGGTACTATTTCCATGATCGGAGGATACAAGCACCGATGTTAAAAGTATCTTTGAAGAACGGGGTTTTCTAGGCCGCAATCCAATAAGTTAAGAATTCAAGGGCCTGGCAGCGTTAACTTAAGTTGTTTGCTGCTTAAGGCTTTCTAGTTAATTGCTTTCTTAAAAGCAAGTAATTGATACTATCGACTATGGCCTGCCAAGAGGCTTCAATTATGTTCTCGGAAACACCTACCGTACTCCACTTGCTCTTCTGGTCGGCGGACTCAATTAGCACCCGAACCCTGGCGGCTGTACCTTCATTGCCGTTTAAAACCCGCACTTTATAATCACTCAGGTGCATCTCGCCTATTTCCGGATAAACCTCGGTAATAGCCTTACGCAAGGAATTGTCCAGGGCATTGACCGGTCCATCACCCTCTGCCGCAGTATGGAAAGTTTGTTCGCCAATGGTCAGTTTGACCATGGCTTCGGCAGTTATGGGGGAGTCTTCATTTTTTTCGATAATTAGTTTAAGATTTTTTAGTTGAAAGAAATCCTCATACTGCCCAAAAGCTTTGCGCAGTAAAAGCTCCAAAGAGGCATCAGCACCTTCAAACTGTAGTCCCTGGCTTTCCAGTTCCTTTATCTGTTTTATGACGCGGCGGGTTTCGTGGTCATAATTGTTTATATCAATATTCAGTTCCCGGGCCTTGTAAAGCAGATTAGACAAGCCGGAAAGCTCGGAAACCAGAACTCGTCTGTGGTTTCCCACTTCCTCCGGATCAATATGTTCATAAGTCAGAGAATCTTTTAATAGAGCATTAACATGTACACCGCCTTTGTGGGCAAAAGCTCCATAGCCTACAAAGGGCTGGTTATTAGGATGAGGCATATTGGCTATTTCACTAATATAATGAGAAACTTCGGCTAGGCGTTTAAGATGGCCCGGGGGAAGAGCTCTTTTCGCCATTTTTAATTCCAGGTTAGGGATAATGGAACAGAGATCGGCATTACCACACCTCTCCCCGTAGCCGTTAATAGTCCCTTGAACCTGGGAACAGCCAAGTTTTACCGCTATAAGGGAATTGCTAACTGCCGAGGCTGAATCGTTGTGGGCATGAATTCCCAAGGGTACCCGGGAATGTTTCTGAACTTCTTTAATTATTTCCTCAATTTCCCAGGGCAAGGTTCCACCATTGGTGTCGCATAGAACCAGGTATCCGGCACCGGCTTCCTGGGCCGCTTGTAAAACCTGCAAGGCGTAATCCGCATTATTCTTATAGCCGTCAAAGAAATGCTCGGCATCAAAAAACACTTCCATCCCCTGCTCTTTCAGATAGGAAATGCTTTCTCTAATCATATTCAGGTTTTCTTCGAGAGTAGTTTCGAGAGCCCGCAGAACATGAAAATCCCAGGTCTTGCCGAAAATAGTGACCGTAGCAACACCCGCCTGTTGCAGAGCTTGGAGATTGGCATCCTGCTTGACCCCAATCCCGGGTTTGCGGGTGGAGCCGAAAGCGGTAATACGCGCATGCTTTAAATCTAAATTCCTTACCTGGCTGAAGAATTCCAGGTCTTTGGGATTGCTTCCCGGCCAACCGCCTTCGATATAAGCAATACCCAGATAATCAAGTTTTTCTACTATCTTGAGTTTATCATCCAGGGAAAACGATAGCCCTTCTCCCTGGGCACCATCACGCAGGGTGGTATCATAAATTAAAACATCCAAGGTTTTATTCCCAAGCAGCTTTCCTCCTTAATACTTTCTTTTGTCTTAAGCTATTGGTTTACCAAGCTCCATGCCCGACATTCAGGGTTTATTTCAACTGTTAAGCAGATGAAGAGCGCGACCGGCTCCCTACGATTTTCGTTTTGTAAAATCAGCGTTGATCTGCAACCAAAGGGTCTGGGTCCTTCTGCCTCAAACTTATTTTCTTGCTAAACAATTGTTTGATAGCCTAAGCATATCTTGGCTGCTGTTAAAGGATCCTGATCTTCGCCGCCACCATATCACCTATTTCTTCCGTATTCAACAAGGTTTTGCCCGCTTCCATCAAATCAGGAGTACGGTAGCCCTCCTCCATTATTGTTCTAACCGCCTGCTCTATCACGCGGGCTTCTTCCTCCAGGTTAAAGGAATAGCGCAGCATCATAGCAGCCGACAGAATGGTGGCCAGGGGATTGGCCTTTTTTTGCCCGGCTATATCTGGAGCGCTACCGTGGGAGGGTTCATAGAGGCCCACTTCTCCACCAATAGAAGCACTGGGCAACATACCAATGGAACCGGTCAACATTGAGGCTTCATCGGTTAGTATGTCGCCAAACATGTTCTCAGTAACAATAACATCAAACTGGCGCGGATTTCTAATCAATTGCATCGAGCAGTTGTCCACATACATATGGCTGGTCTCCACATCGGGATATTCCCGGGCCAGTTCATTAACCGTTTCTCTCCACAAGCGGGACGACTCCAAAACATTGGCTTTGTCTACCGAACAGAGTTTATTCCCGCGTTTGCGGGCCACTTCATAAGCAAAACGGACAATACGCTCAATCTCAAATGTGGAGTAACTTAGAATGTCCGTAGCCTTCTGGCCGCCATCCGGGCTTTGCTCCCTCTTTTTCTCCCCAAAATATACCCCTCCGGTTAGTTCCCGTATTACCATTATGTCTACTCCATTGATTACCTCTTCTTTGAGGGCAGAGGCATGCAGCAAACCGGGGAACAGTACACTGGGGCGAAGGTTGGCGAAAAGCCCTAGCTCTTTGCGCAGCGGCAGGAGAGCTCCTACTTCGGGACGCAAATGTACCGGCAGTTCATCCCATTTAGGCCCGCCGATGGCCCCCAGCAATACCGCATCAGAGCTGCGACAGGTATCCAGGGTTTCCGCCGGCAGGGGATGCCTCACAGCATCGTAAGCCGCCCCACCTATCAGGGCTTCACTAAACGCGAACTCATGTCCAAAGCGCAGGGCTATAGCCTGCAATGCTTTAACCGCTTCCGGTACGATTTCCACCCCTATGCCATCTCCGGGCAAAACCGCTATCTTATACATTTACTCCATCCTTCCATTTCGATTCCATTCAAAAATTATTATTATGATTGTATAAATATACCGCTCGCAGTCTACGCATGGGCAACACCTGCGGCTTGTCTCGCGGCTCAAGGGGTACCGCGCTAATCTCCCGTCCATGGGAGTAGCACTCTCGCGACATCCTGTCGCTCGCCCCCTTTCGCCTGCTCGCCTTCGCCGGATGTTGCACCCATGCTTCGCCAACGCTCGCTTGTATATTTATGCAAACCCTCAGCCACAGGGACGGTTCTTCAGGCTGGTATATATCTTAATTAACCTCCCGTGGCCCAGGGACCACAACCACCGATGAAAATTGAGTTAGTAGACTTACTCCTCACTTAATTGTTTTCCCTTCACATAGTTGATAAGGCCACCTTTAGCCATAATCCCCTGCATGAATTCGGGGAAGGGCATGGCTTGAAACTCTTCACCGCTGCTCAGGTTTTTTATATACCCGCTTTCCAGCTCAATTTCCACTTCATCTCCCGCTTTTATTCCCTCTATGGCCGCCTCACATTCCAGTATGGGAAGCCCGATGTTTATAGCGTTGCGATAAAAGATGCGGGCAAAGGAACTGGCAATTACGCAGGATACCCCGGCTCCCTTTATGGCTATGGGCGCGTGCTCGCGGGAACTGCCGCAGCCGAAGTTTTTGTCGGCCACGATTATATCTCCGGGTTTTACCTTATTGGAAAAACCCGGGTCAGCGTCTTCCATACAATGCTGGGCCAGCTCCCGGGGGTCAAAAGTATTCAGGTAGCGTGCCGGGATTATGGCATCAGTGTCTACATCAGCGCCAAACTTGTGAACCTTGCCACTGTATTTCATAATGGAAACCCCTTTCTGGTCTATATTTCCCAGGGAGCAGTGATTCTGCCCTTAACAGCACTGGCCGCTGCTACCGCCGGGCTGGCTAGGTAAACTTCGCTCTCCGGATGGCCCATACGCCCGACAAAATTGCGATTGGTGGTAGCCAGGGCTCTTTCCCCCCGGGCCAAAATTCCCATATGCCCGCCCAGGCAGGGTCCACAGGTAGGAGTGCTGACCACGGCACCGGCTTCTATGAAAGTCTCAATATAGCCCCGGCGCAGGGCTTCCAGGTAAATCTCCCGGGTTCCGGGGAAAATAATCACTCTGATCTCCGGGTGTACCTTTTGCCCTTTCAGCAAGGAAGCGGTAATTTCCAAATCTTCAATCCGGCCATTGGTACAGGAACCTATAACTACCTGATCCAGGCTTACATGAGTGGCCTCGGTGACCGGATGGGTATTCTCCGGCAGGTGGGGGAAAGCCACCACCGGTTCCAGCTTAGATACATCGTATTCTTTGATATCGAAATACACGGCATCCGGGTCGGATTGATAAAGTTCAAAAGGCCGTTTAGCCCGCTTTTTAACATAGTCCAGGGTAATCTCATCAGCTGCAAAGATGCCATTCTTGCCGCCGGCTTCTATGGCCATATTGGCCATGGTAAAGCGGTTGTCTATGGAGAGATTCTCTATTACCTCACCAGTAAATTCCATAGACATATATCGGGCACCATCAACTCCGATATCACCAATGGTATGCAGTATGAGGTCTTTGCCTCCTACCCAACGTGGCAGTCGACCATAATAGACGAACTTGATACTCTCGGGAACCTTAAACCAGGCTTC
>NZ_JAQVZX010000128.1 GCF_028707975.1 Syntrophomonas sp.
AACGTCCCGGCAAGATGATAATTTTGGAGGTGAGGATGATGAGTAAAACTCTTAAAGACCTGGCTCCGGGAGAAAAGGCCCGTATCAAGGCGGTTAGCGGCAATGGCAGCGTCAGGCGCCGAATAATCGAGATGGGTCTGGTTCCAGGAGTGGAACTTACTATGGAGCGCTACGCCCCTCTGGGCGATCCGGTGGAGGTCAGCAACCCGGGATTTTTCCTGTCTTTGCGCAAGGAGGAAGCTGATACCATTGTTCTGGAAGAAAATGCTGAGGAGGAGCAGTGATGGATGAAAAAAGAATAGTAATAGCTCTGGCGGGAAACCCCAACTCGGGTAAAACCACGATTTTCAATAATTTGACCGGAGCCCGCCAGCATGTGGGGAACTACCCCGGAGTAACCGTGGAAAAAAAAGAAGGATGGCTAAAACATCGAGGTTTTGAGATTGAAGTTATAGATTTGCCAGGAACCTACGGGCTCTCCGCATATTCTCCCGATGAAGTGGTGGCGAGGAATGTTATTGTAAATGATAAGCCTGATTTGGTGGTTAACATTGCTGATGCTTCCAACCTGGAGCGCAGTCTTTACTTAAACACTCAGTTGAAAGAGTTGGAAGTGCCTATAGTACTGGTTCTTAATATGGCTGATGTAGCGGAGAAGAACGGGATAACCATCAATTACGAACTGATGTCGCAGCTTTTAGGCATGACCGTAGTAAGAGCGGTGGGTACCAAGAATGAAGGTACGGTAACAATACTGGACGCGGTGGTGAACACTTTTGCCGGTGAGGATAAACCATCGGAGAGAATGTTGCGCTACCGCCCGGAGATTGAAGAAGAAATCAACAGCCTGCTGGAATTGCCGTTTGCAGGCAGGCAGAGCGGTTCCCCCTCTTCTGAGGCTGCCGCCGCTGCCGGTAATCTCGATGGTATTTTAAATTATCCTTTACGCTGGACAATAATAAAACTGCTGGAAAGAGACCGCGAATTAACGAAGAAACTGGAAAATAATTCTGAAGGCAAGGTTTTACTGAAACAAATAGAGCAGAGCCGCCAGCGGATCACCGACAAGACGGGCGATGATCCAGAGATGGCTCTGGTGGAAGACCGTTATGCGTTTATTCGCGGGGTATGCCGCGAGGCCTCTCAGATCACTGTCATAAGCAAGCAATCGCTGACCGAAAAAATAGATAATGTTCTCTTAAATCGTGCCCTGGGCATACCCTTGTTTTTGGGGATGATGTGGCTCTTGTTCCAGCTTACTTTCACCCTGGGAACCCCCCCGATGGAATGGATAGAAGCTGGCTTCACAGCTCTGGGGGGCTGGCTTAATGAAGTAATGGCCGAAGGCCTGCTCCGTTCTTTACTGGTGGATGGAATTATCGCCGGTGTGGGTGGAGTAATCGTCTTCCTGCCCAATATTCTATTGCTCTTTTTGGGTATTGCCTTTTTGGAGAGCACCGGCTATATGGCCCGCGCCGCCTTTGTCATGGATAAAGTTATGCACCAGGCGGGGCTGCATGGCAAATCCTTTGTACCCATGCTGATTGGTTTTGGTTGTACGGTACCGGCTCTGATGGCCAGCCGCACCCTGGAAAATCCTCGTGATCGCCTGGTTACCATGCTGGTTACGCCTTTAATGAGCTGTGGGGCTCGTTTGCCGGTTTATACCCTGCTTATCGGCGCCTTTTTTGCTCCCCAGATAGCGGGCAACATTCTCTTTTCCCTGTATATTATTGGTATTGTTCTGGCTATTATCATGGCCCGGGTATTTCGTACCTGGCTCTTGCCGGGGGAGAGCGAGCCTTTTGTTATGGAATTGCCCATATATCGTCTTCCTACTCTGAAAAGCGTCCTTATTCACATGTGGGAAAGGGCCTGGCTCTACCTGAAGAAAGCCGGAACGATTATCCTGGCCTTATCCATTGTTATGTGGGGTTTATTTACCTTTCCTACCGTGGACAAGGAGGGATATGAATTCGAGAGTGCGGTGGAACAGGTGGAGAACAGCTATGCTGGCCGCATGGGGAAGGTCATTGAACCGGTGCTCAGACCTCTGGGTTTTGACTGGAAAACAGGCGTGGCTCTGGTGGCTGGGTTGGGCGCCAAAGAAATAGTTGTAAGCACCCTGGGAACTCTCTATAGCATTGAGGACGAGGAGGGCCTGGCGGAAGAGGAAGAACCGGTGGTGAAAAGTTTTGCCCAGCGGGCCCGGGAACAATCAGGTTATTCACCGCTGGTGGCTTATGTATTAATGCTGTTTACCCTGATTTATGTCCCCTGTCTGGCGGTTGTGGCCGTGATGAAACGAGAAACCAATGGCTGGAAGTGGCCTCTCTTTACCGTAGGTTATACCATAGTCCTGGCCTGGGTGGTATGTTTCCTGGTCTACCGGGGCGGCTTGCTTCTAGGGATAGGGTAATAGGGGTTTAAACAGGCAAATTGTCGGCAGCTGTTTTGCCAGGAAAAACTATAACGAGGTGAAATATGTCCCCGCTAAGCGGTCGGGTTCCTATTAACAAAACAGGCGGCGGGTTCTAGTCCCCCGCCTCGTTGCAGCGCTGTAAGGATAGATGCCAGGATATCAGGTAAAGCTAAAGGAAAATCAGACCAGTCAATGGGGTGTATGGTTGAATATAATGCTTGATAATATTGATATTATATTTAGGAATTTAATTGCGGTTGGCATCTTATTTCTAGTTACCCTTGTGATTGGGAAAAAGCTGATATCCCAGCTGAACTTTTTTGATTTTATTGTAGGAATAACAATTGGATCTATAGCAGCTGCTTTATCAGTTGATAAAACAATCACTTATTCACATGGCATTATCAGCCTCTTAATTTGGGGCCTGATTCCCCTTGTAGTTGCCAAAATAGCCCTGGCTGATATCCGGGCCAGGCGGAGGTTGGATGGAGTACCTACCCTCCTGGTCCAAAATGGGAAAATACTTGAGGATAACCTCAAGAAAGAGAAGTACCATGTTAACGATTTACTCGAAGAGCTAAGGCTAAAGGGAGTTTTTAATATAGCCGACCTGAATTTTGCTATTCTAGAAACCAGCGGGCAGATCAGTGTGCAGCTCAAACCCGAAAAGCAACCAGTCACAGTATCTGACTTGAATCTTTCCGCAACCCGCCAGGGATTATGTGCAAATTTGATAATTGATGGCAAGATATTATACCAGCATCTCAAGCTAGTAAACCGTGACGAAATCTGGCTAAGGGAGGAATTAAAAAAGCAAAACATAGAAGATGTGGGCCAGGTATTGCTGGCATCCATGGATGGGAGTGGCAATCTTTATATCGATGTGAAAGACGACCAGGTGAAAGAATTTAATGTGCTAAAATGATATTATCAAACCCTCGAACTAATAATTTCCTAACCTTGGTCCAATACTCTGTGAACCGGTCAGGTTTGTCCAGTCCCAAAACCTAACAACTAAAGCTTTTATCGCCTGGCTATATAAAGGGGAGCATATCACTGTGGCGGAAGCTTCTTTTTTTTGTAGCGAAATATATTTAAAGAATTCTGGCCTGTATGAACTAGGTCTAACTTAAGGATTTATGCTGGTTAGCCTTTAAGGTATTTGCATTTATTTCATTAGTGGATCAGAAGGGGAAAAATAAAGGGGAAGATGTGTTTGTCAGGAAACTATAGTGCTTTTAGCAGACTTTTTTATTTTTTCTCTAATCTGGATTTGCGGGTACAGGATTATGTGCAGACAATAAACAGCCCCTGTCTGCTAAAAATCATGATCATTATTACTTATTTGGGATCTCCGTGGGTATTCGTCATTTTGTCTGCTCTGACCAGCAGCTACTTGTGGTTTAGGGGAAAAAAGCTGGAGACCATATTTTTAAATGTCACATTATTTTCTGCCTGGGGAATCATGGAAGGGTTGAAGCACTTGTTCAAGTGCGGTCGACCGGCGGGACAAGCTTTGACGATGGCGAGAGGATATAGTTTTCCCAGCGGTCATGCCATGTTGTCACTTGCTTTTTACGGATTCCTGGCCGCTTTACTGTTGAAGTACGGAGGTAGGGGTAACAAACAGGCCTGGTTGGGAGCGGTAGCTCTATATATTCTGGTATTGTTGATAGGATTGAGTAGGATTTATCTTAATGTTCACTATCTTAGCGATGTTATGGCGGGTTGCTTATTTGGTATATTAATACTGATACTAAGTCTTAAAGCCATGAAATTGGTGCAAAATCGGCTCTGAGAAATATTTTTATTGGTCGCGGTTTAGTTGCGGAGCATGTTTAATAGACAGTAAAATCTTAATAGCAGTAAAGAGACAAAGATAAAGAGGGTTTAAAACCCTCTATTTTTCTTATGGTGCGGATGAGAGGA
>NZ_JAQVZX010000129.1 GCF_028707975.1 Syntrophomonas sp.
ATACTCTGCTTGTATGGGGTAATAAAAAGCTAGGCAGGAAACCTTCATATAAAAAACTCCTTAGACAAAAGAAAATCTATCCCCGCAGCCAGATAAAGCCTTTATCAATAGGGGCCGGAGTGGCTTTCATCCTGTGTTTCTTTGTAATGGTGTTTTTGATTATTTTAAACATTATTTAGGGTTAGACCCCAGTGGAGTGAAGATAAATATGTACAAGGGAAAGTAGAATATCATGTTCGAAACAACCGACCATTAACAACTCACCGGCGGAGGTAGTGGTTATCGGAACCCCTATCGACCTGCGCCGGGTCAGTCCATTCGGTGAAGGCAGTAAAGCCAGCTTAGCGAGGGTGCAAGTTTTTCTGGTCAGGACTTACCCTTGGTCATAGCCTTTTTGAGTTTTTCCTCCAGCTTTTTCAGATTATCCAGGCTTATTTCACCTTTTATTAATACCAGTTCCATCTCTTGATTCTTTATGGCATCTTCCAGGTCGCGCAGGGCAAACTCACAACAGCTTATTAGGCGGGGATCAGCATCTTTGGCCTGTACCTTGAGGCTTTCCCAATTTTCTTGCATTTTGGGTATATGCAGAGCGGCTTTTTCCCAATCTTGCCGTATGCTTTCCTGCATAGCGGCCATTACTTCATATTTCACCCGGAAAAAATCTGGGGGCAGGGTCATAGCGAAAACCTGGGCTATGTCAGCAAAAGGCTGGTAAAGGCTTATAGCTGCCATGAGGCTTTCTTCTGCATTCTGTTTGCTGGCTGCCATGGTAAGACTGCTCAAGGTCTTTTCCCAATGGTCCCGTGAGCTTACCGGGAGGCCGGCTCGAACTGCTTCAGGCTCCAATTGGTTCCAGTTCTGGTGAATACTTTTAACCCCCTGATTTATGGATGGCCAGGGATTTTTCGAACTAGACGCAGATTCTTGCTGCTTGCTTCCACCTTGCTTAGAGGAAGAAGCGGATTCTTCTTTCTGGCTTCCCTCTTGGCTGGAACCCTCCTTTTGCTTTTGCCCGCTTGATGCGGAGGAACTTTCCCCTTCCTTTTGCTGGAAAGAGGGCATTTTCTGGGCTTTTATCATTTTATCCAGTTCCTGTATAATTTTATCCAAATCCTTCAGGAGCTTTTCTGTCTCCGGAGGAGCCTCAGGTTTTTGCCCGCTTGATTCTTTTGGCTTCTGTGGCTTGGATTCTTTTTGGGAACAGGCCGGGAGGAAAAGGAGGCCTAAAATTAGAAATGCCGACAGGAAAAGGATTATGACTTTACTTTTTTTCATATATTTTCACCTCAATAGTATTTGATTCCCTTGCTCGCTTTGTATATTTATGCAACCCTTATGCAACAAAAGGGGTTTTTGCAGTGGAGTCATTTTTTAATAAATTTCCATTGATAATACAATGCTACATATAAGCAGCTACAGGAGCCTGCCAAGGCTACAACATTTTTATTTAAAAGAGCAGATAAGAACATCCTTATGTATTAGTTTTTTACTAATCCCCTGTTGATATACATCCCTGTGTTTTTGGCTGCTTGCATTTACTCCCTGATTATGATTAATTAGTGGAAAGAAAGATCCAATAGAGAAACTACAAGGAGGTAATAGTATGGATTTTTACGAGGTTATTCATTCGCGGCGAGCTATAAGGAAATATAAAGCCGATATGGTACCCAGGGAAACCATCCTTAAGATTCTGGATGCGGCTAACTGGGCTCCTTCGGGGATGAATATGCAGCAGTGGGAATTCATCGTAGTCTCCGGAGAAAAGAAAAAGGAGATGGGAGAGAGTTACGGGCGCTTTGCTGAAGTCTATACTGCTGATTGGGAGGATGCGGCTAGAAAAGCGGCGTTTTTACAATTTGCCCGTTCTTTTGGCGGGGCGCCAATAATAGTGGTAGCCTTGACCAGGGGCAGTAAAGATGAGACAACGCGCAAAATGCACCTGGAGAGTGTTAGTGCGGCTTTTGAGAATCTTTTATTGGCCGCCTGTGCTGAGGGTTTGGGCTCTTGCTGGATGACCGGTCCCCTGCGTGATGAGGCATCTATAAGGCGCATTCTTGAAATCCCGGAAGACCGGGAAATAGTAGCACTTACCCCCATAGGTTATCCTGATATGAAAGCTGAGCCTCCAGCCAGGCTGGATCCGGAATTAAAAAACAAGGTTAGATGGGTCGATTGAAGATAATCTAATCCTCAGTTAGGCTACACTTAATGAATTAAAATGGCAAAATTTAGTTTAAGGAATTAATTAAAGGGAGGAATTAAACTAATGGAATTAATCCTGGATGAATTAATAAGTGATATTAATCAAGCCGAATCTACCCAGGTTACTTATTATCTATGTCTTGGCGTAGGTATCAATAGCCGAGAAGGGAGCTATGAAAAACTGAGGGTAGAGAGAAATGAGCAGGGTCAGATCGCTCTGGGAGTGGATTACGATCTGCATTACATAGGTGATGACTGCGAAATTGAAAAGACTGGAAGCTTCGAAGATGGCGGCATAGACTATGAAATCAGGGAAGAAGGGATACTTCTGCTTATGCTCCACCTGCAAAAATAAGCCATATTTCATGTATATCTGTATATCACGGGGACGGTTCTGCTGAGGACCGTCCCCGTGATATATTCTACAATTTGAAGCGGGTAATAAGCAGGTTCAGCTTTTCGGCGTTTTCTGCCATTCTAACTGATGCGGCACTTATTTCTGTGGCTGCTATAGCAGCTGTTTGGCTTGCCTCTGCTATTTTTTGGGCTCCGGCAGATGAGTCTCTTATGGTGCCAGCGGTAGAGTCCAGGCTGTGGTTTATGTCTTCCACTGAGGCCAGGACTTCTTCGGTATGTTTTTTTATTTTTTCGATTAGGTTTAAAAACATGTCGCTATCATTCTTGTAATGCTTGCATATCGTAACCATATCTCCATAATCGGCAATAATCTGGGTATTAATAAAATTCAGCAATTCTTCAGCATAGTTGGTTAAATTGGCGATAGACCTTTGCACCTGTTCGGTCATGCCTTGAATCCCCTCTACCGCTGAGGCTGAGTTTTCTGCCAGTTTTCTTACTTCTTCCGCTACCACGGCAAAGCCCTTGCCCTGTTCACCGGCTCGGGCGGCTTCTATAGCGGCATTAAGGGCCAGAAGATTAGTCTGGCTGGCAATACCGGATATATTTTCTGCCAACTCGGATATTTGTTCTACCACCCGGGCTTCTTCAATGGCTGCAGTAAGTTTTTCTTTTATAGTTCCATAAACATTTTCTGCGGTCTTTTTATGATCCTGGGCTCCGTTTTGCATTCGCGCCGCTCTCTTTTCAATGCTTTGGGCTTGAAGAACACCCTGCTCTGCATCCTTACTGGCCAACAATAAAGCAGATGATATCCCTTCGCCCGAGGCATTTACTTCATCAGTTGCAGAAGATATATTTATTATACCCGCCGCGATCTCTTCTGTGGAAGCGGATAGTTCCTCTACAATTGAGGCTATATTTTCACCGGAAGCGGCCAGCTCTTGACTGGAAGCTGCTACTTCCTGGGAGTTAAGGGCCACTTCGTGCATAATATTTCTCAAGCTTTGAACCATATTATCCAGGCTCTTAGCCAGGTGACCTATCTCGTCTTGGCGAGCAAGAGCTTCAGCAGCGATTTCTACTCTCAAGTCACCGTCAGCAATCATGGCCGCATGCCCGGCAGCATTTTTAATTGGATTGGCGAGTACTCTGCCTAGATAAGTTGCTAGAGCGATACCTATGAGAAGAAAAATAAGAGCAGCGACCAGCACCCCTACTGTCATGCTTTTCAGGCCAGCCAGTACTTCATCCTGGGGGGCGGTTACAGCAATCGACCAACCGGTATTTTCCACCGGGGCATAGCCCATGAATTTGTTGCTGCCGTCAATCCACAGGTATTCACCATAACCACACTCTGCTTTCAACATATTATTTACAATTGCAGCCAGGGGAGCGAGTTTAGGATCCTTCTCCGCTTCGGCAATGGGATCATATTGTTCTATAACCATTTCCCCTTTAGGATGGGCTATAACCTTGCCCTGCGGGTTCAACATATAGGCATAACCGCTATCACAAAATTTTATCCCGGCCACTATTTGGCTTAAGGTCAAACCATCCAGTGCCGCCGCCAGAACCCCTATAACTTTTCCCTCAGCTCCGTGAATCGGGCTGACCATCATAATAATGGTACTGCCATCAATTCTACTGACAATAGGATCGGAAACACTGGATTGCCCTTTAAGGGCCTGGTCAAAGTAATCCCGATCCTTTAAGTTGGTGGTCGAACCCGCAGTTGTGAGCACCTGCCCATCCAGCCCGGCAACCCCCATCATCAAATA
>NZ_JAQVZX010000041.1 GCF_028707975.1 Syntrophomonas sp.
AGGGGGATGCTCTGGTATTGAATGAAACCCGGGTTATTCCGGCGCGCTTTTTTGCCTATAAAGAAAGCGGGGCCCGGGTGGAAATACTACTTCTAAAAAAGCTTGGTGATGATTGGGAAGCTTTGGTGAAGCCGGCCCGGAGGCTGAAATCCGGCAGCCAGGTTTTCCTTTCCCCGGATCAACCGCTGGTTATTGAAATTGTGGAAGAGCTGGATTTTGCCGGTGGACGCCGGGTCCGCTTTCAGGATAGTGTTGATGAGGATACCTTGTTGCAGGAACAGGGGCATATCCCTCTGCCACCCTATATAAATCGGCCCGATGAAGAACTGGACCGGGAAAGGTACCAGACGGTTTATGCTGGCAAAAGCGGATCAGTGGCCGCACCTACAGCGGGCCTGCACTTTACCCCCGACATTTTGAATGACATTGCTCTTCAGGGGATTAATATTGTGCGGATAGTCTTGCATGTGGGGATGGGAACTTTTCGACCAGTGAAGAACGAAGATATTCGCCAGCACAATATGCATTTTGAGTATTTCGAGGTTGCAGAAGAGGCGGCGGCCTTGCTTAACTTAACCCGGAAAAGCGGGGGGCAGATAGTGGCGGTGGGAACAACGGTGGTAAGAACATTAGAAAGCGTTTATAATGAAGATTGTGGTTTTTTGGCCGGGAAAGGTGAAACCAATAAATTTATTTTTCCGGGATATCAATTCCGGGCTATTGATAAATTGTTGACCAATTTTCATCTCCCTGGATCATCCTTGTTGATGCTGGTGGCAGCCTTTGCGGGAACGAAAAGCACTTTGGCGGCTTACCGGCATGCGGTGGAAAATCGTTACCGATTTTTTTCCTACGGAGATGCCATGCTGGTAAAGTAAAGAGTATTGAGGCTGAACTGGATGTTTGAATTTGAACTGCTAAAAGAGGATAAGACATCTGCGGCCAGGTTGGGCCGCTTAAGCACCGCTCATGCTACGGTGGATACCCCAATATTTATGCCGGTGGGTACCCAGGCAACGGTCAAAACTCTTACCCCCGAGGACCTATATGAAATTGGAGCCGGTATTATTTTGGCCAATGCCTATCACTTGTACCTGCGTCCCGGTTGTGAACTGATTCAACAGGCCGGTGGCCTGCATGGCTTCATGAACTGGAAGAAAGGCATTTTGACCGACAGTGGGGGATTTCAAGTCTTTAGCCTGAGCAAATTGCGTGAAATTAACGATGATGGAGTCTGGTTTCATTCCCATATCGATGGTTCGCGCCATTTCCTTACTCCCGAAAAGGTAATGGAGATTGAAGCAAAACTCGGGGCGGATATAGCCATGTGCTTTGATGAGTGTGCTCCATACCCTTGTAGCTATGAGGAAGCGGAAAGGGCGGTGAAGAGAACCAGTCTTTGGGCCGGGAGGTGTAAAAAGGCTCATAATAATGATAAGCAGGTGTTATTTGGGATTATACAAGGCAGTGTTTATCCCGAATTAAGGGAAAGGAGTGTGGGAGAGCTGACTGCTTTGGATTTCCCCGGCTATGCCATCGGCGGTTTGAGTGTCGGAGAACCCAAGGAAATGCTCTATGATACCCTGGAAGTTACCACCCGGATGCTGCCTCGGGAAAAACCCCGTTACCTTATGGGAGTGGGTGCTCCCGAGGATTTGCTGGAAGGGGTCAGGCTAGGAGTGGATATGTTTGATTGTGTTTTACCGACCCGACTGGCCCGGCATGGAACTGCCTATACTACCGGGGGTAAGATAACAGTGCGCAACGCTCTTTATGCGGAGGACTTCTCTCCTCTTGATTCCCAGTGTCCATGTTATGTATGCCGCAGCTACAGCCGGGCCTATATCAGGCATTTAATTAAGGCTGAGGAGATACTGGCTCAGCGATTGCTAAGCTATCACAATCTTTATTTCCTGTTCCAATTAATGGCTGACATTAGAGCGGCCATAGCAAAAGGAGAATTCCCCAGCTTTTACCGGGAGTTTTTCCATAATTATATCGGCGCTTAGAAGGATTTAAGCATTGAGCGGCGAATATTATTAAAGTTATACTAAATTTAAGGAGTGATAATTTGGCTACACAGGGAAGTTCGGAATGGATGACAATAGCTATTTATTTTGGTTTGTTCCTGGCCATCTTCTATTTTTTCCTCATCTTGCCCCGGAAAAAGCAGGAGAAGAAACATAAGATAATGGTAGAAGAATTGAAAAAAGGTGACCGGGTGGTTACCATCGGCGGCATTAGAGGAGAGATTGGCCGGGTCAAAGAGGACACAATTATGCTTAAAGTTGCTGATAATATGGAAATAGAAATGCTCAGAAAAGCTGTGGCCTATAAGGTTGAGGATTAGATAAATGGTAACTCTGAAAGATGTCAGATCCAGCCCCATAATCAACACTTTTATTCAAAAAGGTAATGAGCATTTGGGCGTGATGGGATACACCGACCATGGCCAGCTGCACCTTTCTCTGGTATCGGCTTTGAGCAAGGATATCATGATGAAGCTGAGCTACGATGAACGCCTGGCCGAACTGGCCGGGATTGCCGGCTATATGCATGATATAGGTAATGTAATTAACCGTATCGGCCACAGCCAGAGTGGGGCCTTGATGGCGATGGAGATACTCCGGCGGATGGGTATGTTGCCAGAGGAAGCAGCTATAATTACTGCGGCCATAGGTAATCACGATGAAGGTAGCGGTCATCCGGTAAACGAAGTGGCGGCGGCCTTGATACTGGCGGATAAATCCCACGTTCATCGCAACCGGGTCAGGAATCCGGATGTAGCTACTTTTGATATACATGACCGGGTTAATTATGCCGTGGAGCGCTCTACTTTGAATATTGATGAAAACAAGAAGGTTATTACTATGGAACTCGTAATTGACACCAGTATTTGCCCGGTAATGGAATACTTTGAGATTTTTATGAGCCGTATGCTTTTGTGTCGCCGGGCGGCCGGTTTTTTAGGTTGTGAATTTGAACTGGTGATAAACGGGGTGCAATTACTATAATTAAGGAGTTCTGAAAGGAGGATTTTTGAAGTTGCAAAAGAATTTCAGCGTTGCAGTAATTCTAGCTATTATTGTAGCCCTTGGTGCTTTGACCTATTTTGCTTACCAGCCCATATTAAAAAACCTGAATCTGGGCTTGGATCTCAGGGGTGGACTGCATGTGGTTCTGGAGGCCCAGGAAAAAGAGGGACAGAAGATAAGCGCCGATACTATAAACAAGGCCGTAGGTATACTTAGAAACCGGGTGGACAAGCTCGGGGTCAGTGAACCGCTGATTTATCCCCAGGGTGACCGCCGGGTGGTGGTGGAACTGGCCGGGATAGATGATCCGGAAGAAGCGGTGAATATAATCAAAAACACGGCTGAGCTTGAGTTCTGGGATGAGACAGGCAAGGTGCTGGTTACCGGGAAACATCTGACAGAAGCGCAGGCCAGAGCCAGCGGCGAAGGTCAGGGTTTTGAAGTAGCCATTGATTTTGATAAAGAAGGGGCCAAGCTCTTTGCTGATGCCACTACGGCCAATATCGACAAACCTTTGATGATTGTGATTGATGGCAAGGTCATCAGTGCTCCTACTGTATCCGGCCCGATTACCGATGGAAGTGCCCGGATAACCGGTAACTTTACCGCCAAGGAAGCGGAGAACCTGGCAGTATTATTGCGTTCCGGTGCTTTGCCGGTTTCATTTAAAATCCTGGAGAAAAGGACGGTTGGTCCTACCCTGGGAAGCGATTCCTTAAGTAAGAGCGTGAAAGCCGGAATTGCTGGTCTTATTGCTATTCTGATTTTTATGCTGGGATATTATCGCTTGCCCGGGTTTCTGGCCGATATTTCCATAGTGCTTTATTCGATTCTGGTTTTGGGAACTATGACCCTGTTTGGTGCGGTATTGACCCTGCCGGGGATAGCGGCCTTCGTATTATCTATCGGTATGGCGGTTGATGCCAATATCATTATTTATGAGAGAATCAAGGAAGAATTGCGCTGGGGCAAGACCTTGAAGGCTGCCATCGACGCTGGATTCAATCGCGCCTTCTGGACTATATTCGATGCCAACCTGACCACCTTGATTGCTGCTTTCGTCCTGCTCTATTTCGGCAGCGGGCCAATCAAGGGGTTTGCCGTAACTCTTTCCATAGGTATAATTGTCAGTATGCTGGTAGTACTTACCTTTACCCGCTATTTGCTGGTATTATCCGCTGACTTGACCAAGAATCATAAATTATATGGGGTATAAAAAGGAGGTGTAAAGAGTGCAGTTTATTCAGAACAGAAAGTATTCTTTTATTTTTTCCACCATACTTATCATCCTGGGACTGATTTCCATATTCGTACAGGGGTTCAAACTGGGCATTGATTTCGAAGGAGGCTCTCTTTTACGCTTCAAGATGGATGCGGCGGTTTCTTCGGCTGAGGTTCGCTCAACTATGGAGGAGTTTAAGTTTATTGATCAGGCCTCTATTCAAAAAAGCGGCAATGAGTTCCTAATCCGTACCCGGGAATTGAATCAGGAACAGACGGAGCAGATTAATAAAGCATTTGCGGCCAAATTTAAAAATGTGGAGTACCTTAGTGCCGAAAGTGTGGGAGCCACTATCGGCAGTGAACTGACCAGGAACGCCGTTCTCTCGGTACTGATAGCTATGCTATTGATGCTGGTATACATCAGTTTTCGCTTTGAGTGGACTTTTGGGGTGGCGGCTGTAGTGGCTTTATTCCATAATGTCTTGATAGTCTTGGGGATATTCTCCATCTTTCAATGGGAGCTTGATGGAGCGTTTATTGCAGCCATACTTACCATAGTAGGTTATTCCATAAATGATACCATAGTTATATTTGACCGGATTAGAGAGAATCTGCGGCTAAAAACGAGGGATGACCTGACTACTTTGCTTAACAAGAGTATTATGCAGACTATGAACCGCTCGGTAAATACGGTTCTTACCGTATTATTTCCCCTGGTAACCTTATACCTTTTTGGCGGTTCAACTATTAAGATTTTTGTTTTAACTATGTTGATTGGCTTTGTTGTTGGAGCCTATTCATCCATATTTATTGCCAGTCCTTTATACTATGATATAAAGCAGAGGGCATAGGACGGAAAACGGAGGACGGAAGGCGGAATTTAACCAGTCCTTAAAGGGATTTCATTAATGAAGTCCCTTTTTTACTCAGTGAAAATACAAGCATGATGTCACTGCAAAAAGTTATAAATATGCATAAGGGTTGCATAAATATACCGCTTAGCTACATTAAAAGCGACCAAAGGGTGTGTAGGGAACGACCCCCGTGTCGTTCCGAATCAGGCTTCGCCAGCGCTTTGTATATTTATGCAACCCTTATGCAACAAGAGGGGTTTTTGCGGTAGAGTCAAGCATGGAATCACTTATTTGTTTACTAACCACCCATGGTCTGGCGCTCAGTGTCAGTTATATCTATTTAACTCAGAGTAATTTGCTTGAGTTCTGATGAAAAGTGAGCTAGTAAGCGCTTGAATAGCAAGATGTAGTAGGAAATGAATTAAACCCCTTACCCCTCACTCCTCACTTTTCTTACTAAGCTGTTACTTAGGCTTGGTAAACTGTGTGTTGGGTCGTTCTAAAAGAAGTGGAAAAGGAAGGAGAATATATGCGTGCGTATTTATTTATTGCCTTGTTTATCGCTCTTATAACCGGAGTATTTATTTACCAAAATACCGCTATGGTTGAAGTGCATTTTTTGAACTGGGTTTCGCCGGAAATTTCGCTGGCCCTGGTTATATTACTGGCTTTGTGTAGTGGGGCTTTGCTCACTTTTCTCCTGGATAGTGTACGCTATTTTCAGATTGCCAGTAGAATCAGAGAACTTACTGTGAGCAACAAGAAATTGCAGGTGGAGATTGACAGATTAAAACGACAGCAAAAAGATGAGGAGGAGAAGAAGGAGATCTAATAGCTGACGGCAGGAAATAGGTGAAAAATTCTAGTATTATGTATTCTTACCGCTGGCTGTTGACGCTCCCAGGGGTTGAATGATAAGATGAGCACAATTTATCAGTGTTTGGAGAGGTGTGAAGAATTTGCATTTGACGGGGACCATGAAGATAAATAGCCGGGGTAATTTAGAAATCGGTGGGATGGATACAGTGGATCTGGCCCACGAATTTGGTACCCCCCTGTGGATCATAGATGAGGAGGGATTCCGGCAAAATTGCCGGAATATAAAGAAAGCTTTCGCGCTCTATGGTGATTCCCAGGTGCTGTATGCTAGTAAGACCCTTGCTACCATGGCTATTTATAGGATAGTTGAGCAAGAGGGCCTGGGCCTGGATGTGGTTTCCGGAGGCGAACTATATACGGCATTAAAAGCCGGCTTTCCCATGCAAAAAGTTTATTTCCATGGTAACAACAAGAGTCCGGAAGAATTGCGAATGGCTATCTGTGCCGGGGTAGCCCGGATAGTAGTAGATAATTTTTGTGAATTGGAACTTTTAAACCAGCTTTGTACTGAGGAGAATTGTCAACAGGAGATACTCTTGCGGGTTACTCCCGGAGTAGAGGCCCACACCCATGAATATATTCAAACCGGGCAGATTGACTCTAAGTTTGGTTTTACTCTTACTGATGGGCAGGCCATGGAAGGGGTCAAGAAGGCCTTATCCATGCCTGGAATTAAGCTAGTTGGCCTGCATTGTCATATTGGTTCTCAAATATTTGCCATGCAATCCTTTCAATATACCAGTTCCATAATGATGGATTTTTGGGCGGAAATAAAGAAAACAAGTGGATGCCAGTTGGAGGAACTGAATTTGGGAGGGGGTCTGGGTATTTACTATGTTGCTGGAGATGAACCCCGCAAAGCGGAAGAATGGGCGGAGGCGGTTATGCCGGTAGTCCAGGAAAAAGCCCGGCAGCATGGACTAAAAGTACCTCGTATTATTGTTGAACCCGGGAGGGCTATTGCTGGCCCGGCCGGATTGACCCTATACACACTCGGTTCATACAAAGAAGTTAAGGGGATACGCAAATATGTGGCTGTAGATGGGGGTATGACCGATAATCCCCGTCCGGCTCTTTATGCGGCCAAATACCGGGCTCTACTGGCCAATAAAGCAGTAGAAAAACCTGAAGAAACCATATCTATCGCCGGTAAATGTTGTGAATCCGGGGATATGTTAATTTGGGATATAGAGCTCCCCCCGGTGGAGGCGGGAGATATTCTGGCGGTTCTGGCTACCGGGGCTTATAATTATAGCATGTCCAGCAACTACAACCGTCTGCCCCGGCCGGCTATGGTTCTGGTCAATCAGGGTCAGGCGGAGTTGATAATAAAACGAGAAGACTATGAGGATTTGCTGCGCAACGACCTTATCCCGGAAAGGTTGGAGCGGGACAGGGGGATGTTTCGTTTGCCTTGTGAGCAACGACCTTATCCCCGAGGCTTAAAAGGCCACAAGCAGCGATGAAAGTGAGTTAGTAGGCGCTTGAATAGTAAGATGTAGTAGGAAATATATTAAACCCCTTACCCCTTACTTTTCTTACTAAACCTATTATATGATAACCGTCCCTACGATATAGTGGAGTCATCGTTCCGTCTTCCGTTATGCTATTTCTTGCTTCTAAAGGCCGATTGAATTTCTTCCTGGGAGTTTTCGAAGACACCAGGCTGAGAAAAGAATATACATTGATCCTGGTACATCCTTATCCAATTATTCCAACGCTGGGTATAGTCTCCCGTTTCCACCCATTCCGGTTTATCGCGGGAAGCGGCCTGCACCAGTGCTTTTACCGAGTTCATGACCAGCTCGGCCAGATGAACACAGCCCTCTTTCCCCATAATATTTTCGCTGACCACGCGATTGAAGCCAGGTCCCACTGTGCTTCCTATGATGTTGCCAATACTTTTCAGCCCCTGTGGACAGATGGGAAAAGGAGTACTCTCGGCCCAGGCTTCAGCATCGATAATTTTAAAATTATCAAAATCAAAAACCAGACGGCAATGGATATTATGCAAATCGTCTTTCCATTGCCCCTTTACTTCGAAGCCGGTATTCAAAATTGGCTCTACGCTATACTTTTCTACTTTTTCATACACTTGTTCACTAACCCCCTGCCGAATTGCTTGCCCATAATTATAGGAAAGATGTGGATTAAAAACAATAGCTTTTCTACTTCTAAGGCCATAACTCTCCAAGCTTATCAAGGTATGATATAATGCAGTTATCCTTAAGTAAAGGAGTACTAATTGTGGAAATAATAACATCGCATAATGCCCTGGATTTTGATGGACTGGCAGCCATGGTGGCTGCCGGCAAGCTTTATCCTGGCGCAGTAAAGGTTTTTTCTGGTACCCTTTCGAAAAATATCCGCCAGTTTATGGCCTTGTACAAAGATCTTTTTTCTATCAAATATCCCAAAGAAATAGATTTGAAACAGGTTAAAAGGATGATTGTGGTGGATACCGCCAGTGCAAACCGCTTGGGCCATCTTAAAGACCTGGCTTCGCAGGAGGGTATGGATTTTTATATCTATGACCACCACCCGCCAGCTGAAGATGATTTGCCGGCCAGTATTAGTGAAGTGGAACAAGTGGGCGCTGTCACTACTCTTCTGGTGGAGAAGATTATTGAGCGTGAGATCAATTTAAGTGCATTTGATGCCACCATTCTGGCCCTGGGCATCTATGAAGACACCGGTAGTCTTTTGTTTAGCTCAACGACTCCCAGAGATATATCCGCAGCGGCTTTTCTCTTGAGTCGGGGAGCAAATTTATCGGTGGTGTCCAACTTTATGGATCAGCCATTCTCTGGGGAACAAAGGCAGTTGTTACATGTTTTACTGAATTCTTCCCGGCACTATTTAGTTAAAAACATTGACATAGTGGTAGCGACCTGGGATAGCAATGAATTTATTCCGGGTTTGGATACAGTAACTTACCGCTTGTTGGAAATAGAAAACTGTGATGTGGCCTTTACTGTCGCTCTAATGCAGGGTAAGGTCATTGTGGTCGGGCGCAGCAGAACCAACAATGTGAAGGTTAACGAGGTCTTGAGGGAGCTCAAAGGAAGAGGACATGACCGGGCAGCGTCCGCGGTTGTAAAGGGCCAAAGCCTCGCTGAGGTGGTGGAGTTTATCATGGCAGAATTGGGGAAAACGGTTCAGCCTGGTTTGCTGGCTCGTGACATAATGTCAACCCCCGTAAAAACTATTCCCCAGGGCATTAGTATGGAAGAGGCTGGCCGGGTCATGTTGCGCTACGGACATACGGGAATGCCGGTAGTTGAAGGGGAAAAGATGATTGGGGTCATATCCCGCCGTGATGTGGACAAAGCCAGAATTCATGATCTGGGTCATGCCCCGGTAAAGGGCTTTATGAGCAGCGGAGTTCTTTCCGTAATTCCGGATACCCCGGTGGGGGAGATACAACGCTTAATGGTAGAATATGATGTTGGCAGGCTGCCTGTTGCTGAGAATAATCGACTGCTGGGAATAGTATCGCGTACTGACATATTGAGAACTCTACATGGTGAAGATTACCCTGAGGATCACGAAGTCCTTTATTCTTGGAGTGGGGAGGAAACCCAGAACTATCTTGTTACTATGCAGGAACGAATGCCTTCCAGACTTATTGCTACTCTCCGTTTAGCTGGCGAACTGGCTGAAGCTATTGACAGCAGGGCATATTGTGTGGGAGGTTTTGTTCGTGACTTTTTCTTACGCGTTCCTAATTTTGATGTTGATCTGGTGGTAGAAGGAGACGGTGAAGAACTAGCCAGGAAAATGGCCCAGCATCTGGGGGGGAAAGCAAGAATCCACCAGCGCTTTCGTACTGCGGTACTTATACTGCCAGATGGTACCAAAATAGACATAGCAACTGCCCGTACCGAATACTATGAGTTTCCCGCTGCTCTACCCAAGGTGGAAAAGGCCTCCCTCAGGGAGGATATGTATCGCCGCGATTTTACCATTAATACCCTGGCCATAGCCCTGAATCCGGATAGTTTTGGTGATCTAATCGATTATTTTGGCGGGCGAAAAGACCTGGAAAAAGGACTGATCCGTATCCTATATAATTTCAGCTTTGTCGAAGATCCCACCAGAATAATTAGAGCCATTCGTTTTGAGCAGCGTTACCAATTCAACATTGAAGAAGATACCCTGCGCTTTGCCAAGGATGCCATAGAGCGGAGACTACTGGGTAAACTTAGCTACAAGCGGATTATACAGGAATTGATGCTCTTACTCAGCGAGATAGACCCCCTTCCGGCCCTGGATCGCATTATGGAAATCGGGGTGTGGGAGTATATCATTCCGGAAATAGACCTTAATAAAGTGAGCCGGACCATGATTAAGAGAACCCCCATCATTATCACCTGGTGGGAGGAACGTTATTACGGGAAGAAAATCAAGGGTTGGCTAGCCTATTTAATGGTTTTGCTGGCCGGGGTGGATAAAGAAATGGTCATCCAGGTCACCAAACGCTACCATTTAGACAATTATGCGCGAAAAGCTATAGAGGAGTCCCTGCAAGTTCCGCAGATGGTAGAATACTTGCGGGAAAACCGTGAAATTCTGCCGGGTGATATGGATCGCAAACTGGATGGCTGGAGCAATGAGAGTATGATACTATTGCTCCTGTCTATCAGGGATGAACTTTTGTGGGAAAAGCTGGTTAACTACCTGGATCTAAAAGAGCGGATAAAAGTGGAGATTAACGGCTATGACCTTAAGGAGATGGGGCTAAAACAAGGGCCTGAATTCCGCTTCATCTTTGATGAATTATACCAGCAGAAACTCAATGGAGTAATCAAAAGCCGTGAGGGAGAACTGCAAACGGTAAAAAAGTGGATGATGGAGGGGAAGTATAACAATGATCCAGTCGCTGAGTGAAATGTTGATAGCGCTACCGGCTATAATGATTGCCTTGACCTTTCATGAATATGCTCATGGCAAGGTAGCCGATCTTTTGGGTGATAGTACGCCCTATTACCAGGGGAGGCTGACTCTCAATCCTTTGCCTCATATTGATTGGATAGGCTTTTTTATGCTTTTCTTATTTCATTTTGGATGGGCCAAACCGGTACAGGTAAACCCCTATAATTTTAAGAATGTAAGCCCCAAACAGGGTATGATGCTGGTTTCCCTGGCGGGGCCAGGGATGAATATTCTGCTGGCTTTTTTGGGTATGCTGGCTTACAAGTACCTGCTTCCGTTTCAAGAACAGGAATGGGCTATAATGACCATAAATCTAATTCATCCCTTGATTTATATTAATTTGATTCTGGCAGCTTTCAATTTGATACCCTTACCGCCTCTGGATGGCTCCAAGATAGTAGCGGGTTTACTGCCCGACTCCGGGGCGGAAATATTCTATTCCCTGGAACAGTATGGGCCGTTGATACTCTTGTTGCTTATTATAACCGGAGCCGCCGCTTATATTTTCTTGCCTTTGGCCAATTTACTGAATACTATTTTATATGCCATAGTCTTTTAACACTACCCCGGGAAATCCGGTCGGGGGGAGGGAGTATATGAACTATGTAGTTGACCTGGAAGCTTTTCATGGACCCCTGGACTTGCTTCTTTATTTGCTTGAAGAGCAACAATTAGAAATATATGACATACCTATTGCTGTTATAACCGACCAATATTTAGAATACTTACAACAAACAGAAGAGCTTAACCTGGAACATATTGGCGATTTTCTCATCATGGCTACTTACCTGCTGAATCTGAAATCGCGGATTTTGCTGCCCAGCAGGGTGGAGATAAGGGAGGAAGAGGAGGGTTCTGATCCGCGGGCGGAGTTGGTTCAGCGGCTCTTGGATTACAAGAAATACAAGAAGCTGGCTGAGTATTTACTGTCGCGCCATAATGGAGATCTTCCCCGGGTATTCTTCCGTGATAGCGAGGACGAAATGACGGGGATCGAAGAATTGGTTGGGGATGCTGCTCAGTTGTGGCGCTCTTTCCAGTCTTTTTTGAGGGATTTGCCTGATACTAAAGAGAAATTCAAGCTTCCCCAGGGAGATGTGAATATCAGCGAAAAAATGGAAGAGATAGTGGAGTGCCTGGGACAAGGAAACGGAGAGCTAATATTACAAGATCTTTTCCAGGGAGTTATCAGTTTCAGGGAAGCGCTGGCTTTCTTCCTGGCTCTGCTGGAATTAATTAGATTGCAGAAGGTAGAAGCTGTTCAGGAAAAACGCTTTGGGGAAATAAAAATACGTTTACAGGTGGCGGTCTAAATGTTGATGCGAGATCAGATTAAAGCGGCAGTGGAAGCGGTTCTTTTTGTTCGTGCCAGTCGGGTGGGGAAGGACGAACTGGTGGAAATACTGGATATTCCTCTGCTGGAACTGAAAGAAATATTACAGGAAATGATTTTGGAGTATAATAATAATGTAAGGGGGGGGCTGCAAATAATAGAGCTTGATGGTGGATATATGCTGTGTACGCGCCCGGCCTATTCAGATATTCTTTCCCGCATGGAGAAACCGCTTAGAAAGCGTCTATCGGCTGCGGCTCTGGATACTCTAGCTATTGTTGCTTACCGACAGCCCATTACCCGGGCTGAAATAGAGCAGATACGGGGCGTCAAGAGCGATAGAATAGTCAATACTTTAATGGAAAAAGGTCTGATTGAAGAAGTGGGGCATAAGGCTGTACTGGGGAAACCGGTTCTCTATGCTACCACAGAGGAGTTCTTGAAGGTATTTGGTTTGACTGGTCTTAAAGAGTTGCCCGATTTAGAAGAATCGTAATATATCATGGGGACGGTCCTTTTGATATATATCATAATATATCTCTCGTGAATCACTCTGCGGGTACTCCTGGTGTTCCACCCTGCGGGTGTCACTATTAAGGTTGCAGCGTCTATAATAACTCCGGTAATACTCCTATTCTTATCGGTGGTTGTGCCCTGCGGCCATAGGGGGTAATTCGCAAATAGGGTAATAGTAAATTGGCAAAGCAATGCTGCGAAGCCGGGTTTTTTAGCTTTAAGGGGGATTAGCTGGTGGCGGAAAGGTCTATTGAGGAAGAAATAAAAATAAGAGCACAGCAGGGAAAGAGATTGGCCCGTTATATGAGCAGTACACAGGACCTGGTAGAAAACCAGATTCGCAAAGCTCAGGAGCGGGGAGAATTCAACAACCTCGAGGGCAGCGGAAAGCCTATTTCTTTGGAGGAAAACCCGTTTGAGCCCCAGGAATTGCGAATGACCTTTAAGATTCTAAAAGATAATAATTTTGCTCCTTATTGGATTGAATTGGGTAAACAGATTGACCGCGAAATAGATAAGTTCTGGAAGGAAGTTGATTATTTTAAGCGTTACACCACGATATTTTATTCGCAGGGACATAGTTCGCCGGCAGAAAGAAGATTTGAAAGTAAAAAAGCTCATTTCTATTCAGAAAGCCGTTTCACTCTGCAAAGGATTGACAAAAAGATTAGCGATTATAATTTGCATTGCCCTTTCTTCCGCATGGGCCGACCCAATATGCGGATAGATGATGAGATATACAAAGTAATTTCTACTGTGGAAAAGCTAATTGAGGAGCTAAAACAATCCAGGTAAATAGTGATGCATAAGGTCTTCAAGCTGGGGAATAATATGGAAAAACAGGAGACTTGAAGAAATGGCGGTCTGGTGCATCCTTTTGTTTGGTCTGGGAATGGTATTGGTTTTATTCATATATCAAAAAGTTGAAATACTCATTCAACTACTAGCTGCTGAAAACGAAAGCGATGACAGCAAAAATTTGCTGATTCAATTTAAACCCCTCTTCCACCCCTTCCACCAAAGACTTCACTACCGCTTTGACACCCAGATTAACCTTTCTGTGGGTGATATCTATGAAAAAGCCAGGATATTCATTTCTGATTTAGAAAAAAAGGATAATAGGCCAGAAATCTATTCACGAATAGGGATAATTGATGTAATTCTTGTCGGCAATAAAAAACTCCGGATTGAAAAACTGGAATGGAAAACCGTCATTGGATTGGAAAATGCTATGGATACTGCTATTTGCAGCGGTGGCTTATGGGCCCTAAAGGGAAGCTTTATCGGCCTTATCAGCACATGCAGTCGTTTGGAAAAAATGAAAATTGAAGTGCTGCCGGATTTTTCGGAAATAAAGCTTGCCAGCCACCTGGATTGCATAGTAAAGATGCGAACAGTACATATTATGATTATAGTTGTCAGACTGCTGGCTCATAGTCTCATCAAGAAGGACATGGCAAAAAAAAGAAGCCGGTTCTTTTCAGGGAGCAGAGTCCTGACGTTTTTTAAATCAATGATGGGGGTATAAGCATGGAATTACAGGATAAAAAGCAGAACCACCCTATTGAAAGCCTAATGCAAACGGCCATGCAAAGCATCAAGGACATGGTGGATGTAAATACGGTGGTAGGAGATCCGGTGGAGACCAATGACGGTACGGTTATAATTCCCATCTCTCAAGTTGCTTGTGGTTTTGCCGCTGGCGGAGGCGAATACGAATTAACCGGCTCATCAAAAAACACGGAATTGCCTTTTGCTGGTGGCAGTGGTGCGGGTGTGTCGGTGCGGCCAATGGGTTTTTTGGTAGTAAGAATGAACGATGTGCGGCTCTTATCAGTCACTGGCAATCACCTGGCGGAACGGGTTATTGACCTTGTTCCTCAGATTATAGATAAGATGGAAGGGCTGTTTAAGAAAAGGGATAAATTTTCCGAAATTTAAGCAGGTTAAGCAGCAGGTCGGGTGACGGGGCAGAAGGAGACGGGCAAGTTCTAATTTATGCAGCATAATCATACCCTTCAAAAAGACCAACAGTGTTTGAGGGGATGAAGGCTTTGCTGAATCTAATTTGGTTTCTGCTGCTGGCCTCAGGAATTATTGTAGCTGCTTTTAACGGTAATATTGAAGTCGTGACTGAAGCTGCTCTTACTGCTGCCCAGGGAGCGGTAAAAATCTGCATTGACCTGGTGGGAGTAATGGCCCTGTGGTTGGGCATTATGAAAATAGCTGAGCAGGGAGGCTTGATACAGGCTCTGGCCCGCTTAATGAAACCTTTGATGGTTCGCTTATTTCCCAGCATTCCTCCGGAACACCCGGCTTTAGGGGCTATTATCCTGAATTTAAGCGCTAATATGTTGGGTTTGGGCAATGCCGCCACACCTTTCGGTATGCGGGCTATGCAGGAAATGCAGAAGCTTAATTCAGATTCCCCGGAAGCTTCTACCGCAATGTGCACCTTCCTGGCATTAAATACCTCCTGTATAACTCTCATCCCCGCTACCATTATTGGTGTCAGGGTTTCTTTGGGATCGCCTAATCCCACAGAAATAGTGGGTGCCTGTATTTTTGCCACCAGTATGGCCATGCTTATGGCCGTTAGCTTAGATTACTGGTTCCGCACTCGAAGTCCCTGGGGGGGGAAGGACTAAGTGCTTCTAAGCATTCTCACCCTAATTTCCAAATGGGCCATCCCTTTTCTTCTTTTAAGCGTGCCGCTTTACGGTATGCTTAAAAAAGTGCCGGTTTATGAAAGCTTTGTAGAAGGAGCGGAGCAGGGCTTTTACACGGCAGTTAAAATCATACCTTTTTTGGTGGGAATGATGGTGGCCATTTCTGTTTTTCGCGCTTCCGGAGCTATGGAATATCTCAGTCGGGCCGTTGCTCCCTTGACAGCCCTCATTGGCGCTCCTTCTGAAATTCTTCCCCTCGCTGTCATGCGTCCCCTATCCGGCAGTGCTGTTCTGGGAATGTCTACGGAGCTGATGAAAATATATGGACCGGATTCCCTTATTGGTCGACTGGCTTCAGTTATGCAGGGAACCACCGATACCACTTTTTTTGTTTTGACGGTATATTTCGGTTCGGTAGGGATAAAAAAATACCGTTATGCCCTCCTGACTGGTCTAACTGCTGATATAAGCGGTTTTCTAGCTTCGGTGTATATATGCAACCTGCTCTTCCGCTAATTTTTAGCATCGAAGAAATTGTGGAACAATTTGTTGGTGTACCGTAGCATTAACAAGTGGGGGGCGTATTTCCTTATAGGCAATAATTTTGAAGGCTATACGCAGCGGAACAAAATCACTACATATTTGCCCCAAGCGAAAAAATACTATAAAATGTTTTTGGCAAGAATAATCAAAAAATATGGTAATGGGGGAAGTAATTGATGAAAACTGATGTGGAAATAGCCCAAAGCGCAAAAATGCAGCCTATTACGGAGATTGCTGCCAGGATTGGTATAGAGCCAAACGAATTGGAACTTTACGGGCCCTATAAGGCCAAAATTTCTCTGGATATCATGAAGAGAATAGAAGACAAGCCGCAAGGGAAACTGGTGCTGGTTACCGCTATCAGCCCCACCCCGGCAGGGGAAGGCAAGACCACTACTACTATTGGGTTGGGACAGGCTCTTAATAAAATTGGGAAGAAAGCCATTATAGCCCTGCGCGAGCCCTCTTTGGGTCCTGTTTTCGGAATCAAGGGCGGTGCTACCGGGGGTGGTTATGCTCAGGTGGTACCCATGGAAGATGTTAACCTTCATTTTACGGGGGATATCCATGCTGTAACCACAGCCCACAACTTGCTGGCAGCCTTGATGGACAACCACTTGCATCAGGGTAATGAATTGGATATTGATTCTCGCCAAATCGTTTGGCGCCGGGTAATGGATTTGAATGAAAGGGTTCTCAGAAATGTTGTACTGGGGCTGGGTGGAAGGATCAATGGAGTTCCGCGGGAGTCAGGTTTTGATATCTCTGTAGCTTCCGAGGTAATGGCCGCCCTGTGCCTGGCTACCGATCTTATGGACTTGAAAGAACGCTTTGCCAAAATTGTTGTGGCCTATAGCCACCAGGGGCAGGCTATCACGGCTGGCGACTTGAAAGCGGCGGGTTCCATGGCTTTATTAATGAAAGATGCCATCAAGCCTAATTTGGTGCAAACCCTGGAAAATACCCCGGCCTTTATTCATGGAGGGCCTTTTGCCAATATCGCTCATGGCGCAAATAGTATAGTGGCTACTCGCCTGGGGGTCAAATTGGCTGATTATATGGTGACAGAGGCTGGATTCGGAGCTGATCTGGGAGCCGAAAAGTTCTTTAATATTGTATGCCGCTATGGAAATCTGGTTCCTGATGCCGTGGTACTGGTTGCCAGCATAAGAGCCTTAAAGCATCACGGTGGAGTGAAGAAAGACAAACTTGGGGAAGAAAACCTGGAAGCCCTGTCCCGGGGCATGGAAAACCTGAAAAAACATCTGGAAAATATCCGGAAATTTGGAGTTCCCGCAGTTGTAGCTCTTAACGAGTTTCCCAGCGATACCAGTAAAGAGGTTGACTATGTTTTCTCCTCGTGTGCGGCCATGCAAACTGCGGTATCCATTTCCCGGGTATGGGCAGAGGGAGGAGATGGTGGCATTGACCTGGCCGAAAAGTTGGTATTGGCTACCGCGCAGGGGAGTCAATTCAAGTTCCTTTATGATTTAAAACAGCCCCTTAAGAAGAAGATAGAAACCATAGCTCGAGAGATTTATGGTGCCGGCGGTGTAAAATATTCGGCGGAAGCGGATAGGATGCTGCTAAAATATGAAGAGTCAGGTTTTAGGGATCTACCGGTTTGCATAGCTAAAACCCAATATTCCCTATCGGATAATGCCCAACTCCTGGGAAGGCCCACAGATTTTGAGGTAAATATAAGACAAGTAAAGCTCTCGGCTGGAGCAGGATTTGTTGTTGCTCTGGCGGGAGATATTATGACCATGCCGGGTCTGGGCAAAGTGCCAGCGGCAGAGAAAATTGATATAAAACCTGACGGGGAGATAGTAGGCTTGTTTTAACAGATGAAGGCTGTGGAACAAGATGAAAATTTATCCAACCCCTCCATACAGTTAAGCCAATAACACCAGGGAGCTGTCCCTGGTGTTATTTAGCTTTTCTGGTTAATTAGAGAGAAGACTTCGGCGCGGGTTTCAGGCCTGGTCTCAAAAATGCCACGAACTGCAGAGCTTACAGTTAAGGCCCCTGGCTTGCGTACCCCTCTCATGGTCATGCACATGTGTTCCGCTTCGATTACTACCGCCA
>NZ_JAQVZX010000130.1 GCF_028707975.1 Syntrophomonas sp.
AAATTTCCCATTCCCTTTTGCTTGGCCTTACCAGGATTAACAAAAAACGGATGCGCCCGGGCAGATTTTTCATGGCATTGCCAAAAACCTGCTCTGCCCAGCTTTAACTAAATGATAATTATCTAGTTTTTAACCCGGGCATACTTGAAATTGAGTTCTCCATTATATTTTGGTATAAACAAATTGTCGCTCTTTTCTATATTTGCTCCAAAACCCAACTCTCTAAAGAACTCTATATAGCCACCCTTTGATTCTAAAGTCTCCAGCATTTTTTCACTATTACCGATAGCTTTAATAACATAAGGATTGTTACACGGAGTACCGTTAATTCGAATCTTGTCTCCCGAACATTCTATTTCACTACTGGCAATCAAGCGTTCATCATTTATTGAGATGGCTTCGGCACCTGCTTTTATTAACTCATTAACAGTAAGAAGAATATCAGTATCATGAACCAGCAATCCATGTTCAGGAATTCCTTTTGTATTATTATCTGCAGCTTGATCAGAAAGGTTTACTATTATCCCCGGTCCCTCCACATCAGCCGTTCCTGCCACTATTTGATTGTTTTGCAAATCACTAAGCAGTTGATTGTATGAGCTCTCATCTATATTGGCTCTTGCATCAGGATTTTTACTATCCTGAGCATTAGTGCAGCCGAGTACCCCCATAACAATAAATATCACAAGAGCCGCAAGCGTTAAGTTATGCGATTCCTTTTTATAATTGGCAATCATGCTAACCCTCCTTATAATGTGTGGCTTTCTCGTTAAGATTCCTGTTGTTCCAGGAATCCATTGGGTTTTAATAGTCATCTCCAATAAACGAATAATTGTATGTCCATATTCTTTATGTTTTTCAGGTGCCAATCTTGATAAAACCAGGGCATCACATGATAGCTCGCAGTCATGACGCATTCTGTAAAAACCATACCATATCACGGGATTGAACCAGTGCAAGATTTGCAAAATGACGGTTATCCAGTTAATAAGGATGTCCTTTCTTTTCCAATGCGCTAATTCATGCAACGCAATATAGTTAAAATCACCAGCACCAAGTGATTTAACCATAGAATCGGGCAGCAACAAAATTGGATTTATCAGCCCAAACAATGCCGGGCTTGATACCTGCCTGGTTGTAACAATCGCGAATCTTTTTGAGATATTCATGCTTGACTTGCATTCTTCTAATTCTGCTATGATTGATGAATTGTTAATTATCGGTTCGGACTTGATTTTATATAACAGCTTGAGATTTATGATCAGGGTATATGTGGCCAGCGCAAAAACTCCTGCCAGCCAAATTATAATGAATATGTTTCTCCGGTCTGAATCTTTCATATTTACTGATTTTCTGTACTCGTTTAAACTTCCGGCAACCCCTTGGTTGTTTTGTATTCTATAATCAGCATCTCTTGCTGAAATGCCGGTTGCATCTGTAATACCTATAGCTGGATGCTTTGCTTCCCCCAAATAATCATAAATATTATCAGAATGCATATTTTGACTATTCTGATTCAATAGATTATAGATACTAACCGGACTCTGGGGAGTAAACGGAATAATTAATCTTAAAAGTAGCAGAAACCATATATAATAATGCCAATTTGCTCCCAGCTTATGCTTGAATACAAATTTAACCGACAAAATCAGGCAAATTAATATAGTTCCCATCAGTGAAGACAGCATTATCCAATCAAAGAGTGATGAAATTACCGGCAAATTTACCATCCGCTTTACTCCTTATCATCGAGAGTACGTCTTAGTTGCTCAATTTCCTGTTGCGACAGTTTTTCTTCTTCTATAAAACTAGCCAGCATTAGATTAAGGGAACCATTAAATACTTTTTTCAGGAAAAAATCACTTTCTGCTTTTATGCTATCGCGTTCTGAGACTATCGGGTAGTATAAATATGATTTTCCTTCCTGGTAATATCCCAATACTTTTTTGTCTACCAATCGTCTAAGCATTGTCTTAATTGTTTTAGGTTTCCAATAGCTTGTGTTTGCCAGTTCGTCAATTACTTCACTTGCTTTAACCGGTGAATCAGCCCAAATCACCTTCATTACCTGCCATTCTGCATCCGATATCTGTGGAACTTCCTGCACATCAAACCCTCCTTTCGATTACATTTGTAAGCTTGTATATAAGCCTACATCTGTAATCTTAATATGTCCACAATTATTTAATATTTTTGATATTTATTGGAGTACCCAAAAAAAAACGAGGGCTGGTTTAGCCCCCGTTCCTAATTAGACTATATTTGGATTGTATGTACTTACTGAAGCTACTAGCTTTCTTGGCCATCGGTGGCAAAAGGATAGCGGCTGATTTATTGCAACCAGTCAAGGCAACCAGTCGCAAAACCGGGGGCCTGGGATCAGATAATCTCATAACGTCCCGGTTTTCTTTTCGGCGCCTGGGGAGAAACAGCCGGATACCCCAACGTAACCGCAGCTATAAACTTGCCCTTGCCGGGTGCAAACGTTTTCTCCAGGACATCACCAAAGCCGGTTGATAAAGGCGCAGTCATCCAACAAGAGCCGACCCCTTTATCATAGGCCATCAGGCAAAGATTCTGAATCGCCGCGGAGGTTGACTCGACCGCAATGATATCATAATCTTTGCTGGGCTTTAACAGGAAAACCAGTATGCAAACCCTGGCATTGCCAAGACCAGTTAAAAATCCCAGGGTCTCGCTAACTACCTCGGGATTGTTGGGGAAACGTTTCTCCAATACCGCCCTGGTCTTTACACTAACTTCCTGAAAAATGCCCCGCAACTTTTCCATCTGTTCTTGACTCTGAATCGCCAGGAAATACCAGGGTTGATTGTTGACGGCAGATGGTGCCATGACTGCACCTTCCAGAATATCTTGCAAGACCTCCGGTTCAATCGGCTTGTCCAAGTACTTTCTAATACTCCTTCGACCAAAAATAGCCTCCCGGGTTTCCATTCAAAACACCTCCTTGAACTCAGCTTAGCAAATCCATCGAAACCTAACAAGGTACGTTCTTCCTGTTGCTTGATTTACATTAACACGGTTTTTGCTATATAAGACTCTGATGTATTAACAAAAATCATAATCTCCAGGGTAGAATTGATAACCTTGCCACCTTCTTTGACAAGTAAATATCGATGATATATACTGCAGTATATATCATGATTCATATATGGGGGTTGATTATTTTGGATACAGCTAAAATTTTTATTAACGGCAGAAGTCAGGCGGTTCGATTGCCGAAAGATTATCGTTTTGATGGAAATGAAGTGTATGTGAAAAAAATTGACGATATTGTGGTTTTGATTCCTATGGATAGCGTATGGACAATACTTGAATCGGGCACCCATTACTTTACTGAAGATTTTATGGCGGATAGAAAGCAGCCCGAAATTCAGGACCGGGAAGAATTATAATATGCAATACATGCTCGACACCAATATCTGTATCTATATTATTAAGAAAAAACCGGCTGCGGTTTTTCGAGTTTTTCAAACCCTTAAGCCGGGCGATATCTGTGTTTCATCCGTGACCTATGCCGAACTCCAATACGGTGTATATAAAAGTCAAGATGAGGCACGGAATAGAATCGCCCTGCTTAATTTTCTTGCTCCTATTGAAATCCTTCCTTTCTCAGACCGAGCTGCTGTAGTCTATGGAGAAATAAGGGCTGCTCTTGAAAACCGGGGACAAGTGATTGGCCCTTATGACCTATTGATTGCCGCTCATGCCTTGTCCGAGAAGCTTATTTTAGTTAGCAACAATACTAAAGAATTTGGCCGAATTCCCCGACTGCAGATTCAAAACTGGGCTGAATAGGCCAGTTGTAGTACCATTAATTCGAATCTTGTCTCCCGAACATTCTATTTCACTACTGGCAATCAAGCGTTCATCATTTATTGAGATGGCTTCGGCACCTGCTTTTATTAACTCATTAATCCAGCTGTCAATCACGGGACAGGTTGAAACCACTAAAAAAATCCTTTTAAAACACAAAAAGCATACCCAACCGTAGTATAAATGAGTCGCGTCAACAAATATACGGGAGGGATGCTTTTTATGTTAGTTGAAACAGTTCCTGACACTAATAGCCCTTTTTCTCTATCCAGGCCATAATCCCCGTTAAACTCATTTTTAAAACATTGCTTACTTAATTACGTTATCCCTCAGGACATCCCACTTTTCACTGGATAGCAACCCCAGCCGCCACAAAGCTATACCCCCCAGTTTATACTTCTTGGCCTGACCAATTTTGCTTTCCAAGCTTTCGGGG
>NZ_JAQVZX010000042.1 GCF_028707975.1 Syntrophomonas sp.
TACAGGGATTCATGTATGATCGCTTAACGGCCAGCCAGGAAAAGAATGATTCCAGCGGCAACGGGCGGCGGGAATCCTACCAGCATAAGCCTATACCGCGGATGAGCAATACTTTTATTGCCCCGGGCCGGGAGGAAGCGGAAAAGATAATAAAAGCCACTCCCCGGGGCTTGTTGGTTAAGAAGATGGGTGGCGGGCAGGTTAATACTATCAATGGCGATTTTGTCTTTGATGTTCAGGAGGCTTACCTAATAGAAGATGGAGAAGTAAAAGAAGCAGTACGGGGAGCAACCCTCACCGGCAATGGACCCCGGGTCCTCCGGGATATTGATATGCTGGGAAATGACCTGGGTTTTACTATCGGGGTTTGCGGTAAGGATGGGCAGGGTGTGCCAGTATCCGATGGCCAGCCTACCATGCGTATAAAAGAACTTACTGTTGGCGGTACGGCCAGCGCCGGCGGTCCTAAAATGAAGAAGATAAGAAGGAAGTAGGTGGGAGCAATGGAAGATCTTTTGCGGGAGGCGGGAGAAAGAGCCTTGAAGGCAGCGCATAAGAAAGGGATGCAAGCGGAGGTCTTTCTTTCCCAGCAGCACAGTATGAACCTGGAATTGCGTGATGGGCAGGTGGAAACCCTAAAACAGGCGGAAGAAATGGGACTGGGCCTGCGCCTGCTGAATGCTGGACGCCGGGCTTTTGTTTACACGGCAGATTTATCGGAAGCAGCTATTCAGCAAGCCGTAAATGATGCTGTGGACATCTGCCGCTATACCCCGGCAGATGAATGGAATTCATTTCCAGAGGGTCCATATCGCTACTCCAGTCTGGAACTATATGATGAAAATATTCCCGCCAGCTGCCTGGAGGAAAAAATAGAAATGGCGCAAGCCGCAGAGGAAGCTGCCCGCCGCAGTGATAAAAGGGTTAAGCTCATTGAAAAATCCGGCTATGAGGAGGGGGAATACACTTCCCTTTTGATGAACAGCCACGGTCTTTATGCTGTGGGGAAAGCCAATTATGCTCTTTTATATCTTTCTCTGGTAGCCCGGGAGGATGATGAATCCCAGAGCGGTTTTTCCATGATGATAAAAAGAAAGATAAGGGGCCTGGAACCGGAAGTGGTAGGGCAGGAAGCAGCTCTGAGGGCGGTGAGGGGGTTGAAATCCCGCCGTATTGATTCAACTTCCCTGCCCTGCATAATCGAGCCTTATATTATGGCCCGTTTCCTGGGTCTTATTGCCCATTTGCTGAGTGCGGAAGCGGTGCAAAAAGGCAAGTCGCTTCTGGTTGGAAAATTAGGAGAAAGGGTTGCTTCCGGGGTTTTATCCATTACTGATGATGCTACCCTGGCTGAGGGTTTGGGGAGCTTTCCCTTTGATGGGGAAGGTGTTCCCGGCCGCAAAACACCTGCAATCAAAAATGGGGTTTTAATGACATATCTATATGACCACTACAGCGCCTGCAAAGCCGGAGTGGAGTCAACCGGCCATGGCCAGCGGGCTTCGTTTCGCCACTTGCCCGCAGTGGGCAGCAGCAATTTTATCCTGGAAGCGGGGGAGGAGAGCCCGGAGCAGATGATTGCCGGGGTGGATAAGGGCCTTTATATAACTGAAATAATGGGTCTGCATACAGCCAATCCGGTTTCCGGAGATTTTTCGCTGGGGGCGGCCGGATTGCTGATTGAAAAAGGCTGCCTAAGTTACCCGGTTAGAGGAATTACCATTGGAGGCAACCTGGTCGATTTTTTGCAAAGCATCGATGCGGTGGGTAATGACCTGCGCTTCTTTGGAGCCCGGGCTGCTCCCAGTGTTCGTTTGAGCTCCTTGAGTGTAGCCGGAAAGTAGGAGGGGAAAATATGAACTGGAGAATAAGCCTCATTAATGGTCCTAACTTAAATATGCTGGGAATTCGCGAGCCCGAAATATACGGTAAGAGCAGCCTGGCCGATATTGAAAAAGAAATTAAAATTCTGGCACAGCAGCAAGGAGCGGAGATTGATTTCTTCCAGTCCAATCATGAAGGGAAGATCGTCGATTATATACAGGAAGCCCGGGGCCATTTTAATTGTATATTGATAAATGCCGGGGCCCTCTCCCATTACAGTATTGCCATACACGATGCCTTGAAAGCGGTAAATATTCCGGTGGTAGAAATTCATCTTTCCAATATTTATGCCCGGGAGAGTTTTCGGCAACAGTCCTTGATTTCCCCGCTGGCAGTGGGAGGGGTTTTCGGCTTTGGGGTCTTAAGTTATAAAATGGCTTTTTTAGCCGCTTGCGAGTTTCTGGCCGCCGGGCAAAAAGGAAAGGAATGATAACATTTTTACACAACGGTTGCTCAGATTATATAGCCTGCTGGAGAAGAATGAAATAGATGCCTTGCTGGTGAGTAAGGCTGAAAATATTCGTTATCTGTCGGGTTTTACCGGAGGAAGTGATGCCCGGTTGCTGATTTCCCCCGGGGAAAAATATATATTGACTGATTCCCGCTATCGGGAACAGGTGAAGCAGGAATGCCCGGACTGGCAACTGCGGGAGGAAAAGCCGCCCGGACTAAAGCAATTGGTGGAACTGAGCCAGTCTTATAAAAGAATCGGCTTTGAAGCTCATAATATCAGCTATAGTTATTACAGTGAGCTGCAGCAGTCCCTGAAGAGTGATTTACAGCCTATATCCCAGTTGATTGAGGGACTGCGTCAGGTAAAAGACGAGATGGAGCTAAAGCTTATCCGTGAGAGTGCCCGGATAGCTGATGCGGTATTCAGTGATATTTGCTTAAAGCTTAAACCGGGGATAAGTGAACGGGATATAGCCAGCGAAATCGTCTATCTTTTACGACAAAAGGGTTGTGATAAGGAGTCATTTGATGTTATTGTAGTATCGGCAGAAAATGCAGCTCTACCCCACGGCCGGCCTGGAAATCGTCGGCTGGCCTCCGGGGACATGGTAACTCTGGATTTCGGCGGTTTTTATGAGGGATATACCGCTGATATGAGCAGGACCATAGCTGTTTCTAAAGCTTCAGCCCGTTTGCAGGAGCTTTATCAAGCACTGTTGCTGGCCCAGGAAAAAGGAATCTCTATGGTGAAGGCAGGACAATCCTGCCGGGAGATTGACCAGGTAGTTCGGCAAAGCCTTAAAGCCTTTGGATTGGATCAGTATTTTATCCATGGCACAGGCCATGGTTTGGGCCTGGAAATCCATGAACAGCCCCGGCTCTCTCCTTTGAGTGAAGCCGTACTGGAAGAAAATATGGTGGTTACTATCGAACCCGGAATTTACATAGCGGGTTGGGGAGGACTACGCATAGAGGACAGCGTAATAGTAAAAGACAAGTATGGCGAGGTTATAACCCGTTCCGAAAAAAACTTGCTGGTGTTATAAGTCGTCGGTCGTCAGACCCCGGGAAGAAATAGCATTCTGGTATTCTAAGATATATGGAGGGATAGGATGATTTCAGTTAATGATTTTAAGACCGGAGTTACCATCGAACTGGAGGGGCAGGCTTTTCAAGTGATGGAATTCATGCATGTCAAACCAGGCAAGGGTTCTGCCTTCGTAAGGGCCAAGCTGAAAAATGTCAAGACCGGCGGAACGGTGGAAAAGACCTTCCGCGGCGGGGAAAAGGTGCCCCGGGCCCACCTGGACAAGCGAGAAATGCAATATTTGTATAATGATGGCGAAGGCTATGTCTGCATGGATACGGAGAATTATGAACAGATTTCCATCAGCAAGGAGAGTATTGGTGAGGGCGCTAAATGGCTGATGGAAAACATGATTATCGGGGTTCTCTTTTTCCAGGGTAATATAATCGGAGTGGATTTGCCCAATTTCGTTGAGATGCTGGTAGTTGATACGGAACCGGGAGTAAAAGGTGATACGGCCACCGGAGCAGTTAAAAATGCCACCCTGGAAAGCGGGGCGGTAGTACAAGTACCTCTATTTGTAAATGCCGGCGACCGCCTGCGTATAGATATACGCACTGGTGAATATATGGAGAGGGTATAGTGAGCTCACTTCGCCGGGTGTTGCTTGTAACAATTTCACAAAAGGAATATTCCAGTGTATTTCCTCCTTTTCGGACAAATACTAAGCTTGAGCATTAAATGTTGAAGCAAGGTGTATTAAAGAAAGGAGGATTTATTTTTGCAAGATATTTCGGAAAAAGTAAGTTACCTGCAGGGTTTGAGCGAAGGACTGAACATACGGGAAGGCAGTCCGCAGGGAAAGATAATAAGCGGCATCTTGAGTGTTTTGGATGAAATCGCTGAATCCCTTTTAGATATGCAGGACAGCTTTGACGAGTTGCAGGACTATGTTGAGAGCATGGATGCGGACATACAGGAACTGGAGGAAAAGTGGAGTGAAGAACTGGATAACGAAGAAGAAATTCTATGCTCCAATTGTGGCGAAGTCATCTGCTTTGATCCCGAAGTCCTGGATGATGAGGATGTGGTGGAAATAATCTGTCCCTATTGCGATGAAGTGGTTTTTGTCAATGATGGTTCTTTTGATTACCAGCCTTCATTTATTGGGGACGAAAAAGGAGAAAACGAAGAGCATTCTAACGCTCCCATCTAATGAGAATGAGGGGGAAAGTCATAAAAGGGTTATGGAATGAGGAGCCAGTTGTGAGGGGTAATGTTGCGGTAGAGGCATTATAGGGGCAGGCCCCCGCGCCAGCCCTTTGCGGGGCAAGATCAAGGGTGGAATTATTTTCCTTATTAAAAGGAAAATGGTACCACCCTTTGTTTTTATTGGTATAAATTGCGGTACAAGCCAATATTTATTCATTAAGAGGTGGTGTTAGAGATGGATGGTCAGATGCTTAAGCAGGTGATCACCCCCTATTTTACCGGAGCGGTAAAAGAGGGCTTGTCAAGGCTGAAGGCGGAAGCATACCGGCATATGGAAGAAATCCGTCTGCGTGCTGCTCAGCCCTTGCTAATAAAAATAGGCGAAAGTGAATGGGGATTGACTTCCCGGGGAGAGTTGACGGAAAAGTTACCGGAAGCTATCACCGCCAACCGGGAAGATCTCTATCGCACAATAGCCTCCATTAGCGATAATTCGCTTTATGCTTTTGAAGAAGAAATAAGAAGGGGCTTTATTACTATCCCCGGGGGGCATCGGGTGGGACTGGCTGGACAGGTGATAGTCCAGGCCGAAGGCATAAAAGGCATCAAGGAATTTTCATCTATTTGCTTTCGCCTAGCGCGGGAAAAAAAAGGCTGTGCCCAGACGATTCTACCCCATATCATCTCATCAGGAAATATTGTTAATACCCTCATAATATCACCGCCCCGCTGCGGCAAGACCACTATTTTGCGTGATATTGCCCGCAGTATTTCTACGGGGTACCCGGCCTGTCCACCCCATAATATTGCAATAATCGATGAGCGCTCAGAAATTGCCGGGACTCACCGGGGTCTAGCCCAGCTTGATGTAGGAGCGCGTAGCGATGTTCTTGATGCCTGTCCCAAAGCCTGGGGTATGATGATGGCTATCCGCTCCCTTTCACCCCAGGTGTTAATTGCCGATGAGATAGGGCGTAAGGAAGATGTGGAAGCCCTGCAGGAATGCATAAACGCTGGAGTAGCAGTAATATGCAGTATTCATGCCCGCAACCTGGAAGAAGTGAAAAAACGACCATTGACAAAAGAGCTGCTGTCCCAGGCTGCTTTTCGCCTGGGGGTAGTATTGTCCCGGCGTAATGGGCCGGGCACCGTAGAAGAAATCATAAGGTGGGATTAAGGTGCTGGGATTGAAAATAATAGGAGCCGCCTCCATAATTACCGGTTTTGGCTGCTGGGGTTTAAGCGCTGCTCGGCGTATGGACAAGAGAGTCGGACAACTGCAAGAGCTCAGGCTGGCCCTGGGCTTTTTGGAAAAAGAAATAAGCTGCATCTATAGTCCTCTTTCTCAGGCTCTGGCCAGAACAGCCTATTTTTGTCGTCCTCCGGTATCCTGTTTATTTGAACTGAGCTCCAGCATTTTGCAGGAAAAATCTGGTATAACCGCTGCTGAAGCCTGGAATGCAGGGATAGAGGGATTGCGCCTTCACTCTGAACTACAAAAAATGGAAATTGGATTATTGGCTACTGCTTCGCTGCAACTGGGAGTTTCTGAGGCCAGTCAGCAGAAAAAACTATTGACCCTGCTGCAAGAAGAACTGGCTTTATTGGAACAAAAGGCAATGCGGGAAGCAGAGGGCGGGCGCAAAATGTGGACTTACAGCGGCTTTATTCTGGGAGCCATGGTAGTATTGCTTCTTATTTAGCCGTCAGAGGTCCGATGTGCGACATTGGGAGTTGGTCGTTAAAATATACTGCAAATTCATTTTTCAGCGGTGATTGTGTCCGCACCCGATACTTAGAAACAGTAGACTTAACAAGGTAGTGATTGAGTGCCGGTACGCTGATAAAAGTATTCTGGCAAAAATCATATCATATCTATGTTCATCTTACGACTTATGTCCGACGACTGACGACCGACAACCAACGAATTACAAACAAAATGGAGGTTTTTATGGATGTAGAAATCATTTTTCGGGTGGCCGGCATTGGAATATTAATATCGGTTCTTTCCATAGTCTTAAAACAAGCTAAAAAGGAAGAACAGGCCGAGATGCTAACTCTGGCCGGAGTGGTGGTGGTTTTGATAATCGTGGTTCAATTGATGAACCAGCTCTTCACGGTAGTAAGATCTGTTTTTAGCTTGTGAGGATTATATTTATACAAGCCAATGAACGACTCCACTGCAAAAAAACCTTTTTGTTGCATAAGGGTTACATGAATATACAAAACGAGCGTTGGCGAAGGTGAAAGCGGGCGCTCGAAGACCGCCCTTACAATGCCCTGCAGTCGCTATTAAGGTTGTTGCGCCTGATTCGGAACGACACGGGGGTCGTTCCCTACATACCCTGCAGTCGCTATTAAGGTTGCACCCTGTCGGGCACTTCTGGTGCTCCCTTCGGTCGCTATTATGGGTGCTGAGCGGTATATTTATGCACACTAATGCCTATTTATTACTTTTTGCAGTGACATCATGAACATAAATAGCTTTTTGCAATAGAATCAAATTCCTGTTTTATATTATCAAAAGAACCGTCTCTATGATGAAGCCAAAACGAGGAGAGATGAAGGTGGAAATAGCTCAAGTCATAGGCCTGGCCCTGGTCACAACTATACTCTTACTGATATTGAGACAGGAAAAACCGGTTATGGCGGTACTCTTGAGCATTACCTTTAGTATCGTAATTTTCCTTTTTATGATGGGGAAGATGGCGGCAATAATAGCCTTGATGCAAGAACTGACCCGCCGGGCGCAAATCAACTACTTTTTCATGGCCACTATTTTAAAGATTATTGGGGTAGCCTACCTGGGGGAATTTGCTGCCGCTATTTGCCAGGATGCGGGAGAGCATGCCGTAGCCAAAAAAGTGGAGTTTGCTGCCAAAATAATAATTGTTGTTTTGTCTCTTCCTATTATGGTAGCCATACTGGAATCCATGATGGAGTTAATGGTATGAAAAAGCTGCGGAGAAAAGGGGGACCAGGCATGAATAAATACTTTTTTCTGCTCTTGCTATTGTTCACTACCAGCCTGGTTATTTCGCTCCCGGTATGGGGAGAGGGAGTTGAGAACAAAAAGAGCGAGGAGCTTGTTCCCTTCGAGAATACACTTAAGAACCTTGACCTGAATGTTTTTGAAGAATATAAGAAGAACATTGATGAAGAAATAAACTCAAGTATGAAGGGGAAAACGGTAAAAGGCCTGTTACTGGACTTCACCCGTGGTAAGTTGGATTTTAAAATCCAGGATATAATGGGAGGAATTTTGCAGATATTTTTCAAGGAAGTTCGAGCCAACTCTGCTCTGATGGCCAAGCTTTTAATACTATCGGTACTGACTGCCTTGTTGGTAAACCTGCAGAATTCTTTCTCCCAGGGGGTAGCTCAAATATCCTATATGAGCTGCTATTTGGCTTTGGGAGCGATAGCCCTGGGTTCATTTCGCTTGGTCTTGGATATCGGTCATCAAAGCATAAATAATATGGTGGCTTTTATGATGGGTATGTTGCCGCAGATGCTGGTATTAACCGCAGGATTAGGAAACATCAATGCTTCCGCCATACTCTTTCCCATTCTGATGACTACCGCCACTGCTTTTGCCAATGCCATAAAAAATGTAGTTTTTCCATTAATTATTATGTCTGCCATACTAAACCTTTTAAATCACATGTCGAGCAGTTTAAAGGTAGATAAGTTGGCTTCCTTCTTTGGACAGATGGCCAAGGTAAGCCTGGGTTTTTGTCTTACCATCTTTGCCGGTTTTATAACTTTACGCGCTCTCTACGCTTCCGTACTGGACAAAGTAGCCCTGCGCACCACCAAATTTTTTACTGATAATGCTATACCGGTGGTGGGCAAGATACTTTCCGATACCATTGAAGTGACCGCGGGTTATGTCGTAATGCTAAAGCAAGCCCTGGGTTTAGTGGGAGTTTTAATCATTATTGGGATAATTGCCATGCCCCTTTTGAAAGTTGCCGCTGTTGCCCTTATCTATAAAGTAACGGCAGCGGTGGTGGAACCTATCGGTGATGCCAAAACAGCGGCCATATTAGATATAATGAGTGCCCATCTCTTCTTAATGTTGGCGGCGGTGGCCTCAGTGGGCTTGATGTTCTTAATCATGATTTCCATTGTGGCCGGCATGTCCAACGGTCTGGGGGCCTTGCGCTAAAGCGGGGAGGGTTGATGTGCAAGTTTTGCAAGAAATAGTTAGGAATGTTCTGGTAATCATTATTCTCACCAGTTTTTTGGAGTTGCTCCTTCCCGAAGGCGGAGTTAGACCTTTTGTTCGTTTTGCTGTAGGAATGTTTATCGTAATTGCAGTTTTGAATCCGGTTCTTTCCTTGCTCTTTAATGAGCAAGAATTAAAACTTAATCTTTGGGACTATCGTTTGGAAGAGGGCAAAAGTGAAGAAATCATTCATAACGGAAAGCAAATCCAGCAGGAGATCATATCGGAACATAATAATATGGCCAGGGACAAATTACAGGGGCAAATTGATGCTGTAGCTGTGCTAGTTCCGGGAGTAGAGAAAGTTAAGTCCAGGATTGAGATTGGCGAAAACGGTGAACTCCAGACCATAAATATTTTTCTTCAATCGGCAAGCCCTGAAGCAAAAAAAGAGGAAGAGGGGATTCAGGTTTTCTCAGGGGAAAATTCCAACTTGAGCCCGGAAGAAAAGAAATTGATTGAAGATAAGGTCGTAAATATTATTAGTAATTTCTATGGTCTCAGTACTACTCAAATAGAAGTTGAATTTGAAGGGGGTTAATCTATGCTGGATGAGTGGCTAAGGAAAAGTCCGGATGACCCGGGTAAAAACTCCTGCTGGTCAGGAAAGAAAAGCAGGTATATATTGGTGATTCTAATTTGTTTTGGTTTACTGGCCTTGATTTGGCCGGTAAGCAAGGTGGAAAAAACTCCATTGAAACCAGTAGCCGAAAAATATGAACGGCAGGAGGGCAGCATCAAATCACAAATGGCAGCCGAACTGGAAGCCATATTATCAGAAGTCAATGGTGCGGGCAAGGTAGAGGTGAGCTTAAGTTTGAGTTCCGATGGGCATAAAACCTTTGCCAGTAACCGGCGGGATGAAAAAAGAGAAAGTGAGGAAAGCCAGGCGCGGGGAATAAAAAAGAACAGCAGCGAAGAAAGCAGAGTGGAGGATCTGGCGATATCATCAGGAGCCCCGGTGCTGGTAGAAGAGCGTTTTCCTGAAGTCCTGGGGGTCTTGGTGGTGGCTGATGGCGGGGGGCGGGCGGAAATAAAGGAGCGCTTGACTGATGCTACTGCCACCCTATTAAACATATCGGCCCACCGGGTAAAAGTAATGCCCCGAAAAGGAGGGAAATAGCCAGATGAAAAAAGAAATAGCTAAATTTTGGCCCTTCTTATGGAAAATAGAATGGAGGAAGATTTTCTTAGTCCTATTGGTTTTAATCCTGATGGCAGTTGGTGTAAAATGGAAACTATACAGAACTGAGGGCGACGACATAATACTCCCGAGTAGTGAACAGAACTCTGCCATTGGAGAACTTTCAACGGTTGATTCTAGCCAGATAAATAAAATGGAAGTGCCAAAAAATAATTTTTTTTCCACTTATCGTTTAGAAAGGGAATGTATTCGCGGAAAACAACTGGACATATTAAAAGGAATCATGGAGAATAAGGATAATGATGAGAAGGCACGGGAAATGGCTTCACTGCGGATGGTGAAGATATCGGAAGATATGGAAAAAGAGATGAGGCTGGAGAGCTTGGTAAAGTCCGAAGGGATTGAAGAATGCGTGGCCCTGGTACAGGCTGGGATCACTACGGTAATTGTCCCCGCCGGCGCAGTGAGCCAGGAGCGGCAGGAAGAGTTAAGGGAGATGCTGCTCAGCCTTTTGGATTCCCCGGAGAACAAACTCTGGCTAAAAGAAGCCGGGAAATAGTGAACTTGTATACATTCCCCAAAAAGATTGAAATAAGCGGGTTTTATTTCTATAATTATTAATGTCGGAGTAGCGAAATAATGCTCAGGCCGGTGGCCTGAGTATAATTTTATATAGAGGAAACCTGCCAAAGGAAGTGAGTGGAGCCTGGGAGCAGGGGTTTAAGCACCCTTGACGATACTTTTTATATCGGCTTCTTTCCACCATGACCTCAAGTTTTTAAAGTTATAAAATCCGGCGGTTTCTTATAGGGAGGTATGAAATTGGGCAGAATTAAAATAACTGATACCAGCTTGAGAGATGGGCATCAAAGCCTGTGGGCCACCCGTATGACTACAGAAGATATGCTCCCCATCTTGGAAAACATAGATCAGGTAGGTTATCACTCCCTGGAGGTATGGGGAGGGGCTACCTTTGATGTATGTATTCGCTACCTTAACGAAGACCCTTGGGAAAGGTTGCGTAAAATCCGCCGCAGAATAAAAAAGACCAAATTGCAAATGTTGCTCCGCGGTCAGTCTCTTGTTGGGTATACGCATTACCCGGATGATATTGTCGAAAAGTTCGTGGAGAAGGCAGCGGAGAATGGTATTGACATATTTCGCGTATTCGATGCCTTAAATGATATGCGGAATTTGGAAACCTGCATGAGAGCCGCCAAAAGGAGCGGCAAACATGTTCAGGCCTGTGTAGTCTATACTGTGAGCCCGGTTCATTCCATGCAACACTTTGTTGATACCGCCCTGCGTCTGAAGGATATGGGAGCGGATTCCATATGCATTAAGGATATGGCCGGTTTGTTATCCCCTTATGCTTCCTTTGAGCTGGTCAAGGCCCTGAAAGAAAATGTTGATTTACCCCTGCAATTGCATACTCACTATATAGGCGGGCTGGCCATTGCTGCTCTCATAAAAGCAGCAGAAGCCGGGGTGGATATCATTGACACCGCCAGTGTTCCCATGGCCTTCGGTTCCTCCCAGCCGCCGGTGGAGACCATTGTGAGAGCCCTGCAGGATACTCCCTGGGATACCGGTTTGGATCTTCATGCCCTGTTCAATATAGCGACTCACTTTGAACAGATACGGAAGCACAAGGGCTTTGAGCGGGGAGTTACGCGCATTGCCGATATGAAGGTTTTTGAGCACCAGGTGCCCGGGGGCATGATTACCAACCTCTTTTCGCAGTTGGAAGAGCAGAAGGCTTCCCACCGCATTGACGAAGTGCTGGCGGAAATACCCAAGGTGAGAGCAGATTTGGGTTATCCCCCGCTGGTTACGCCTACCAGTCAGATAATTAGTATCCAAGCGGTACTGAATGTATTAATGGGGGAAAGGTATAAGCTCTGTCCCAGTGAGGTAAAGGACTATGTCCGGGGCTATTACGGTAAACCGGCGGTAGCAATCAAAGATGAGATACGGAAAAAGATAATCGGCGATGAAGAGGTCATTACCGTCCGGCCTGCTGATTTGCTGGAGCCGGCCTGGGAGAGATCCCGCCAGGAGCTGGGCGAACTTGGGGAGAGTGAGGAGGATATACTGACTTACGCTTTGTTCCCGCAAGTTGCCTTAAAATTTTTCAAATATCGAAAAAACAGGGGGGCCGAAGATATTCCCCAGATTTCTTCTATAGATACGCTGGGGGAAGAACTGCTTGATGAAGAAATCCCGGTAGTAATAACGCCCGTAGTTTCACAGGTCAAGAAGGTAGCAGCTCATGGGGGAGATGATGAAATGAAACTCGATGAAATCAGAGAATTGATACTTTTGATGGACCAGAGCAGTATTAGTGAACTGGAAGTACAAAAAGATGACTATAGGCTGAGCTTACGCAAAGCAAATGAGCAGACAGCCGACAAATGCACAACTGTTGCACCGGTGAATTTACCCCCTGCCCTCTCCAGCGAAACAGCCAAGGTTGAGCGGGTTAATATTACGGAGGTTTTAGCTCCAATGGTGGGGACATTCTATGCGGCACCTTCTCCGGACTCCCCTCCCTATGTGCAAGTGGGAGACCATGTAGGACCGGGTCAGACCCTGTGCATTCTGGAGGCCATGAAGTTGATGAATGAGATAAAAACCGAATTTGCTGGAACTATTATTGAAATCATGGTAGACAACGCAGAAGCGGTTGAATATGGTCAAGTCCTGTTTCTGATTGAGAAAGACCAGGGGTGATAGCTTGTTTTCACGAGTTTTAATAGCCAATCGTGGAGAAATTGCCCTGCGGATTATAAGAGCGTGTAAAGAACTGGGCATAGAGACCATCGCCGTATATTCAGTAGCGGATAAAGAAAGCCTGCATGTTAAACAGGCGGATGAGGCTATTTGTATCGGCGGAGCCCCGGCCCGGCAGAGCTATCTCAATATATCCAATATTATTGCCGCCGCTCAGAATAGCGGGGCGGAGGCTATTCATCCCGGCTACGGATTTCTGGCCGAGAATTCCCATTTTGCCAGTTTATGTTCCAGCTACAATATCAAGTTTATTGGTCCCCCGGCAGAAGTAATTGAACTTATGGGAGATAAGGTGCAAGCCCGGGAATTGGTAAAAAGCGTGGGAGTGCCAGTTGTGCCCGGAAGTGATGGGGCGGTGCAATCATATAAAGAAGCCCTTGCTGTAGCCAGGGACATTGGCTATCCGGTGATGATCAAAGCTTCGGCAGGTGGTGGTGGCCGTGGTATGCGTCTGGCCCATAACGAAAGCTCCCTGAAGAGCGCCCTGGAAATGGCCCGTATGGAGGCGGGGGCCGCTTTTGGCAATGATGAAATATACCTGGAGAAATATATCGAAGAGCCCCGTCATATCGAGTTTCAAATCCTGGGAGATGAGTTGGGTAATCTGATTCACCTGGGAGAAAGGGATTGTTCCCTGCAAAGGCGCAACCAGAAACTTCTGGAAGAGGCCCCTTCCTCTTTATTGGATGAGGCGCTACGCCAGCAGATGGGGAAAGTTGCGGTTGATGCTGCCCGGGCAGCAGGCTATTCTAGTGCCGGCACCGTGGAATTTTTAGTGGACAAACATAAAAATTTTTATTTTATCGAGATGAATACCCGCATTCAGGTGGAACATCCGGTAACGGAAATGGTTACGGGAATTGATATCGTCAAGGAACAGTTCCGGATTGCGGCGGGTGAAGTGCTTTCTTACCAACAGGAGGATATTGAGATAAGAGGCTGGGCTATGGAATGCCGGATTAATGCCGAAGATCCCGCATGTAATTTTCAGCCCTCTCCGGGACAGGTGGGGCAATACATCATACCGGGAGGACCCGGGATAAGAGTGGATTCTTCCGTATATTCCGGCTACAGCATACCGCCTTTTTATGATTCCATGGTAGCTAAATTAATTGCCTGGGGCAGGAATAGGGATGAGGTTATTAAGCGCATGAAGCGAGCCCTGGGAGAGTTCGAAGTGGAGAATATTAATACCACCATCCCATTTCATATGGAGGTGCTGGATAACGCCTTTTTCCGCAAAGGTGAAGTTTACACCAATTTTATACAAAGACGAATGAGCGATAAAGCCTAATGCCAAGCAATGCTTGCCTGCGGGACAGGGGTATGCTTCGTTTGCCTCGTATGAGCCGTATACTAGAAAAGGGGTTTGGCAGAGTAGTCACTTTTAAATAGATTTGATAATTGCGGTAATTGTTTGGTAGAATAACAACAACGGCAAAAATACTATGGGGGTGAATATTGTGGAAGGACAAAAACCAGAAATATTCAATGAATACGGAACCATCAGAATCGCAGATGAAGTTGTTTCAACCGTGGCCGGATTGGCCGCCACAGATGTCGAGGGAGTTGTATCACTTAGCGGTGGCTGGGGTACTGATTTGGTAGAAAAGCTGGGAAGAAAGAATTATGGTAAGGGTATAAAGGTTGAAGTTGCTGATGAGAAGACCAAAATAGACATTTTTCTTATAGTGGAGTTTGGTTATCCCATACCGGAGGTAGCCGAGAAGGTTCAAAAAGAGGTTAAAATGGCCGTAGAGACTATGACCGGCCTTTCGGTGGCAAGTATCAATGTTCATATAGTATCGGTGTCAATTAAGAAATCCCCGGCAGATGAAGAAATGGCTTCCGAGTTTATAGTGGAATAGTAATGGTACTAACCCCCTGCTCCCACAGGGGGTTAATTGTATCGTTTTTTATTGGAAAGAGGTGGGAAAATGGAAAAAGCCTGGCGCCCGGTCTTAGTGATATATAATTTTCTGCTCTTGTTCCTGGCCGGTGTAGTGGTAGTAGCGGCCGTGGGTCGTGCCGAGCCGCTTGATTTCATTAATCAGGCCCTGTCTACTCCCCAGAACCGGGTGATTGTTGGTACTGTTGCCATAATAGTGATAGCAGTTGCCCTGGTGATGATTGTTTCCGGGCTGAAATATGAGAGCAAACCCGATTCCATAATTGTAGACAGTTCATTGGCAGGACAGGTCTCCATTACTGTTCCAGCTATCAAAGTAATAATCATGAAAGCGGTTAAAAAAGTTGACGGGGTTAAAGAAATAAAACCAGCAGTAAGTAGCAGCAACGATGGTTTGGTAATATATCTGCATACAGCAATTAACCCGGACCACAATGTACCCGAAATGAGCAAGAACCTGCAGCAAACAGTCAAAGAATATTTGGAAGATATTGGCGGACTTCAGGTTTCTCAGGTTAAAGTACTGATAGACGATTTCAGCAATTCCAATAAAGCTGTCAGTCGTTAGGGGGCAGGCAAATGGGGGAAAAACTATTATTATTGATATTAGAGGAACACCGGGGTAAGGCCCTGGGAATTCTGCTGGGCCTCATCGCCAGCATTCTCTTTATTACCTATGGATTTTGGCGCAGCTTGTTCATTGTTTTTTGTATCATTTTGGGCTTTTTTATTGGCAAGAAGATTGACGAAAACCAGAGCTTTGACAACTGGTTGCGACAGATGTTCAAAGACCGGCAACGATAAGCGAGGGAAGAAAATATTTGAGTAGAAGAAAAGCACGGGAAACTGCATTTAAGGTTGTTTTTCAGGTGGATCAGGTGCAGGCAGAAGTGAAAAAAGCCTTTGATTACCTGGTTGAAAATGATAAATTAGCGGAAAAGAATCATGGATTTTCCTGGGAGTTAGCCCGTGGAACTCTGGAAAAGCAAGCGGAAATTGACCGGATGATTGCCAGTTATTCGCGGGAATGGGCTCTGGATCGGATGTCTTCTGTAGACCGAAATATCATGCGGGTGGCCGCCTTTGAAATACTCTTCTTGGAAGACTCACAGGCCGTAGTGGCTATTGATGAGGCCATTGAAATTGCTAAAAAATATGGAGATGAGGGTTCCGCCAGCTTTGTCAATGCCATACTGGACAAGATACTGGGAGAAAAAAATGAACAGTTTCCTGGGAATTGACACCAGTGCCTATACCAGCTCGCTGGCCCTGGTGGACGAAGAACAGAATATTATCGCCGATGAGCGTATGATTTTGCAGGTTGGAGCAGGGAAAAGGGGTTTACGGCAATCAGAAGCCTTTTTCCAGCATATCAAAAACCTGCCCTTTTTATTTGAACGACTGGCTTGCCGGCTTGACGCTCCAGTGAAAGCCATTGGTGCCAGTGCCTGGCCGCGCAGGGCGGAAGGTAGTTATATGCCAGTATTTTCCGCCGGATTCTCCCAGGCAGAGGCCTTGAGCCATTTTACCGGAATACCCCTTTGCCCGTTCAGCCACCAGGAAGGACATATAATGGCTGGAATCAAGGGAAACGAAGAGCTATTGGAGAGAGCCGAATTCCTGGCGGTGCATTTTTCCGGAGGTACCTCCGAACTGCTCCATGTTCAGCAGCAGGAGGGAGGATTTCTGGATATTCAGTCAGGCCTGTCGGGACTGGATTTGCATGCTGGTCAGTTGGTAGACCGCATCGGAGTAGCCATGGGTTTGGCCTTTCCTAGCGGCCCTCAGCTTGAAAAGATAGCCCGACAATCGATCGGGGAGAATCTCCCCATAATGCCTTCATCAGTAGGCGATAAGGGATTTTCTTTTTCCGGGGCGGAAACCCGGGCGCAGCAGTTGATTAAGCAGGGTATACCCTATCCTGATATCGCCCTGGCTAGCTTACGCTGTATTGCCAATACCCTGGAGAAGAGCATCTTGCTGGAAGCCGGCAGGAAAGGTATAAAAGATGTATTGCTGGTGGGAGGAGTAATGGCTAATACAATAATAAAGGATCGCTTGCTGGCCCGTCTGGAACATCCAGCGGTGGGTTTAAAGCTCTTTTTTGCTTCCCCCGGCTTGAGCAGCGATAACGCGGTAGGGGTGGCCCTGGCTGCACAATTCATCTTGCGGAAGGCAGATGACGGATGACGGAAGATCATATTAAGTAGAGGAAATAAGGAAATGTTCGCGGATACTACGCAGGCAACTCCTTGAAGGGTTAAAGGAGAGAAAAGCATGGAGATTATTAATGGATCGCAAATAGCCCAGGAAATAAGGCGGAAGGTAAAAGAGAAGAACGAACGGGAGGGCATCAGCCCCTGCCTGGCCATGATCTTGGTAGGCGGCCAAAAAGAAGACCTCCATTATGTCGGTCTCAAAGAAAAAGCGGCAGCGGCCACCGGGGGAAAGTCCCGCCTGCTCCATTTGCTGGAGGATAGCAGCCAGCAGGAATTGATGGCAAAAATCGCAGAACTAAACCAGGATGAGCAGGTGGACGGCATTTTGTTGCAATTACCCCTTCCGGCTGCCCTGGAGGAACAGACAGACAAAATTTTGGCAGCTATCCGCCCGGACAAAGATGTCGATGGTTTTTCTCTGGTGAACCGGGGCCGGATGAGCGGCGACAACCCTAGCTTTATCAGTTGTGCGGCCCTGGCCTGCCTGGAGGTCATCGAGCGCTTTTTCCCCTCCCTGGCGGGGAAAAAAGCAGTACTGGTGGGAGACTCTTTTGATTTGATAATTCCCCTGGCCACCATAATGATTAAGAGAGCCTGCCAGTTGAGCGTTCTGCCATCTTACGAACCCGGACAGGCCTCAGGAGCAGATATTTTGGTAGTAGAAAAAGGCCGGGCCGGAATAGTTCAAGCGGAAGGACTCGCACCGGGTGTTTTGATTATTGATGCCGGATTCTACTGGGGTGCCGGAGGCGTATGCGGCAATGTCGACCGGGCAGCCCTGGAAGGGCAGGGGCTTGAGGCCCGCTTGCTGCCGGTACCCGGCGGCATGGGGCCTATTTTGATAGCCAAGCTTATGGAGAATCTTTCTCTGGCGGCCAGGAGACACAGGGCCAAGTTATGAAGGAGATTCTAACGGTCAGCGAGCTCAATAGCTAC
>NZ_JAQVZX010000131.1 GCF_028707975.1 Syntrophomonas sp.
TAGAGTCGTAAAAACGCTGAATCAGCTTGCTCCTGGTGCTGGAATCAAAATATATCAAAACATTGCGACAAAAAATAACCTGAAATGCTTTTTTAAAAGGAAAGGGGCTTTCCATCAGGTTGAACCGACGATAAATGACTTGTCTTCTAATTTTTTCTTTTATCCTGAAACTATCCCGGTTAATCTCCTGAAAATACCGTAGTTTCCAACCAGCAGGCAAAGCTTCTATTTGCTCCTCCGTATAAACTGCCTCCTTAGCTTTTTGCAGAGCTCGCGTGGAAATGTCGGTAGCCAATATCCGTGTATCCCATGCTGCCTGTTGAGAGCTAAAGAAATCACTAATTACCATAGCCAGGGTATAGGCCTCCTCACCACTGCTGCAACCGGCACTCCAGATGCGGAGATCCCGGTTTTTCACTTTGCTCAACAGCTCGGGCAGTACCCTATCCCGGAAAAAGTCAAAGTGTTGGCTTTCCCGCATAAAGTAAGTGTGATTGGTGGTAATACGATCCAACATAGCGGTAATGCTTTCCCCAGTGGAATCCTGCAGCAAGTGTCTATAATAGCCGACAAAGCTGGAAAACCCCGTTTCCAGCAAATGATTGCTCAAACGGCTTTCAATCAGGTGTTTTTTCTGTTTCAAATCAATACCGCAATAATTATAAACATAATCAGCTAGCCAATGAAACTCCTGTTGTGATAAGTTAATCATATACTATCACCTACTTTTCACATAAACCCCCTCCTACAAGGTAAGTCGATTGAAATGATTGAATCATAACCTAGTATTTATCGAACTCGTTATCGCTTAGTGAGATTTGCAGTCTGGAATTACCTTGGGAAGCAGTTTCTATGGCTCTGGGCTCTCTACTGTCTACCGTCTGCATTATCTTCTGTTTTTGCAGTAGCTCTTTTACCAGGGCTAACATCTCCGGGCTCAGGTCGGATAATTGTATAGCACGCTCATTTCTCTTTTTTAAGGTAAACTTACCGACTTCATCCTTCATTAAAACGGCCTGACTGGACAATTCCTCGGCAGCAGAAGCGCTTTCCTCAGCAGTAGCAGCATTGCTTTGCACTACCTGGGAGATCTGCTCTACTCCCTTATCTATCTGGGATATGCCGGTAGCCTGGTCATTGGAGGCAACTGCGATATCTCCCACCAGAGCAACCATTCTGGTTACTCCTTCCACAATTTTACCCAGGGCTTCGGCGGTTTCGTTGGCTATTCTGGTTCCGGCTCCGGTTTTCTTAATAGAACCCACTATCATATCGGTAGTTTCTCGGGCGGCGCTAGCACTGCGGGCTGCCAGGTTTCGCACTTCCTCGGCCACCACCGCAAAACCTTTACCATGCTGTCCTGCCCGGGCCGCCTCGACCGCTGCATTCAAAGCCAAAATATTAGTTTGAAAGGCGATTTCGTCAATTACTTTAATTATTTTGGAAATATTGTTGGAAGATTCATTTATGGCTTCCATTGCTTCCAGCATGTTTTTCATTTCTTCATTCCCTTTTATGGCATTATCACGGGCAGTCAAGGCTAAATCATTAGCCTGGTTAGCATAAGCTGCATTCTGGTTGGTCTGAGCAGCTATCTGAGTTATGGAAGCAGTTAACTGTTCAATAGCACTAGATTGTTCGGCTGCCCCCTGAGCTAGAAACTGGCTGGAGCGCGCTACCTGGGCCGAACCATTGGCTACTTGATCAGAAGCCATATTGATACCGCTCATGGTTTCATTCCATGAAGTTATAATATAATTAAGTGAATCCTTGATAGCGCTAAAATCACCCCGGAAATCCTGACTTATTTCTACATCCAGGTTATTACGAGCCATTTGGGTTAAAACGCTGGAAATTTCGTTTACATAGTTCTTAAGGGCCTCAATGGTACTGTTTAGTGTGTCCTTTACCAGCTTGAAATCTCCCTTGTAGTCTCCCCTAACAATAACACCCAGGTGGCCTTGTTCCATTTCTCTCATCACTGCCGATATTTCCTTCATAGGCCCAATAACCGCATCCAGGGTATGGTTTACACCTTCCACTATGGCCCGGAAGTCTCCATGATGCCGGGAAGCATCAGCCCGCGTATTCAGTCGTCCTTCCACCGCAGCCCGGGCCAGCAGGTTGGCATCAGCTATCAGCAAATTCACTGCCTCGATGCAGGTATTCAGATTGTTTTTTATGGCATTGAAATCACCATTGTAACTATCCGTAATTATTGGTGGGATATCACCCCGTGATATTCGCTCCACATAGTCGGCCGCCACATTAAGAGGCCCAATAACCGCATCCAGGGTATGGTTTACACCTTCCACTATGGCCCGAAAGTCTCCATGATGCCGGGAGGCATCAGCCCGCGTATCCAGCCGTCCTTCCACCGCAGCCCGGGCCAGCAGGTTGGCATCAGCTATCAGCAAATTCACTGCCTCGATGCAGGTATTCAGATTGTTTTTTATGGCATTGAAATCACCATTGTAACTATCCGTAATTATTGGTGGGATATCACCCCGCGATATCCGCTCCACATAGTCGGCCGCCACATTAAGAGGCCCAATAACCGCATCCAGCATTTGATTTATTCCCAGCAAGCACTCCTTTTCAAGCCCACTGGCCTTTTCCACATTCGCGCGAGCTTCCAAACGCCCTGCCTTTATTGCCTCAACCAGCAGGTTGATTTCCTCTTGCAATTCCCCTGTAGTTCTTTCGGGCAAAGCTTTGCCCATATCCTGGTTTTGGACACTGCCCATTCCAATTAGTTCTTCTTTAATTTTTGCTTCTGAGCTATCCATATTGCTTTTTTTCCCAGCCATTTTAAATTCAGCCTCCTCTCCAGTTTCGATGCCTTTCACAACTAAACTTCTCTTCCACTTATGCCTATTAGCTTATGTAGTCAAGGTTTTCTAGTTCTTCAGTATTGAGCAAACGCTGGCAATCAAGGATCAACTTGACCTCACTGCCTATTTTTCCAATCCCTTTTATATAACGGTTATGAAAACCAGCACGAACATCAGGTGGGGGTACTATATCTGTATCAGCAATGGATATCACTTCCGCTACATTGTCAACAATAAGACCTACAGAAAGTTCTTCAATATCGATAACTATTATGCAGGTGCGATCATTATAGTCACGAGCTCCTTTATTAAAGCGCAGGTTTACATCCATAACAGGAACGATTTTGCCCCTAAGATTGATTATGCCTTTAACATATTCCGGTACATCCGGTATTTCAGTAATGGCTTGTATGCCACCTATTATCTCAGTAACATATTTTATCTCGATTCCATACTCCTCCTTTCCTACCAAGAAGGTTAAGAACTTCCCCTTTTGGGTATCTTCCTCCTGCATTACTGCTTCATCCAGTATTTCTGACACACTATCCACCCCTCTCCCTAATTTAATAAACTCACTTCCCCCACTCATTGCTTTTAGTCATTTAACCTTTGTTGGGATTAATCAGGTTTGCCACATCAATAATAAGGCAAGCTCTGCCATCCGCCAGTAAGGTACAAGCACTGATACCGGCTATTTTGCCAATGAATTTGGGCAGAGCCTTAACTACTACCTGTTGTTCTCCCAAGATGGCATCAACTAATAAACATATGCTTCCGGAATCGTTTTGCACAATAACGATGATTCCTTCCGCAATCTCCTTTAATGCTGACTCAACCTGAAATTTTTGATGCAAGCGCAAAACCGGATAACACTCACCCCTGAGCATGAGCATTTCGTTGCCGTCAGGATCAACTATGATATTATCAGGCTTTGCTTTAAAAGATTCTTTGATGGAGGTAATGGGAAGTATATAAATGGAGTTCCCTACCTTTACCCGCATACCATTTATAATGGCCAAAGTCAGGGGTATTTTCATAGTAATAGTGGTTCCCTGTCCGGGAGTACTGTCAACCAGCACCGTTCCCCCAATTTCCTCAATATTCTTATGCACTACATCCATTCCCACACCACGCCCGGAAAACTCGCTTATTTCTTCGCAAGTAGAAAAACCCGGCAATAGAATGGTGGAGTATATTTCTCCATCAGACAAATTACTGTCGGGTTTTTGAATCAAACCTCGGGCTTGGGCTCGTTCCAGTATCTTCTCCTTATTCAACCCTGCCCCATCATCCCTTATTATAATATAGACATCTCCGCCCTCATTTTTAGCTTCCAGGTAGACCCGGGCTACCGGTGATTTTCCCAAACTAGCGCGCTTTTCCGGGCTTTCAATACCATGGTCAATAGCATTCCTAATAA
>NZ_JAQVZX010000043.1:0-5326 GCF_028707975.1 Syntrophomonas sp.
AGAGCCGCCAGCATCAAGAGCCAGGGCCAGAGTTCCCGTACCCCTCGGGCGACAGGCAGGTTGGAAGCAAACGCTTCGCGGGGCTCACTTATTATGCTGCCGCCTCCTGCTTGCGCCAGGGCTTGCAGGAATTTCTCATCGCTGCCGCTCTCGGCATATTCAGGAGAATAGGCCAGGGTCAGCCCGCCGCTGGCTGACCTCAGCTCGCCTTCGCTTCCCTGCTGGGTGACATTTACAAAATATACCCCCGGTTCACCGGTGGAGAATCTTCCCTCATATCTTCCCGGTGCTACCGGCTCCAGTTTAATCTTTTGCGCCTTCAATTCCGGGTCTACCACTACCGCCTCACTGGGCAAAGAAAGGGAGAGCTCGCGGGAATCTACCTGAATCAGACCTTGCCGGCCCTCCAGACTGGTCTTGAGTTCCAGCCTGGCATCCTGCTGGCTGCGAGGCAGGGTCCAGGAAATCAGGTTGGCCCAGAAATGATTGTAATCTCCCCAGGCCGTCCAGGCACTGGACCAGCGCCAACCGCCATCAGTGGTAAAGGCGATGGAGCGCCCCAGTCCGTACTGCCACTGGGCCAGCACCGGGTCCTGGCGATGGCTGGACAAAACCACCTGGGCCGCTTTCTTGGGCGTGGTGGCCACATAGCCTTCGAGTACCGGCACGGCGGAGATGCCATCCATTAGCGGGCTTTCCGCCGTCAATACAGGAAAAAAGCTTTCCTCTACCAGATAACTCTTTATAGCCTTCATGGTTTCTTTGGTAAATATGCGGGGAATATTGGAGATTTCATCACTGAAATAATACCGGCCCTGACCCCATGCCGCCAGTTGTTCCAGCAACAGGGTGTCCGCCCCCTCACCCACGGCCACCGTGGACATGGTTATCCCCGCCCGGGCCATTCTCCGGCTCAAAAAATAATAATCCCCGGTACTGGCCGACTGCCCATCGGTGAGCAGTATGATGTGTTTGAATTTGGTATGGGCATCTTTGAGGGCCGCATAGGCCAGGGCCAGGGCGGGATAAATGCTGGTGCCCCCGTCAGCCCGGATGGTGGCTATATCATCCTGTATAGCGTCCTTGTCTTTAACCGCTTGAAATTCCACCACCCATTGAGCTGTATCATCAAAGGCTACCACCCCGGCCATATCCAGCGGCCCCAAAATACTGGTGGCCTGAATGGCAGCCTCTTTAGCCAGTTCCACCTTGCTGTAACCGCCGCTGCTCTCCGACATGCTGCCGGACTTGTCGATAACCAGAACCAAACCCAGGCTAGGTATCTCCTTCTTTCCCCGTAAATCCATATATACCGGCAGAGCTTTCTCCACCGGGGTATTGAAATATCCCCCTGGTCCAAAACTATCCTCTCCGCCCACCATTATTAATCCTTTGCCCAGGTCCCTGACCGCCGTATGTACAGCTTGCATGGCTTCGGCCCGGAGATCTTCCGCCGGTACATTGCAGAGAATTATCAGCCCGTAGCGCTGCAGTTCGGTCAGGCTTGCCGGCAGTTCCCGCGGGGATAGCAGGTCATAGTCCATATTCAGTGAGGAAAGTACCGCTTCCAGGCCCCGGGCTTCTCCTTTTTTCCCTTCTACCAGAAGCAGTCGGGGCGGACCCTGAACCATGCTAAAGGCATAGGCTTCGTTGTTATCCGCCACCCCATCTTGCTCTACTTCGATGCTGGCCTGGAAGCTGTGAAACCCGGTTTCATCCAAAACGGAGGAATAAAGCAGCATATTTTCCCCCTGCCGCAGTTTGATTTCCTCCTGGCCGATCAATTCCTGATCCTGGTATAGACGAAGCCGGGCGGTGGTGGCAAAGTTGCTCTCTATCCCCACTTTAAGCGGGAACTTTTCCCCGGCAAAAAGACTCTGAGGAACTTCCAGGCTCTTCACCCGCGCGTCCCGGGTGGGGCTGCTTTCCAGGGGAAGCAGGTCAAGCCGTATCTTCTTCTCGGCCAGGTAAGCGCCTTCTTTCAAGGCATCGCCATCATTCTGGCGTCCATCGGAGAGCAGCACCACCCGCCGCGAAAAACTATCGGGCAAAAGAGCGTCAGCCAGCTTCAAGGCCTGTTCCGGCTTGCTGTAGTTCCGGTTCACCAGGCTTTCAATAGGATGCAAACGGCTGCTGTCGCTAAGGCTCTGGTCCACCAGGGCATTGCCGCCAAATACCACTACCGCTGCCTGGTCGTCCGCTTTCTTGTGCTTCAAGGCCTCTCTAATGAAGTTTTCCGCCGCTTCCCGGCTATTTTCGCAACTGGCGGAAAGATCCACGGCAAAGACCACGCTCTGCCGCTGCAGCGGAAATCGCAGTTCCAGCCCAGCCAGAGCCAGTATGAGACATAAAAGCAGAAGGCTTCTTAACAGCAGAGCCAGATTACGCCGGAAAGCAGGCAAATGTCCGGAATCACGGTACCAGAGATAAAGCGGGTAGAAAGCCAGGGGAATTATAAGCAATAAAAGGGGGTGACTAAAACTAATAGCCACGGCGGTACACCTCCCATTCCAGCAGGAGCAAAAGCAGAACCGCCCAGCACAGCCAGGGCCAGATTTCTTTTTTGCCCAGCCGCTCTCCCCCGCCCTTGCTGCTGGCTTCCAGGGCCTGCCAGGGCAGTGCGGCTGGCTTGATAGCGGATTCCAGAGGGTCACCCTGGTTCCTGGCCAGGAAACTGCTCTCTATCCTATCGCCCAGAACCTGGTTTATCTGGTACAGGCCCGGACGACTGGCACTGAAAGAGCGCGGAAAAGGAGGCAAATAGCGCTCTTCTTTTTCCCCCGGCCTTTGCAGGTATATCGCTTCCGTTTCCGGGTGGGGTTCAAAGCTGAAGCGACTGCGGTTCAGATCAAAACTTACTCCGGCATTCCCGGGCAAGAGCCAGCCCATCAAATTGTGCACCAGGATGGGAAAACCGGTTTGCAAAGGGATATTGCTCTCATGCAAGTCAAAAGAAAAAATGGCCACCCGGCCCGATAACTGCCCGGCCAGCAATAGAGGAACATCTTCGCTTTCCAATAGGGTTCTGCCCCAATCCGGGCAAAGCAGCTTTTGACTCCGGGCTACTTGCCAGTCACTGCTATCGATATAGCGCAGGATGGAATCCTCCCCGGCGGCTTTTATCCCGCTGAGGTTTTTCGCTTCACCGTTTATGGCCAGCCAGGGATTACCCGGAGGAGGGTTGACTATTATAATACTGGCCGAGGGCAGGCGGGCAGGCAGCCAGCCGTCAAAGATGAACAACTGGTAATCAGCGAGAGCGGGGTCGTATTCAGCGGGACTGGTCTTAAATAATTCCAATCCCGGCAGGAGGTGTAAAGCCTTTTCCAGGAAAAGATTCCCCTGGCTTACCAGCAGGGCCCGGTTCTCCGTTAATTCCTCCACCACTGCCCAGGCTTCGTTATCCGCCGACAGGAAATCAGGCCGCTGCAAAATAGCCTGAATACTCTCTGCCCCCGCGGGCAAATTCTCCCAGATTATCTCCCGGGCTCCTTCTGCTTCCAGCTTTATTTCCCTGATATCGAACAGTTCTCCGTCAACTCGAAGTTCAATATCGCTTACTACCGCCTTTTCGCCAAAATTCTGCACCCGGGCCAGGGCCAGAACCTGCCCCGAGTCCCGGCGGGTAGCCAGGGTGGTAATAGCCAGGTTGTCACTCTCCCGGCCAATTTGGATAAACTCCACCGGGCATTTGATTCTGAGGTCATGCTCCACCGGCAAGGTTTTACCATCGCTGACTATAAGCAGCATAATATCTCGGGAATCGCGACCAAGTGAAGCAATTAAGGATAGGGCTGCTTCCAGGTCAGCCCGCCCCGTCTCCAGTTGCGCATCCCGCAAGGCCCGGCGCAGCTCATTCTTGTCGCCACTCGCCGCCTGCAGGACTTCCGGCTGCTCTCCCATTTTGATAAGGGTCATTTTCTCCCCCGCGCCCAGCCGATCGATGAGCTTCTCCACCTCTTTTTGGGCCATTCCCCAGCGTGACGGCGTCACATCACTGGCCATCATGCTGGCGGAAGCATCGATTACTACCAGCAGCTGCTTCTCCAGGCCCCCGGCCACCGGAAGGTAGGGGCGGCTCAGGGCCATTACCAGCAAAAAGGCCGCCAGCAGCTGCAGGAAAAGCAGCAGGTTCTTCTTCAAACGCTGCCAGGGGGTAGTGGCCTCCATATCCTTCAAGACCTCTTCCCAGAGGTAGGTGCTGGAAATAACTTTTTCCTGGAAACGCCTTTTAAGGAGATATAGCAGAATTATTAGCGGAATTATAGCGGCAAAGCCAAGGCCTGCCGGGTTAAGCAAGGACAAGATTTTCTCCTCCCCATATTCTAAAGTGAGGGGTGAGGGGTTATCTAGGTAGATCTCACCGTTTTAACCTCACTTATTCACTTTCTTAATTATTGCTTCCACTGCAAAAGTGATAAATATTATTATGCTTGTATATTTATGCAACCCTTCTGTATCAAAAGAGGTTTTTGCAGTCAAGTCATCATTTCATTAATCAGGTTTATATTAATCCGAGTACCAGAGCTCTATTGTGGATGATTTCTTTTAATACCCGTAATCTTTAAGCAAGAATCCCTGCCCGGGGAAGCAGTTGTAAAATCAGCTCTTCGAAAGGGGTGGCGCTGCTTACCTGCAGAAATCCTATCCCCCGCCGGAAACAGAAGTCACGGTTAGCCTCGCTAAAATCATCCAACTTCTTCCGATAGGCCTTAAGCAATCGTGGGCTAGCACTGATTTCCCGGCTTTCACCACTTTCACTGTCCAAAAGCCGCCAGTCTCCATGCAAAGTCGGGTTAATTTCTTCCGGAGCCAGCAACTGCAAAACAATAACTTCCTGCCGCAGGTACTGGAGAAACTTGACCCCATCTTGAAAACCGTGGGGAGACAGGAGATCGGATACAAGCAAAACAACCCCGGGACCGCGAGAAAAGCGGCCATACTCGCGTAAGGCCTGGTTCAAATTAGTGCTGCCGGCGAAAGAAAGCTGCCCCAGGAAAGTCCAGGCCTGATCTATGCCGGTTTTCCCCCGCAAGGGGGCCTGATAGGCGGCGAGTTGCTCGGAGCAGGCGGCGATGGCTACCCGGTCGTAGGCCGCCAGAGCCAAATAGGAAAAGGCGGCGGCCAGCTGCAAGGCCAGCCGTTCTTTGGGAGGTTCCCCCCAGGACATGGACTTGCTGATGTCAATAAAAATGGTCAAGAGCAGGTCTTGCTCCTCCATAAACAGCTTTACGAAGAGTTTTTCCGTACGCGCGTAACTGTTCCAATCGATATAACGAAAATCATCGCCGCTGGAATAATTGCGAAAATCGGCGAATTCCACCGA
>NZ_JAQVZX010000043.1:5426-17591 GCF_028707975.1 Syntrophomonas sp.
AGAGCAGGTCTTGCTCCTCCATAAACAGCTTTACGAAGAGTTTTTCCGTACGCGCGTAACTGTTCCAATCGATATAACGAAAATCATCGCCGCTGGAATAATTGCGAAAATCGGCGAATTCCACCGACTGTCCTTTAAGCGGTGAACGCCTTTCTCCACTGTTTTTACCCGCCCGCATTTTCCGGCTTACCAGGCGCAAATGCTCCAGGCGCTTCAAGAAATCCTCGTCAAATATATTTTTCATAATAACTCCCTTAAGAAAAGGTGGCCCCTCACACTTCACCCTGTCGGGTACGCCTGATGCTCCCTGCGGTCGCTATTGTAGTAGCGGCCATAGGGTTTAGCCTGATTCGGAACGACACGGGGGCCGTTCCCTACACACCCCGCTATTATGGGTGCTGCGCGATATAAATATGCACACTAATGCATATTTATTATTTTTGCATTGATATCAACCATCGCTCAACCATTGTTAAACCATCGTTCAACTATCGTTCATCTTCGGTAGCGGCCAGGAGCTCGCCAATCAAGTCATCTATTTTAATCCCCTCGGCCTCACCTTCAAAATTCAGGATGATGCGATGCCGCAAAACCGGGTAGGCCAGTTCCTCAATATCATCAAAGGCAGCATTATAGCGTCCCTCCATCAAAGCCCGGACACGAGAGCTGGCCACTAAAGCCTGACCCGCGCGGGGTGAAGCTCCGTAGCGTACATATTTCCTGACCATTTCCGGGGCGTAAGGACTGTCCGGATGGCTGGCCAGAATCAGCTTTACTATGCGCCGGTTCACCCGCTCAGCCACCGGCACCCCGGCAGCTATAGCCTGCATAGCCAGTACATCTTCCCCACTGGCCATCCGCTCCAAATCCCCGGGTTCCGAACCCATATCCCGGCTAATAATAGCAGCCAATTCCTCTTCCTCCGGAAATTCCACCAGCAATTTAAACAAAAAGCGATCGGTCTGTGCCTCGGGCAAGGGATAGGTTCCCTCCATCTCCAAAGGATTCTGGGTCGCCAATACAAAAAAAGGATTGGGGAGATTTCGGGTCTTGCCCCCGGCGGTTACAGTTCCCTCCTGCATGGCTTCCAGCAAGGCGCTCTGCGTCTTGGGCGTAGCGCGGTTGATTTCATCCGCCAGTACAATATTGGCGAATACCGGCCCCGCTTGAAACTGAAAAGCCCGGCGGCCTTCAGCATCTTCGGAAATTATGCTGGTTCCAACTATGTCCGCCGGCATCAGGTCGGGGGTGAACTGTATCCGCTTGAATTCCAGGGAAAGAACCTGGCTCAAAGTTTTAACCAACATGGTCTTCCCCAGGCCGGGAACTCCCTCCAGGAGAACATTCCCCCCGGCCAGCAAGGCAATAAGGCTATGCCTTATTATCTGCTTCTGCCCCACCATCACCTTTGCTATTTCGGCCTCAATCTGTTTGGCTTTATGTACGAATTCATCAATATCCACTTCCTGGCCCCCTTGTACGCTATATCCTTATTAATGTCCCATGAACCAAAACAACAACCTACGATAGTTAAGCGGTAGTTGAACAATGGTTGAATGATTGTTTAACGATGGTTAACTATTACGACCATTCCGTCTTCCGTTTTATTCCTCCAGGGAGGAAAAATAGTTTTTCACTACTTCCGTCATACCGGAAGGAATGGGCTGGCGATCCAGCGACTCCCGGGCTGCCTTGCTATACTCGGCCAGAACTTCCCGGTAAGGCCGCATACTCCCCGGCATTATGGCTGGATCATCGCTTTCTATCAGCTGCTGGGGCCCCTCACCAGCCTGCCCCCGCACCTGGGAAATCTCTCCGCTTCGCCCGATGCGCTGTGGGTCATATATCTTTTCATAGTCCCCCCACTTCATTACCGCCAGCTCACCGGCTCCCGGCTCCGGCGAGGAAGAAGATTGGCCCGGGGAAGAATTATTGCCGCTGCCGCTACCCAATCCGGCCCCGCTGCCGCTGCCTTGCCCACTGCCCTGTTGCCCGCCTTGCTGTCCGCTGCCGCCTGAACTGCCGCTATTTCCTGCCCCCTGCTGTCCAGCAGAGGAAGCGGAGCTTCAGGTACCCCCGCTCGCGCCGGAACCCGAACTGCAACTATCCGGCGCAGCGCTGTTGGCTCCGCCTTGAGCCCCGCTACCACTACTGCCGGCGCTATGGCCCGCCGTATTGTTCCCACTGCCGCCGCTGCTGTCGGCCGTATTACTGCCGTAGCCTTGCGAAGATGCCCATTGAGAAGGGGAAGCACTACCAGCAGCAAGCAAGGCCTGGCGGGAATCCTGAATAGCCCGCAAAGCCCGGTTCAACTCGGCCATTGCCGCTGCTCTTCCCCCCTCCTGCCGGGCGACTGCGCTATTCTTCACATCAGAAGCAGACCCACCGTGACTGACCGGCTCCAGAGAATTGGAGCCAGAATTAGCTCCCGGCTCGCTGGAAGAATCACTTTTCCCTTCTTTACCGGGAGATTCCTCTCCTTCGCTTCCGGGTGCTTTCGGCTCATCCCGCCCGTTATCCCTATCTTTACTATCCTCCGTAGCAGCTTGCGGCCTTTCCTGTCCGGGCTTAAACGAAGCCAGATCTGCCGCACTCAGCCTTCCCTGTCGCAAACTTTCCAACCTTAACTGTTCCAATGTTTCCTCCGCTTGGGCCAGGGATTTGAGGGCCTTTTTCATATCACCCGCCTCATGCAAATCCTTTTGCAATTTCTCCAGGGAATTTGCAGTCTTCTCCAGTTCCTTTGCCGGGATTAAGCCGGACTTGGCCTGAATTTCCTTTTTTACAGCTTCAATTTTCTTTTCCTGCCGCGCTATCTCTTGCTTTACCGCTATTGCTCTATCCACTTCCGCCTGCTGGGGATTGGGTAAAAAACAACACAACCCCACCAGCAGCAGGCCTGCTGCTATGATTTTCCCTTCCCGGGCCGGAAAAATAAAGGGGAAAGCCGTCCTGAAGTCAAAGGCCTGTAGTTGTTCCAGGGCATCCCGCCGCTGCCGCCGTATCACTTCCGAATCCTCAGCAAACAATTCCAGGGCGGTGGAAACTCTCTCCTGCAAGCCTTTAGCATCGCTCATACAGGCTGCGTTCCATAAATCAGGGCACCGCCAAAAAGCCCAGCCCCAAGCTAGAAGCAGGCTCGCTCCCAGGGTATACAGGCAAAGCTGCTTTACTCCCACCCAGGGGAAGAAAAAGGAGAGCAGGAGAAAAAAAGCGGAGAGAAGCAAAGCTCCGGCCAGCCCCCGCAGCAGCCAATGCAGGTAATGCTGCAACTGGATTCTGCGCAGTACCGGCCGCAGGGCTGCAATTATTCTCTTGTCCCCATACTCTTTAAATCTCATAATATGCAAAACCTCTTTAAACCCCTCACCCCTTACCCGTCACTCCTCACTTTCTTACTAACCCCCCATGGCCAGGGGCCACAACCACCAACGAAAATAGAAACAATAAGGATAGGATTTTTTTTGACACTGATTTACAAAGATTTATTATGATTTTCACAGATTGTTTTCTTATAACTATCAGCGTTAATCACCCTGCGGGTACCACTGATGCTCCCTGCGGTTGCTATTAAGGTTGCTGCGCCTGATTCGGAACGACACGGGGGTCGTTCCCTACATACACCTCACTCCTCACTTCTTTTCTTACTAATTTCATCCTGAATTTTCTACCCTTCAGCCGGTGCCGATTCCGCCTCTGTTTCCACCACCGCAGGATTTTTCCGCAAGCGTTTGAAACGCCCCACCGGATCCAGCAAAAACACGGTAAGCAGAAGCAAGACTATAATCAACACCCCATCAAAAATAAAATTATACTGCCAAGGACTCAAAGCCTGGCTGACTGCGGCATTATAACCATAAGTACGGTAGCCCCCCAGAAAGCTGCTCATAATACCAACGCCGGCCGCCTGGTTGGGGAAGATGGAGAAAAGGGCCACCAGGGGATTGGCATAAGAAAAGTACATAGCCGTAACCCGGGGATAGGGACCGGTCTGTATCCCCTGCAGGAACACCGTGACGGCCATGGTTCCCACCAGGAACAACAAGACCACCACATAGCTGACCACCATGGAAACCTGGGTACGCTTGAACAGGGTTGAGCAGAAGATACCGATAACTCCAAAAGTAATGGCCGTAGCCATAGATACCAGTATAACCCGGCCCATATCGCTCAGCAGTACTCCCCCAAAGAAGTACACAATAGCAAAAACCGGCAGGGAAGCAATCACCAGCAAGAGTATATAGCTTATGGAAGCCAGAAGCTTGTTCAAGACAATAGAAGCCGAGGAGAGACGGGTACAAAGCAAAAGATCAAAGGTCTGCCGTTCCCGTTCCCCGTTTATTACTCCAGCAGTCAGGGCCGGGGTTACAAAGGAAAGCAAGAGTAGTTGAAAAACACTTAGGATAATAAATATCTGTGGGCCTACATCCGGCCCAAAGCCGGAATAAAAGCCGCGTTTCTGCTGCATCCAATAATAGGCCAGGGTGATCAAGCCCAGCAATCCCAGGTAAAGGCTTATCATCAGAGGCGATTTCCAATTCCTCATACGAGAGCGAAATTCCTTGGCCAGAATCGGGTTTAATACCAGGCTCTTCATTACTGAACCACCCCTTTCGTAAGCTGCATGAATATGTTCTCCAAATTGCTTTGGGATTGGGCAAAGGATACCAGGGGAATGCCGGCCTGAACCAAATGGGTGAGAATGCGGTTCATTTCCTCTTCATTACCATTAAACGGCAATTCCAGCATCTGCTCATCAAGCTTGATGGCAGATAATCCTAAATTATTATTTATAATAAACAGGGCCTCGTCCATCTGGCCCAGAACCCGAATTTCAATGGACTGAGCCGACTGGCTTCGATGTACAATTTCATCAACACTACCGCAGGCCACCATCTTCCCGGCTTCGATGATACCCAGATGGGTACAGAGCTCGGTTAATTCAGATAGAATATGGGAGCTGATGATAATGGTCTTGCCCATGTTTTTCAGTTCTTTAAGGATTTCCCGCACTTCCACCCGCGCCCGCGGATCCAGGCCGGAGGCGGGCTCATCCAAAATGAGCAGAGCCGGGTCATGCACCAGGCAGCGAGCCAGGCACAAGCGCTGTTTCATTCCCCGCGATAGTGAATCCACATAGGCCTCCCGTTTATGCTCCAGATCCATCAGCTCCAGCAAGTCGGAGATGATTTTTTCTCTCTGCCGGGCGGGAATCCGGTAACTGGCACTGTAGAAATCGAGGTATTCGTCTACTTTCAGGTCATCATAAACCCCGAAGAAGTCGGGCATATAGCCTACCAGCTGGCGAATACGGCGGGGGTTTTGGCTCACATCTTCACCCGCTATCCAGGCCTTGCCCGAGCTGGGGCGCAGCAGAGTACCTAGTATCTTCATGGTTGTGGTCTTTCCGGCACCATTGGGCCCCACAAAACCAAATATCGCTCCATCTTCTACACTGAATGAAAGCCGGTCAACCGCCAGGAACTTGCCATAACTTTTGGATAGTTCTTCTACTTGCAGCATGCTATTCCCCTCCTTCCATATTGTTGCCCTCCGGAGCTGCCGGGACCGCCTGCGGGGAAATATATTCTCCCTCCAGGCTCAGGGTAATACCGGAAATATTTACATAGCCGGGACCTTTATCCCCGCTGCCGATTTTTACCTGCAGCGTGTCTTTTTCCGAAACATAAGGCTTCCAATCCGTAAGCAGCATCCCGCCCGGTTGGTAGCTTAAATCCTCCCACCGGCCTTTATGGAAATTGTATACCATCAGCTTCATAAGGTAGGCCCGCCGGTAATCGTTAGAGCCCACATATAGTTTGAATTCATCAATCTTTACCTCTTCCCGGGAAAAGGGCAGATCCAGCTCGAACTCCAGAAATCCCCCTTCACATCCAATTCCCCAGGGATCCTGGTTGAAATTGCGCCCATCAGTAGCGGTAAAACGCCCGTTAATTATCCCGGGAGGGATGGACAGAGCTTTTTCACTAGCCAGCTTTAGTTCCAGGGGAGCAAGGTAGATGCTGTTGTAGTTGACCTTCCCCCGGTTTTCCGGAACAAACACCCGGGAAGCGGGATCTTTGGAAAAGCCTATGAACATTATGGAATCATCCAGGAATTGCCCATTGCGTGTTGCATTCTCCAAAATCTGGGTTGACCACTGTCTTTCCCAGTTGGCCTCTTCTTGATAACCCTGAGGCCGGTACACCGGGTAGCGTTCAAAAATCCGGTAAAAAGTCGGCCCCCGGTTGGGGCTGAAACGCGGGGCGAATTCCACCTCCACACTCTGGCCGGGAAGTATTTTGGAAATACGCTGGTAGCCGTAGCGGTTGAGCACGATACAGTTGGACAAGGTCCGGTCTGATTTATTCTTTACAATCCCCTTTATCTTCCCCTGGCTGGTTTTCAACTGGGCTTCGATTCGCCCGGCTTGCTCTATATTTTCGTTCAGGGCTATACAGCGCATGGACCAGCGGCTGGCATCATCAAAGCTGACTCGGGTTCTTTCGTCCTGGCTTACGGTAGCCAGCAAGGGATATTGGCCGGAGTTGTTTCCCCCCATTACACTAACCGTCCTGTGCATCATATGACCCATGTCCCCACCGATTACATCTACTACCTGCTGGCCTTGCAATTCAAAGGAAAACTCTTTCCGGGTAGGGGCAAAAACTCCGGCATAGGTACTGGCCTCCGCCCGGTCCAAATCCGGCTGAAGTTTAACCAGAGTAATAACATTGGTAAACACATCCCGGCCTTTGGCTTTAAAAGCCCCCAGGTAAGTCAGGCTGAATAGCAGCACCGCCAGAACAGGTATCAAGGCCCAGGCCCAGTCCCGGCGGTCATACTTTTTGAGGAAAAGGTAAATTCCCGGCCCCAGGAGAATGATATATGCCAGCAGGACCAGAGCCAGCCAACCTGCGGAAGGCAGATCGGAGGCCGGAAAGTTGCGTAAAATCCAGCCCATGTCCTGGACGCTGCTGACATATCTGCCGCTGCTTCCGGCCATCTGATGCGGGTTAATGCGCAAAATGAGATTACTCCAGAAAGCGTTATTTCCCGTCCAGTTGCCAAAGGGTTGCAAGGCCAGGTCATAAGCCAGATAAAGAATATTTCCCCGGCCCCTTTTATCCTCAACCACCACCGGGGTCTCCCCCGAGCTTAACAAAACTTTACCCGAGCGGAGCTGGCCCTCGCTGATAATAAAAGGCTTCTTCGCCTCCAGCCTTTCACCGGCCAGTTTTTCCATACCGCTCAAAGCAGAAAGCTGGCGAGTGCTGGAAATACCCACCGGCCAGAGGGTTTCCGGTAAATCGAAAAAGGTCTTTTTCCAATTGGGTCCCCCGCCCAAAACCAGCATTCCCCCTCTTTGCACCCAGTCTTCAATAGCTTTCAATTGCCCCTTGCTCAGGCTGGAGCTGGAGAAGTCGTTTAAGGCCAGAATATCCAGATTATCCAGGAGCAGGCTTTTTTCCGGTATATCCTTGGCCTCCAGGTGGGTTACACTTATTCTCTGCCCGGCAGCCGGAAACTTGATCCCTCCCAGATGATCCAAAGTGCTCGGCCCGGAAGCCAAAACGCCTACCAGCATCTCCTGCGGCTGCATAATCGTAACCCGGCTTTTGCATTTGGCCACCTCTTTTTCCCCGGCCATCAATTTAATCTCATAATTAGCGGTTTGATTGGCCGGGATAAACATATTTATCCTTTTCTTGCTCCCGGTTGGAAGTACGATCTCTTTCTGCTGTTGAATTCTAAGCTCATTATTATTGGTGTCAAACACCAGTTGTCCTCGGATTTCCGGGCCCGGGTTAAGCAGGGTTACCTGCAAGGGAAAAGCCTGACCCCAGCGGGCAAAGCCCTTGAAGCCTGCCTCTGCCGTCATCTCCACCTGTCCAGCCGCTTCTGCCGTTGCGGGCGGCAGGCTGCCCAGGAGAAGAAACAGACCCAGCAATATGGAAAACGATAATTGCATCATCTTTTTCATGGCATAACCCTCCCTACTGGAGCTGGAGCAACCGGAACCGCCGGAACCGCTGTAGTCCCCTGTTTAACTCCCGTTGTCGGTTTACTGGCCGCAGCCTTTTTTCCTGCTACCTTCTGCTTGTCTTCATCCAGTTGGTAGCGCAAGTTGATGGATTTTTGCAGTATGGGGGAGAGCTCATCCTCATCCAAAACGATAAACCCAACCTGCAGTTCCTGACTTTTATCTTTTCCCAGGTAGAGGGCTTCCACTTCCGAAGCCGCCACCTTGCCCGGCGCTTCCTTGACCTGGAAAGCCCGCAACAGTTTATTGCTGTCTTTCATTTCTATAAATATTACCGGCACTCCGCCTTCAGCTAATTCCTTAAGCTTCTTAAGCGTTTGACCCTGCAATGCTTCCTGTTGCTGGTCGGCAAAAACCCACACGGCATCTATGCTGCCGGCCGGCAAGGAGCCTGCGCCTATATCCTTGGCGCTCATATTCCACCATTCCATAGGGCTGTTGGTATACTGCTGGTAGTACTTCTCATCATTGGAGACAAAAGCAACCTTAAATCCATAGGAAGGCTCCATCTCTTCACCCTGAGCATTAAAAAAGAAAGGAGAAATATCCTGATTCTTGCCGGGTACAGCCGCTAAAAGTATGCGGTCTTTTGCCTCGCACTCCACTATTTTCCCATCCCCTGTTTCCAAGCGCATTTTGGCCACCTGCGGGTTTTTGCAATAGCCGTAAAAAATACCGTCGGCATCCAGGCCGCAATCAACCGGGCTGGCCGACAAGTAATTGGTTTCAAACTCCATGCCTTTTTCCAGAGAGAGGCGTCCCAGTTTCTTTTCCACCTGGCGCAATCCCAATATGTATCCACCACCGCCTCCATATTCATAAGCCATTCTGTCCATGTTAGGCACCTTTAAATCATATTCCAGTTTGAAAAGCAGATAGCTCTTACTGCCAAGCTCTCTGATCTCCAATACCTGCACTCGCTTCAATTCTTTCTCCATATCCGGCCTCATACCCAGCAAATTAGTTTTTAAAAGCTTTGGTCCCTCTTTCTGCAGGATCTTTTCCGCTTCCAGCTTAATCCGGCTATGGTCGGTACCGGGCGAGAAATAATAATAGTGGTCAAATACCAACCAGGCAATGAGCACAAGTACTATCCCCCCCAAAGCGATTCCAAGCCTCTTCTTCACCTCTTAACCCCCATTCATCTTATTCCGTTCCGATGGACTCCACCAAACTGGCATAACCCCATCATATATTCATTACTCATTACTGCCCTATTTCCTTTCACCTGCCAAGAAATGTTTTACTAATAACCCTATGCCAGAATATGTTCCCACGTCTTTCCTTCCCACCCATACATTTTATTTGATACAAAAAAAAGGATGCTAACCATTCCTACATACTTACCATCATTGGTATAAAAGATGAAAACCAAAAAGCCTTTCTAATAAGAAAGGCTTTTTGGCTTGAACATAAACCCTGTATCTCTTGGGAGAGTGGATACCAAAATTAATGCATTATGTATTGTATTATTAATAAAAAAAACCAATATCTTTATGAAACTGGCATAACCGCACAATTCACAAAAATATTGGTTCTTTGGAGCCTCTCCCGGCAGGTTCTCCACAATCCACCAAACTATTAAATTTTTAATTTTAGCCCATATTAAAATAAACTTTAAATCAAAAATTTCTATGTTGTTCAGTATATATAGTTATTAGATTTTTGTCAATTATTTTTTTAAAAGTTCTTGCTCCATTACGATTAATCCTTTATGATATTTATAATGGAGGATTATTGAGAAACCCTTACGGGTGGCTCTGCGAAAAACCAGTATTTTGAGCGAGTTTGCTAATGGAACTACCGCAAGAATACTGGTATTTTTTATTGTTCTCCAATATAAAGTGAGGGTTGAGACGATACGGGATGCCTTATAATTGACGCACTTTTGTCAGCAACATGCTAATGCTTTAAAGACAGATTATAGATTAATCGGACAAACAAACAAAACAGTATTTGCTACTTATCGCAATAGGAGCATTTTTTAGGAGTGAATAATATGCCATTTGCACCTGATAAGAATGGGCAATCCCATAATGTGATTAATATCGATGCTCAGCATAAATTGGATGATCGCCAGCGAAAAAAATTACAGCACGAATTTAAGATTTATATGGAGCAGTATTTCAAAGATAAACTGGGCAAGGGCGTTGATTACACCAAGATTATTATCTGGGAAGACATGGTCATTGTCCGGGGAGAAAGATTTCTCACTGAACCGGAGCAATATATAGTTAAAACTGCAGCAGGCAAAGAAGTGGTCAGAGCAGCCCGTATGCAGGTAGCCCGGCAGCATTCCCTTGACAATGTTCCCTATTTTGAGGAAAAATTGCAGGCCAGGGTCATTCATCAAACCTATGATATTGAACCGGAGAATGATTTTTGGATACATGTTATGGTCTATGACCGCGTTTTGACCAAATAGGAAATTTATTATAATTACATACCCTGGTGGATTGCGAAGAAACCGTAAGGGTGGCTTCAAAACAGACCAGTATTCTTATGAATTGTCTTAAATAGATCGTAAGGATAGTGGTCTTTTTGTTTTCGAGCAAAACTATAGAAAGAGGTGATGTGCAACTACTTCCCCTGCAATATCAAATTATCGCAATGATTTTAAAATCGGAGGTTGAAAGTCAGAAAGGGATTTTCTCACGACATTTTATGCCTCAAGAAAGGGATGGTTAAAAATGGCAGATACCATGAAAGCATTGGTTTACCGTGGACCCGAAAAGATAGGTCTGGAAGATGTTCCTGTACCCAAGATTATCGAACCCGATGATGCCATAGTTAAAGTAACCACCTCCACCATTTGTGGAACCGACATTCATATCTGGCATGGCGGTATGCCAGAAGTCGAACCGGGCAGAATAATCGGTCACGAATTTGTTGGAGAAGTTGTGGAAGTAGGTCCGGCAGTCCGGAACAACAAAGTTGGAGACAAGGTTGCCGTTTCCTGTGTAACTCAATGCGGCGAATGCTTTTATTGTGTGCGGGGAATATATTCCCATTGCACCACCGGCAGCTGGATATTTGGTTACATGATAGACGGATGTCAAGCCGAATATGTAAGAGTCCCTCATGCCAACCTGGGAATGTTCACCATTCCGGATGGGCTCACTGAAGAAGATGTGCTATTCGTAGGAGACATTTTGTCTACTGGATACTTTGGTTCTGAGCAAGGCCGCATAGAGCCCGGTGATACGGTTGCGGTTATGGGCGGCGGACCGGTCGGAATGTGTGCAATGACTACCGCCAGACTATGGGGGCCTGCCGAAATTATTGCTGTTGACATCAACCAGGAACGTCTGGATTTCGCTGTAAAGAATGGTATTGCCGATGTAGGAATCAATCCCCAGAAGGTCGGTAATGTTGGCGATGCCATTAGAGAACGGACCGGCGGGCGTGGAGCCGATGTCACCATTGAAGCTAATGGATTTAAACCCACCTTTGACATGGCAGTAGACAGCGTCAGACCAGGCGGCACTATTTCCCTGATCGGAGTTTTCGAAAAACCTCAGGAACTGGCTATGAATACCTTGTGGATTAAGAATATTCGCATAAGCATGGGGCTGGTAAACGCCAACCGGATTCCAGAATTAATCAAATTGATCCAAACAGGGAAAATTGACACCAATTACTTGATTACCCATCGTGCCCCCTTAAATGACATCACTAAAGGATACGATATCTTTGGTGGCAAGAAAGACGGTTGCCTCAAGTGGGTTGTTACCCCTTATAAAAAATAAAAGCAAAGGATAATCATATCTTATCTATAAATTCATATTGTCTTTATTAAAACATTCTCATAAACAGCTTTTACCGCCCGCTTTTTAAAATAGCGTGGCGGTTCTTTTTTGAGTAACCCCTGCCAACGCCAGGCTACTGGAGCCGGCAGCCGGGACCCTGCAGGATGCTGCGGCCTCCAGATTGGGTTATAACCTCTATCTGGGTACTGATGCGCTCTTTTAAGGCGGGGACATGAGAAATGACACCTATAAGCTTACCGTCCTGCTGCAGCCCGGCCAGGGTATTCAAGGCGGTATCGAGAACATCTTCATCCAGAGCGCCAAAGCCTTCGTCCAAAAACAGTGAATCCACACTGACCTTGCGGCTGGCCA
>NZ_JAQVZX010000132.1 GCF_028707975.1 Syntrophomonas sp.
ATAGTAGATGACCTGGCAGCCGAATTCCCGAGCCACACCAGCCACCGCCCGGCCAATTGTACCCAGCCCGATAATTCCCCAGGTCTTTCCATAAAGTTCCCAGAAGGGGCGCCCCAGGTGGGTGAAAATTTCACTTTCCGCATACCGTCCCGATTTAACATATGAATCATAATAAGCGGGGGATTCCAGCAGGTAAAACAGCATCGCAAATGTGTGCTGGACTACGCTGTGGGTAGAGTACCCAGCTACATTAGTTACTATAATACTTTTACTGCGCGCATAATCCAGGTCAATATTGTTGGTACCGGTAGCAGCTGCACAAATCAGCTTAACCTGCGGTGCATATGGCAGGTTGGAACGATCCAGAACCACTTTGTTGGTAATGATTATTTCGCAATCCTTAATCCGCTCCGCTACCGTTTCGGGGGCAGTAGTGTCATAGACTACGACTTCGCCAAACTCCCTAAAAGCACTCAAATCGACATCTTCGCCCAGAGTCCTGGCATCAAGAATACATATTTTAGGCACATTGAATCCCTTCTTTCGTGTAATAATTCAGCACATTAATATAATATACCCTTTAAAAGCGCTTCCTTGCAAAAATACGCGCAACCGCATGTTGGCTGGGAAGTTCTCTAATCAGGGCAAATAGTATCTTACCCTTGGGATATCCAAAAGTAATCACAGGAATGCTTTATTACGAGGTTCGGCTTCTTTATAATAATTATAGTGGTTTTAACTAACCGCCATTATCTGGTTATAGTGGGAAGAAGGCAGGAAGTGGCATGATACAGGTGACAAGATGTCATCATACACGATACTATGGCCAATCATAACCCGAGGGAGGAAAGAAAGCATGATTAAGACAATGAACCTTACTAAAAACTATGGTAAGCTAACTGCGGTGAAGCAGCTTGACCTGGAGGTTAAATCCGGAGAACTGTTCGGCTTTTTAGGCCCTAATGGTGCCGGTAAGACTACCACCATTAAGATGATGGCGGGGATATTAACACCTACCCAGGGTCAGGTATTGCTGGATGGTATTGATGTTCATCGCAATCCGGTACAGGCCAAGTCATTGCTCGCTTATGTACCTGACCAGCCCAATCTCTATGAAAAACTTTCGCCTCGTGAATTCCTGTCATTCATTGCTGACATCTATCGTATGGACCGGACTACGGCAGAACGGCAAAGCAATCATTGGCTGGAGATTTTCAACCTGAGTGACCGGGCGGATGAGTTAATGGGCGGGTTTTCCCATGGGATGAAACAGAAGATGTCACTAATAGCAGCTCTGCTGCATGAACCAAGGGTAATATTTCTGGATGAACCTACGGTGGGCCTTGACCCCAGGAGTGCCCGCATGATTAAGGATTTGCTGCGTACTCTCTGTAAAAAAGGGGTTACCGTTTTTATGTCTACGCACATATTGGAGATAGCAGAGAGAATGTGTGACCGGGTAGGAATAATTCAGAACGGCCAACTCCTGGCTTTGGGCAGTATCGAGGAACTGAGAACGCGATCCCATCATGGTCAGTCGGCAGATAGGAGTTCACCCACCCTGGAAGATCTATTTTTGGAATTGACCGGCGGAGCTGAATACACTGAAATATCGCAAATGTTGGAGGAATGAAGTGAGGGAAGCTGCTTTAATATTAAAATATGACCTGTTGGCTATGCGTAACAGCCTGATTCAGGGCGGACTGAAAAAAGCTATACCCGGTATTATAGGTATTCTGGTTACGCTTATGCTGGCCTTTTTTATCGGCAGTGCCGGATACAAAATGACCCGCCTTACCAGGACTATTCTGGATAGCAACCTGGAAATGATGTATGCAATCGAGTTTAACCTTATTGCCGGTGCTTCCCTGGCCATTTTTGTGCTGTTATTGCTGGCCGGTTTCAGGGTGATTTATCAAAATTTTTATGAATCCGAGGATCTATTTTTCCTGTTGGCTACTCCATTGTCAACCGGCTCTATATTTGGGGTCAAGTTTCTGCACAGTTTCAATCAGAATCTGCTTATGCTTTTACCTTTCACCGGAGCTCTCTGGGTTGGCTATGGGCTGGGGGTAGAAGCCCCGCCGATATATTATTTTATTTCTTTCCTTACCCTGCTTCTGGCCAATGCCATTTTCACCTCACTGGCTTCACTACTGCTGCTCCTGATAAGTGGTCTAATCTCTTCACAGCAAATGAAACAGTTTTTAACGGTAGGCTCGATGCTGCTTACTTTATTAATAGTTTTAGGTTCTCAATATTATAGTTCATTTAGTATGAGAATGCGGGTAGAGCCGGATTCTCTGCTGGAAGTTGTTGCTGGCTGGAATTCAGGGGCTACCTCTTTGCTACCCCATATTTGGATAAGCAAAAGCTTGCTCCTAACTATTAATGGTTTCACATTTTCATTTATAGAATCACTTTTACCCCTGATCCTGCTTACTCTGGTAATGACTTTGGCCGCGTTGGCTCTGGCCCGGCGCAGCTTTATTTCCGGGTGGTCTTTCAGCCACGATTACGCTCCGACCCGCCACCCGGCCCGCAAAAGCACCCTCAGGATTTTTGGTGGTCTGGGCGGAGTTGTTAAGAAAGATTTGCTTACCTTCAAACGTTTACCATTGGTTTGGTATAACCTGCTGGTAGTCTTGATAATAATGGGGTTTATGGGTTTTAACCTGGCCTCAAATACTGGCGGATCAGTAAGTTTTACCCGGGGATTGCTTTTGTTTGTGCTTTTACTTATTACTGCTCAAATGGGAAGCAACCTGTCGATTTATGCTTTGAGTATGGAAGGAAGCTCCTGGTGGGTATTGCAGCAGTCGCCGCTACAACCTGCCGCTCTCTACCGGGCTAAACTATTATCAGCTTCGATTCCCAGTTTGCTAAACTCGATTACGGTGCTATTAGTGCTCTACCTGATTCCGGGAGTATCAATGTATCCCTGGTATTTCACCATACCAGTACTGGTGCTGTCTATTTCTCTATTTTCATCACTTTGCCTGTTGCTGGATATTTATGGACCGAATTTTGAAACTGGTCTTCCTCAAGGTGGTTCTTCACGTTCCCGTCGTTCGGCTCGCAGCGGCAAAATCCTGGGGGTCATGTTCCTATTAACTATAACTGTAGGATTAATATTTGCCCTTTTATCCTTTTCTTCCTATGCTAAGTTTCTTCCCGTTTTCTCTACCTTAAGCCCATCATTTCTGTACAGTATAGGAATTGCTCTGTTCCTGTTGGCAGTAACAGTTGGGGATTATATCTGTTATCAAATGGGTAAAAAGCAACTGGCTAAGCTTTTGACTGGTGAAAGTTAAGATTAGCCTGATAACCGTTGCCTTGTGTTTATTGGCTGTAGGTCTATGGATACCAGTTTCAGTTGCATCTCCTGCTTCAAATCCTCTATACCTTTGAACCAACATCCTGCCAAAACCATCTGGCGTTTAGGACTGTCTGTAGTAGTCCTAAACGCCGTTATCGTTAAGAGAGTTTGATTTAAAATGCCGAACAGGCCAACCTTTCTTCACAGGGAGCACGGGTAAACCTGGCACCGGTTCATAAACTCAAGGTCCTTGGATACGCTTTGTTTATGTTATTATTTTTTTAGGGAGGGCGATAACGTGCGGGTTAACCGTTTTGAATGGGATAGTATTAATAATGAACATATAGCCCGTCGCGCCTTGTATTGGGAAGAATAAATATGAACTTCAATATGCCAATTTTCGCTAATCGACAGAATCACTCCATGGCACCACTTTTATCTGTTTCTCATATAATATAACGAAATATGTTCTTCGCTTTTAAGCAACCGGGTTCCTATTGATAAAACAGCTGGCGGGTTTTAATCCCTGGTTCGTTGCAGCGCTCTCGTTCAAACTGCTCCGCAGTTTCTTCCGATGCTTAAACAGCTTTCTTGGGAAGTGGTGAAGGAATGGAAATATCGATGCGCTTTGCGGATATAAACCAGGAACGGGAACGAATCCTCTCATGCCCGGTGCCTGGTTATTTTCCCCGCAAAGATTCTTTTTTGGAACTAGAAAGACTAATTGGCCTGCGGGAAGTAAAAAGAACCCTGGCCGAGGTGGCGGCTTTTACCTTAATCCAAAACAGACGATCAGAACTACGGCTTAAATCAGACCCCACCGCCCTGCACATGGTTTTCAAGGGTAATCCCGGTACGGGCAAAACCACTGTAG
>NZ_JAQVZX010000044.1 GCF_028707975.1 Syntrophomonas sp.
TGATTTGATCTTCACCAGCAGTAACTCTGATACTATCCTTTTATGCTTCTGCCAGAAATAAGCCAGGGAGCTGGAAATGGCTCCAGCATTTTTTTGCTATTGACTCGCGATACCGCTACATGGATGGCTTCAGTTCGCTCCAGGCCGTTCTCCCGAAACAAAGCAGGCAGGGACATTAGAATTTCGAAGTCCAGGGTATAGATCACAAAATCCATAAGAGGATTGATGGACAGCAGAGTCTTTATTTCGCTGCCAATCCTTGAAGAACCCACTATAAAGGCTATGTTTGGCGCCGGCAGCTTATCCAGGATGCCATTTTCCAGAGACTCAACGATGGTTACGTTGTTCAGGCCAAATCTATTAACATTTTCTTGCATGGTATTCCGATCCCAGCGGTCATATTCCACAGCAATGACACTGCCCTCAGCAGCAATCATGGCGGCCTCCACCGCGATGCTTTCACCTGAGATTATACATATATTATCCTGGTCTCCCAGATTGAGCTTATTCATTATAACCGCCCGAACTTCCCGGCACACATACTGCACCGAGCCGCAGGAAAAACGGCTGTTCTCCATACCTATATGATAATTCGTGGCAGCGTCAGGATTCAGAATCAACATAGCTGCAGAGGCATTGATCCCGCGGTTAATCATGTCTGAGACCTTGTCGTGCTTGATCTCGCCAGATGGATCTGAGCCCTCATTGTACCAGATATCACAGTCCCCCAGTTCCGCATTCCACATGTCGTAGAAGATATCCGGATGTCCAGCATCTGTAAAAACCAGCACTGCCCGGTTGCACATAACGGTCGGAATCAGGTTCTTATTCTTTCCGGTAATATCCAGCATCTTCAGTTTTGCCAGGTTGATCGGGGCATTCCGGGAAAAATACTGAAGCCAGGATAAAATGACTTCATTATTAAACATTGTTTGTTCCACAGGCAAAACCTCCTTTGTTAACAGCTATCATAGCATATTTTTAGGCTTTACTTCCAGTCTCTGCAGTAACTTAAGCACCGGTGTGCTCCAGCAAGCGTTCCCATTTTTGATCCACATAGCTCTGCGCTTCTTCAATCATCCACTCATTGCCTTTCTGGAACATATGGCGGAATCTGCCCTGAGGGCGGAGAAAGTCTTCCACGGGCAGCTTTTTCTTCGGTTTATAGCTCAAACGCCATACCCCCTCCTCTACTTCGTAAAGGGGCCAGACGCAGGTATCCACCGCCAGCTTAATGATCTCCGCCAGCATGGCCATGGGGTAGTCCCATCCGCGAGGACAAGGGGACAATACGTTCAAAAAGCAAGGGCCCTCAGTATAAATAGCTTTATAAGACTTGCTGTGCAAATCCCTGAAATTGCCTACAGGGGCAGTCTGAGCCACATAGGGGATATTATGAGCAACCAAAATCTCCGTCAGATCTTTTTTATTCTGTTTCTTGCCCTGCCCCGTAGAACCTACAGGCGTGGTAGTCGTGCGGGCAAAACGAGGCGTTGAAGATGAACGCTGGATTCCGGTATTCATATAAGCCTCGTTGTCATAGCAGACATAGACCATGTCATGACCACGTTCCATGGCTCCTGACAGGGATTGTAACCCGATATCATATGTGCCGCCGTCACCGGCAAAAGTAATGAACTTGACGGTTCCTTCCACCTTGCCGCGGCGTTTCAAAGCGTTATATGCTGCTTCCACTCCGGAACAGGTAGCTGCGGAGTTCTCAAAAGCAGAATGAATATAGCTGTCCATATAGGCAGTGTAAGGATACATAAAGGTGGAAACCTGCAGACAGCTGGTAGCGTTAACCACCACTGCCCGGTCCTCTCTATCCAGGGCACGCAGAACCCCTGACACAACTACCCCGGTGCTACAGCCGGCACAGAGCCGGTGCCCTCCGGTGAGACGGATCGGCTTTTCTACTTCCCGTTTCAGGTTATATACCGTACTCATACTGTCTCCTCCTCCCTTGACCTCTGTCCCATATGGGTATATACCGGGTGGGTTTCACCGGTCCCAGCAATATCCGCCAGCCGGCCGAAGACTTTTTCAATATCCTCGGTCCTTACATCACGGCCGCCCAGACCGTAAACGATATTAATCATATATGGACGTTCCTTCAGATTATACAAAGCGCTGCAGGTCTCGGCAAATAAAGGACCTCCGTTGGCTGAAAAGCCTTCCGATTTATCCATAACGGCTACGGCTTTGGTGCCCGCCAACGCCCGGGCCAGTTCCTCGCCAGGGAAAGGACGGAAAACCCTGATTTTAACCAGCCCTGCCTTTACTCCATCCTCCCGTAGCTTGTCGATAGCTGCTTTAGCCGTTCCGGCAGTGGAACCGATTAGAACCAGAGCCAGTTCTGCATCCTCCATCCTATATTCTTCAAACAGGCCGTAGCGCCGGCCGGAAATCTTTTCAAACTCTGCGGCTACCTCCAGTATGCGGGTCTTGGCCGCCTTCATGGCCTCAGCCTCCAGGACCTTGTGTTCCATATAATAGGCACTCACATCATACGGTCCTACCGCCAGCGGATTTTCTTTTTTCAGCAGATAATGTTCAGGGTTGTATTCCCCGATGAACTTGCGCACCACATCCGTTTCCAAAAGCTCTATATTCTCCACGGCATGACTGGTAATGAAGCCATCCATACAGCTCATCACCGGTAAGCGAACGTTTGGGGTCTCGCCGATAGGCATGGCCATTATAATATTATCGTAGGCCTCCTGATTATTCTCGGCATAAATTTGAATCCAGCCGCTATCACGGGCTCCCATAGAGTCGGAGTAGTCGTGGTTTATGTTAATTGGCCCCGAAAGAGCCCGGTTGACACAGGCCAGGGTAATCGGCAAGCGGCATGAAGCCGCCACATACAAAAGCTCGTACATCAGGGCCAGTCCACAGGATGAAGTAGCACTAACGGCTCTGGCTCCTGCTGCTTGTGCCGCAATGCACACGGACATCGAACTATGCTCGGACTCCACGGTTACATATTCAGTATTAACCTCTCCATTGGCTACATAAGCAGCGAAGTATTCAGGAATTTCTGTGGAGGGAGTGATAGGGAACGCTCCCATGACATCAGGATTTATCTGCTTCATGGCATAAGCTACAGCCTCGTTGCCGGAAAAACGGCTGCTCATATGGCCACACCTCCCGTCACCATGGTAATCGCCGGGAAGGGACATACATTCTCACAAATGCCACAGCCCTTGCAATACATATAGTCGAAGTCCAGACGTTTCCCGTCCTTCACCGGAATAGCACTGTCCGGGCAGAATGGAATACATAACATACAGTGTTTACATGCTTCCTCGTGAAAAATAGGCGTGTTGGTTCGCCAGGTACCGGTATTGAAGTCCCGTGCGGTTCCTGCTTCGTAGATCTCCCCACCGGGAGTCAGATCCTGCCAGGGGGTAAGCTCATTGATATCTTTCGCACGAATCATCCTAGCTGTACCTCCTCCATGGATTTTTTCAGGGTTGTCATATTCCCCTCGATAAGTTGGGGCTTGTCAGCAAATTTATGTTTAAAGGATTCTTCAATATTCGCTAAAAAACGCCCGGTTTCCAAAACTCCGCTCACCTTAACCGCAGCCGCCAGCATAGGGGTATTGGGGAGGTTTCTGCCCAGTACCTCTTCCGAAATGCTGCGGGCATCTATGGTACAGACTTTTCCGGTCCATCCCTGCAGGCGAGGACGCATCTCCTGGGGGGAGCTGGGAGTGTTTATTATTATCGCACCGCCTTCTTTTAGTCCTCCGGTAACGTCAACGCTGTCCAGCAGAGTTTCATCTACCACGACCACATAATCCGGATAGTAAATGTTGGAATGGATAGAACAGCGTTTCTCACTGATGCGATTATAAGCCGTAATAGGGGCTCCCATACGTTCCGGCCCATACTCCGGGAATCCCTGTACGAATTTCCCTTCCAAAGCAGCCACATCCGCCAACAGCAGGCAGGCCATCTTGGCTCCCTGTCCGCCCCGGCCGTGCCAACGAATTTCTACCATATCATTGCTTGCCATTGCTTTCTCCTCCAGTCCTTATGATGATAAAAGTGAATAAAACTAAAAAAGGCTTTCGTCCCATAAAGGGACGAAAGCCATAAAGACATTCGCTATACCACCCATTAGTACGACATACCATCATATGCGTTCCCTATGACGGGGGAAAACCGTCGGAGCCTACTGGATAATTCGTTCGGTCCGCAGCTCAGGAGTGATTTTCGGGTTCAGACTACTGGTACCGGGCTTGCACCGCCCCCGGCTCGCTGCAACGTTCACCTTGAAACGTACTCTCTCCGTCAATGCCTTTAAAATTTTAGATTATAGATTAATATACCCACTTGACTGCTTTTTGTCAATATCTTATCTGCTTTCAAAGCTTTATTACAAGATGTATCCACCGGTTCGTCAAGATTGCTGCTTTAATTTTGCTTTACCCGCTCAGCAATATTCTCTTGTTGAAGTTGCCAAGCTACCTTTTCCGTTTGGAACTAACCAAGAAATCATACATATCTTCCAAATTTTTAAATCCCATTTGTTGGGCTTGCTGTTTTGCCGTCCCGGTTAGACCAGTAGGCATTTCCCCTAATATTTAGACTTTTTGCACCGAGGCGAATAATGCCTCTTCTCCCAGTTCTAGAACCTCACGCGCTTCTGAATAGAAATACTCGTTGAGCCTGATTTCCACCTCATTATCCGGGCCAACCAGCTTGAGCTTCCAGTCACCAAAAGAATTTCGGTTCTCTTCCAAAATCATATTCCCCCGTAAAACACTGCATCCGGTAACTCCCTCAACCCCCTGGGCAAAGAAATATCCTCCCCGTACTTCCGCCCGGAGCGCCCCCCCACGAGCGATACCCAAAACCTGCAAAGCTTTGGCACCGACCCTCAGCCCCAGACTTAGCCCAACATTGATAGTATCCCAGTGGAAGGCCCGGGAAGTAGTTTTAAGTTCATCTCCCTTGCACCAGTTCAAGGGTATTTCCGCCAGGGGAAAAGCATCAAAATGAGGAATATATATTTTAATATCCAGGACGGGAGTTCCATCAATGGCATCCAGTCCTCTTACATAGAGGCGGTTTTGCTCACATTTTACCAGCTCCACCACACAGTAGCCCAAACTCGAAGGACGAGCCGGCGAGCGGGTGGAATAAACTCCCTGACAGGCCGGTTCACTATCAAAAGGCAGAGTCAAAGGGGCCTTCCCTTCCTGTCCGGTTCCCGTCATTTCCAGCCAGTCCTGCTTGCGGTGCTGGTAATAGATGACATGGATATGGGAAAAGTATTCAATCCCTATCAAAGCGTCCATAAGGTCTTCCCGCATATAAATCATGCTTTCGCGCTTGTAATCATATTGACGGCTAACCTCCTTGAAATCAGAAACCACTACTCCGATGGGTTGAATAGAAACAGGCTCCTTTCGAATATCAAACATTGCGCATCAACCTCCTTATATTTTCAAATAATGTTTACATTCAATTTGGGCAACATAGTTATTTGCCGTTTACAACATGGACCGGCAACAGTATTCAGTAAACTCAGCCCGTTTAATGGTGGCATCCGGCTGGAAGGTCTAACCAGGTTCATGGTGATGCACTCTTCGGGACTGGCCTGCCCCAAACATAACCTCAAGCAGGTGGAACCATCCAGGTTGCTCCAGTCGGGTGCGGGCAAAAATCAAGAGTCTACACCCCTTCCCGGTTTTCCACATTAATAAACTCGCTGCTCTACTATAGTTCTTCTTCCGTTCCCACTTCCCATGTGTAGTTTTATGCTCTTGCTTACCGGATGCCGCTATGCTCCCCCAATCTTTTCTCAAACGCCTTCTTTTAGCCTATACATATGGCTCATCGCCCAGACAAACCGGGCTGGTGTTATTCGCGCAAAGAAAGTGGTGAAAAATGTTGCAAAATAATTAACATAAACTAATTAGATCATACATTACTTGACATTACTCTAATTGCTATATTCTATTATGTCAACCACACTTTTCCTGCACCAAGCTTTGTTTAATCGTTGTAATCCTGCATATTCTGCTGTTTTAGTCAACCCAAGATTGGCGACATATTTTACCAAATCCAACAATACCCCCATTTTGAGCAACCACATTATGTAAAAGTAGTCCCTATTACCGGGTTAGAAATATCGGACGTAGATCCAGATGCGATTTGATTTCGTGGAAAGCTTCCTCAACCTTATTCTTGTCGCGATACCACTGGATTATCTCCTCGGCAGAGTAGCTCTGGGTGTCTACATTGCTGATAAAACAGGTAATACCATGCAGTCGCTGTTCTTTTTCCAATGCTATCTGATCAATGGAGTAGGATAAACGGTAGGAAGATACAGTGTGCTCTTTTCCGTTTTCCCCAATTATCGTATGGCTCTGAGCTTCTATACTCTAAGGAAATAATCCGGGTTTTAACATTGATACCCAGGGGGTTAAAGACTATCTGGACATTGTCCCCCACAGATAAATCCAGCAACTTAAAAAAGGCAACATCATAGGAAGAACTATTCTCCCGGGAATCATAGGATACCGCTACATTGGTTACGTTTTTTGTATCCATCGCCAGCTGATAATTGGTACTTCCTCTATGGCTTCTGATATTAATCTTGTAGCCGTCATATTCAATCTCCCCGCCTAAGATGGCGATGTACTGCATCAGGGCTGCTCTTCTTGAAACATCAACTTGCGGTTTTTAAATAAAGGGGGTAAGGTTGAAGTTAGCATAACTGGTAAAATCTATCTTCGTGTACTGGGAAGTTTTTGGATTTTGGTATTTTGGGGGTGATTGTTGTTTGTTAAACATAATGCTGGGTAGTCCCTGAAGATTAATAAACGGAATACGGTTCAGGAGGGTTGAAAATGAGTTTCAATAACAGGTTAAAAGGTCAAGTTCTTATAGTCTACCTGGTGATTATTACCCTTTTAGTCGGAACTGGGATAGGCTATAACCCGTCTATGGTACTGGCTGATGAGCCTGCTGTAATTGCTATTGTTGCGGGAGGATCGCATTCGCTGGCACTTAAGAATGATGGTAGTGTCTGGGCCTGGGGTAATAACCAAAATGGGCAGCTTGGTGATGGCAGTACCACTTGCCGTTCCTATCCGGTACAGGTCAAGGATGGTACAGGTGTAGGATTCCTGGAAGGAATAGTGGCTATAGCTGCCGGAGGTAACCACTCGCTGGCGTTAAAGAACGATGGTACGGTGTGGGCCTGGGGAGGCAATTATAATGGGCAGTTAGGCAATGACAGCCGTCAGGAAAATCCTTTACCGATACAGGTAATCAGTCCGGATGGTTCTACATATCTTGGAAATATTCATGATATAATTGCTGGACCTAGCCAGAGCTTTGCCCGGGATGACAGTGGACAGGCCTGGGCCTGGGGTAACAACTATTATGGCCAATTGGGAGACGGGACTAACAACTACAACTGTACCCGACCAGTACTTGTACAGGGTTTATCAAGTATTAAACAAATAACCAGCGGCAGTGAGCATACCCTGGCGCTTAAAGATGATGGTACAGTTTGGGCCTGGGGTCAGGGCAGTCTGGGAACAGGTACCAGTAGCAGCAGGCTTCCCCTGCAGGTTATGGGACCGGAGGGAGAAGGTTATTTAACTGGTATTACGATGGTGGATGCTAGCAATTGGTCTAGTGCTGCGGTAAGTGTTATGGGTGCAGTTTATCAATGGGGTTCATATCCTCAGATAGTGGAAGGATTAGATGAAATTTCTGCGATAGCAATGAATGATTATAACAACCTTGTTGCTTTAAAACGTGATGGCAGCGTATGGCAAAATCAATATAGTACATATGCAATGGTAGTTGGTTTATCCGACATAGTGGCTATATCAGGATACCGGCACTGTATGTCCCTGGATGCCCAGGGTAAGGTTTGGGCCTGGGGTAATAATGATTACGGTCAACTGGGTAATGGTTCCACTGAGTATAGTTCGGTTCCGGTGGAGGTTGATTTTGGCAAGCCCTATGATAACGTTGCTCCAGAGGTTGTTAGTACCAATCCGGTTGCCAATGCCTCAGAGGTACCCTTAAATTCTGCAATTACTATAAATTTTAGTGAACCCATAAAGTCTGGGAGCAACTTCTCTGCGCTGCGTTTATTAGATAAGGATGGTAATACTATTTCGCTAGGCAAAAAAAGCATAGTAGATAATACTCTTATTCTGGAGCCCCTTAATGATTTAATCTTTGCAATGGAATATACAATATTAATTCCTGCCGATGCGGTCTTGGATTTATCTAATAATCAGCTAAACTCTGAATTTTGTTTTAGCTTTGTTGCCGGTTCTACTATATCAGTAACAGGGGTTAATCTAGACCGGGCGCAGTTTATCCTACCAGTTGACGGCCCGCCGGTTGCGTTACAGGCTACTATTACTCCCCTGAATGCCAGTAACAAAAACCTGAGCTGGTCCTCAAGTAATCCTGAGGTGGCTACAGTAGATACAAACGGGCTAATTACTCCGTTAAGCATTGGTTTAACAGTAATCACAGTTACCACCGAAGATGGTGGGCTCAGTGCTCAATGCTCAGTTAGTGTCGCTGAGTGGGTCACGGTTACGGGAGTAAGTTTGGAGCAGAACACTTTGAACCTGGGGTTAGGCCAGACTGCAAGTTTAAAGGCGATAATAACACCGACTGATGCCAGTAATCAAAAATTATACTGGACTTCAGACCATAGCAATATAGCCCAGGTAGATTCCGAAGGTCGGGTTACAGCTCAGTCTCCAGGAGAAGCGATAATTACCGTTACTACCGAGGATGGCAGTTATACAGCGAATTGCACCTGTACAGTCAGTGATATAGTAGTAGACTTTCCCGACCCCAATCTCAGGGTCAGGATACGACAGGAAATCGGCAAAGCAACTGGAGATATCAGGCAAAGCGACCTGTTAAAGCTTAATTCTTTTAGTGCTACTTATACAGGAATAACTAGCCTTGAGGGTTTACAGTACTTGAGTAATATCACTTCATTGTATTTAAATGGAAACGAAATAAAGGATCTTTCCCCTTTAGGCACTTTGGCTAATTTGCGGTATTTAAACATTAATGGTAATAGAATTAAAAAGCTGGGACCCCTGGAACAGTTAACTGCGTTACAGGAAATTAATTTATCACATAATCAGGTCCGCGACATTGAACCTTTAAGTAATTTACTGCAATTAAAAAGGATTTATCTTAATTATAACCAGATTCGTGACGTTACACCTCTCTTAACTAATAGCAACAATGGAGGTTTACGCTCAACTGGTAATGATCCATGGGAGCGCGGTTTTGTAGATCTGCGCTGGAACTACCTGGATATAAACGAAGATTCAGCTACCGCCAGTGATATTCAAACCCTTTTAGACCGTGGTGTCGATGTACAATTTACTCCACAAATGCAGGCTCCACCGGATGAGAAACCACAGGATATTAATGTAGTTAGCTTAGTAATAGATAACCACCCCGATGCTCGACCTCAAACCGGGCTAAATGATGCGGAAGTCGTTTTTGAAACTACAGTTGCTCCCGGTATAACCAGACTGTTAGCCGTTTATGACCCGGGCAATACATTTGCTGAAGTAGGACCGGTACGTTCTGCGCGTAGGAACCTGGTTGAGCTTGCCGCCGGATATTCTGGAGCTATGCTGCATTGTGGGGGTAGTACTGATGCTCTTCATTTTCTGAATCGCATGCCGCTGATGGACTTCGACGAAATCTATGGTTCAGGCAACTACTTTTTCAGGTCATTAGCCCAACAGGCACCACATAACCTATATACCAACAAAGACTTAATATTACAGGGTATTGAGGAAAAGAATGGCGAGCTTGCTACCTTTAATAAGGCTTTACCGATAGGTGAAATGAGCGGAGGCAATCCCGCTACACAGGTCACCGTATGTTTCCGGGGACAAAGCTATGATACTGTTTTTAAATGGGATTCTCCTAGCAATAAATACCAGCGATATGAAAAGGGGCTACCCTGCCTCCTGGCAGATGGCTCCCCAATAAAAACTACGAACGTACTGGTTCTATCTACTCCTCATGAAAAAATTTTTGACCCTGTAGCTGGGGAGTGGGTAGTTCAGGCAAAAGTAACCGGTGAAGGTCCGGCTAGTTTTTATCGGGATGGACAAATATGGAACGGTCGCTGGAAAAAGGATAGCAGCAGTGCTGGCTTTATTTTTACGGTAGATGGACAAACAATGCACTTCAGTTCAGGAACAAGCTGGGTTCTATTTGATGAGCTTCCGGCTATAACTAGCACCGACCCCCTGGATGGTCAGCATTCAGTAGATGTTTCTCGTAATCTCTATGTTTACTTAAACAACGAACTAATCGCCGGGCCTGACTTTGGGCTAATCAAAATGTATGACGAGAAAAGCAATCCCATTTTAACGGAGCAAGAGTTGCTGAAAAAATCGCTGGTAATACGTCCTACAGCACCTCTTGCCTATAACTGTTATTATACTTTGCGTATCCCTGCTGCGGCGCTGGTCGATGCCCAGGGTAAATCGCTGGATCAGGAAACTGTTATCACCTTTCGTACCCGCGATAAATATGATTATAACCTGACTCTGGGCCAAGGATGGAACCTGGTTTCTGTTTCCAGGCCGGTACAATCATTTGAGTTGGTGCAAGAAGATGTGGAAGCCTGGCTCGCTTATGCTCTAAAAGATGGCAAGCTTGGCTGGATTACGGACCCTGATGAAATCCGTAAGGAGCTAAATAACCCCGCCAGTGCAGTTTTTATTAAAACAGTGCGGCCCTCAGTAATGAGATTTGGTTGGGCAGAAACTGATGATCCGCACAACACATTTGCTTCCAAAGAATTAGGTGCGGGCTGGAATCTGGTTGGAAGTAGTTCTCGTGCCTATTTAAAAAACAATTTGGCTTCCTTGCGTTTCAGTAACGGCCAGGGATTGACCCAAGCATATAACCCAGGCTCATTTAATGCGCGTAAAACAGATAGTAATCATGCGGTTTGGAGTTCGCAACTGCTTGATATTAGTGAATGGCAAGCCAACGAAATTATGAGCCCATGGGATGGTTACTGGGTATTTCTGCGCGGAACAAATCAGATTTATTCCATTCCGGTATATTATAGACATGGTGGTGTAGTGGTGCCAACACCAATACAACCTCCGCAAGGAACGTCGGGAACAGGAGGGAGTATAAATGATGAAGAGATTGATTAAGCTTACGGTATTAATCTTTTTATTATCTTTACCAGTTCCATTAGCTCTGGGTCAACAGGAAGTGCCTTCTTTACCAGCCCTTTGTTATGGAGAAATCTCAATCCAGGGGGCACCAGCCCCCGCTGAGATAACAGTAGAAGCTATAGTAGATGGAATTGTTTGTGGAAAAATAACTAGTAGTGAAGAAGGGTACTACGGGGGTCCGGGTATCAAGTCTAAATTAGCGGTAAGTGGAAACCAGCTAGATGGAAGCCGCATAGATTTTTATATTACTGGTCGTTATAATAACCAGGAGTATAAACGGGTAAAAGCCGGTGAAGCACTTTATTGGGGCTCAGGAGAAGTAAAACAAATAAATTTAGAAGTACCAGTAGACCCACCAATTCCTTACACTCCAGGTGGTGGTAATGGTGGCGGACCTGGCACGACTGCTCCCCCCAGCACAGATACCGAAAAAAATGTAGCTACGTTAAGCGAGCAACTAATTTCTTACCAGACCCGCGTGATGGAAAATGGACAAATAATCGAACATATAGTTATTTCAAATACCGCTAGCACAGAAATCAATAATGCTAAAGCAAAAGGAAATAATACAATTGCAATTAACCTGAGTAGCAAAAGTGAATCCGATATTAAGGTAATTACCATTCCCGCTGAGGTTATTAATTCTGCCCAAAATATGAACATTCAAATCAATCTTGCAGGTATGTCCATTGAAATACCTGCAGCAATTCTCAACCTGTTAGCTAAAAATACGCAGGAACTTAAAATTAGTTTACAACCAGGTGATGCCCAGGAAACCAAAAATGAGATCCAAGCATTTCCTCAAACGCAAGGCGCAACCGTATTGGGAAACCCCGTAGAAATTATGGCAGATTTGCACGGAACAACAAGTGTTACGCTTCCTTTGGGCGGAATTAATATACCAAAGGACCCTGCCGAAAGACATATTTTCTTATCAAACCTTGCGATATTTGCCATACATAGCGATGGCGAAAAAGAGCTAATCAAAGGGGAATTGATATTTGATAAGGATGGGGTACCATTAACTATACGTTTCAGTACAAGTAAATTTAGTACATTTGCTATAATCAAACTGTCCGAAAAACAAGAAACCATTTGTAACGATATTAGCGGGAATTGGGCTGAGTCCAGCATAAGAATCTTATTGGCCGCAGGAGCTATTAGTGGTTACCCGGACAAAAGTTTTAGACCGAACCAGAATATTACTCGAGCAGAATTTACTACTGTTCTAGTTAAGGCTTTTAGACTTACCCCTACAAACGGGAATGAATTTACTGATTGCAAGTCACACTGGGCTCAACACTATATTTCAACAGCAGCCACCCACGGCATAGTTCAGGGATACAGTAAGAACGTTTTTGCGCCCGACCAACCAATAACACGTGAACAGATGGCAGTAATGATGGTAAAAGTCTGCGGTTTGAAAAAAACCGATTGGGTTAAACAATTTAGCGATGAAGAGCAAGTTTCAGATTGGGCTAGGGAGGCTATAGACATTGCAGCTGGAAACCAGCTTATAAACGGTTATCCAGATGGCAGTTTTGGACCATTAAAAAATGCGACCAGGGCTGAGGTAGCTACAATAATAGTTACAGCATTGAATAAGACTAAGTAGGCTCGAATTAATAGTAATAGTTGTTAAATTAAACTTGCTATACCATTTCTTTTTACGGTTATCTAATGAGCGGATAATCATTTTTAAAGGGGGAATGAAACGTGACTTTTTCATTCCCCCTCAAACTTTACATATTCATCCCTGGCCAACCGCACCTTCCGAAATTATTAGCGTACTCGGGCAATTCCCTGGTAAACCCGGCCATGAGGGGTATCCAGGGTGACCAGCATATCGTCCTCCAATAGACCGGTGGCGTTTCTAGCTCCTACAATTACGGGAATGTTAGCATTCAAACCCATAATGGCCGCATTGGAGGTCAGGCCTCCTTCCTCCGCCACCAGGGCGGCAATTCGAGGCAGGTGAGGGGCCAGGGCACAGTCGGCACTGGTGGTTACAAGGATATCCCCGTCTTTAATCTTTTCCATGTCTTCCGGATAAACTACTATTCTTACTCGGCATCCCGCCGCTCCAAAAGACGCCTTATTTGCAGCACATCATCCGCTGTACGCACAAAAGAAGCGGCAATAAAATCAACTTCTTGCTCTATGCCAAAGTTAATATCCTCTTTATCTTTTTCACTGAGGAAAGGCATGTTTATACGGGCTCCGGGTACATTGATTCCTTTCCTCTCTCCCAGTTCCCCACCATTTACCACCTGGCAAATAATGTCCGTATCGCTGGTCTCCAGCACCTGCAGGTTAATCAAGCCATCAGCCAGCAGTATGCTGTTGCCCTTTTCCACCTCCTGGGGCAGGCGATCATAGGTGATCTGTACCAGGTGTTCATCTCCTTCTACCTGGCGGGTGGTGAGCACAAAACGCTGTCCAGCTTCCAGCTTCACCTTTCCGGCCTTGAGCAAGCCGGTTCTTATCTCCGGTCCTTTGGTATCCAGCATTATGGCTACCGGTACTCCCGCCTTCTTACGGGCCTCGCGTATTATTCCTTATCCAGAAGCTTTTTAGCTTCTTCCAATAATTGATTGAGCGCCAGTCGCTCCTTCGGGGTGCTATCAAAATAACTTTGCACATGCCGCCTGGTGGTAATCAGCAGATGCCCCGGCGATACCGGGTATTTATCATAACGAGCCCAGGCCCATTCATTTTGCAATAAAGCAACATAGCGTCCGGCCAGGTAGGTCGCCAGTTCACCCGATAAAAGATTGGCGTTGGAACCAGTAATATAGATGTCTGCATCAAAATCAACCGATAAGGAATTAACACAGGAACAGCAAAAGCCTGACATTCTTTTCCCATATGTTTAGCCATCTATTGTTCCTGCCTAAGAATTTTATCAATAAGTTGTTCAATTATCTAAGCCCGATTATCTTGCCGGTTATAGGTATTACTATACCAAAAATGCGGTAAATATTCACCCTTAAATGCCGTAATATCCGAGCTTAGAGCTGTTTTGTTATTACCCTATGCGACCTTCAATTCCTCTATTTTGCCGACTTTAAATATACCATCTTCGTTATTCTTCCAGCAGCCAATCCAAAACATTGCGCTTTTGGATACCATCGTAATCTGCAGTTCCAAACGGCTCATCCAGTGTAAGCAGGTATTTGGGATAATTATCAGCTACTTTTTTAAAAGGAGCTAGTTCTCTTTTCAGCGTTTCTTCTTCCAGCGTTGTCGCTGCCACCTGATAATAGGCCAAGCCGCCAGGGCTGATCGCTACAAAATCAACCTCGCCGCCGTCAGCGAGCTGACCGATATACACCTCGTAGCCGCGCCTTCTCAGCTCCAGAAAAACGATGTTTTCAAGGATGTGTCCCACATCGCTTTCCTTTCCTCTGACAAGCACATTCCGCAGTCCAACATCAACGGCATAGTACTTACTCTGGGTGGTGAGAAACTGCTTGCCTTTGATGTTGTAGCAACCGGCTGATTGATATTACCATTATAAATAACCGACGCATGGCCGGCAATAGACGGAGTTGCCCGGATAATAACTCCGGAGGTAGAAAAAAATAAGTAGTAATAGTACAATACAATGTACATCAGGATAGAAGGGTGAAAGGGGGAAACTACTATGAAATTTAAGGTTATTCTCTTTAAAGATGAGGATAATTATATAGTTGCCAGTTGTCCGGCCCTACCGGGTTGTGCCAGCCAGGGTAAAACACGGGAAGAAGCATTAGAAAATATAAAGGAAGCCATTTACGGTTGCATCGAAGCTAGAAAAGAGTTGGGATTGCCTTTGGGGGATTCTTGACCAGATGATGCCAGTCACACACACAGAATAAGCTCGGGGACATTCCCCGGACTTATTTGCCTTCTATTCTACACTTTCGCCCAGCATTAAGCCTGAATACTGCGAGGATCAGGCAGATCCACTTCTTCAATTGTTACTAAATCGCGGCGGACAGGGGCATCTTTATCCACTATGCGCAAGGCCTGCAATCTTATGGATTTCTCCGCCAGGTTCCTTACATACCTGGCATTACCACTGTGAGAATGACGGTTTTTAACAAATTCGTTGAGTTGTTGTTTAAGTTTCCAACGGCATCTATTGGTTAATTCATACTCTCTTTCCTGATATATCTGCAGGGCAATTTGAAATAATTCCTCCGCATTGTAGTCGCAGAAGTCAATATGAATGGGAAAACGGGATCTGAGTCCGGGGTTAGACTTTAAAAAACGATCGATTTCCTGGGAATAGCCCGCCAGGATTACCACCAGGTTATCCCGGTAGTCCTCCATGGCTTTGACCAAAGTGCTAATGGCTTCCTTCCCAAAATCCCTTTCCCCTCCCTGGGCCAGAGAATAGGCTTCATCAATGAATACTATACCACCCATGGCTCTTTTTAAGATCTCCCTGGTTTTTTGGGCGGTGTGTCCGATATACTCCCCGACCAGATCAGCCCTTTCCACTTCCAAGAGGTGCCCCTTACTTAATATTCCAATTTCATTGAATATTCTCCCGAGAATTCTCGCTACAGTGGTTTTGCCCGTACCGGGATTACCCTTGAAAACCATGTGCAGGGCGGTGGGGTCTGCTTTAAGCCGCAGTTCTGAGCGTCTGTTTTGGATTAAGGTAAAAGCCGCCACTTCGGCCAGGGTTCTTTTTACTTCCCGCAGGCCAATTAGTCTTTCTAGTTCCAAAAACGAATCTTTGCGGGGAAAATAACCAGGCACCGGGCATGAGAGGATTCGTTCCCGTTCCTGGTTTATATCCGTAAAGCGCATCGATATTTCCATTCCTTCACCACTTCCCAAGAAAGCTCTTTAAGCATCGGAAGAAACTGCGGAGCAGTTTCAACGAGAGCGCTGCAACGAACCAGGGATTAGAACCCGCCAGCTGTTTTATCAATAGGAACCCGGCTGCTTAAAAGCGAGAAACATATTTCGTTATATTATATGAGAAACAGATAAAAGTGGTGCCATGGAGTGATTCTGTCGATTAGCGAAAATTGGCATATTGAAGTTCATATTTATTCTTCCCAATACAAGGCGCAAGCTATGCCTGCGCCTTGTGTGTAATAAGCCCAAGCATAGCTCTAAGCATCCTCATAAGGGTCTCAAAGTATTCTATTCCCGTTGCTACGAAAGTTGAGTTAATAATCTTGTTATTTATATACGTCACCACGTGGGAGAATAGTAGCTACGTTGATAGTTTTGTCCGAATCGTCTATGGTGAAAATAATCCGGTATTTACCTACACGAAGTCTATACTCTCCTGCTCTGCCTTCCAATGGAATTATATCCTGGCTGTCATTCTTCGGATTTATTGCCAGCAGACGCAAGGCGTTAATAATTCTTTGATCAAAGGGGCTATTGACGCGGGAAAGATATGTTGATGCTTTGCGGGACAGTTTGGCTTTATAATTGTTTTTGTTGGCAGAACTCATCTAAGCTCACCCATTCCCCGCGTTCTATTTCTGTCTTACCTGCCTCAATATCTGCAATATCTTCTGGTGAAAGCTCTTCATTTTCAATATCCCTTGCTATTTCAAGCAAGATTTCAAGTTTCTCAACCGGTAGTCGCTGAATTATTTCTTCAATTTGTTTTATGGAAGTAGTCATACCACCCTCTCCTTCCATGTTGTCGTATTCTTCTATTTCCTGTTCCAAGATAATATAATCATCCGGGGCTTCTAATTGTCGCAGTTCTTCCTTGCCAAGGGGTTCATCATCCGGTAGCAATTGTTTAATCTCCGCCCAGGTTTTATTCTTTCTTTTTCGTTCAAGCAGATATTTTAGGTAATTATATGCAGATCTTGTATCGGAATCGCTAACTATGCCACCCATGGCCGCATCTTTAATAGCGACCGCAGGAAGCCTCAGTAGTACCCGCAGGGTGGGGACCACAACCACCGATGGAAAGTGAGTTTAGTCGTCATCGCTTCTGGCTTCCAAATTCATCATGGATATAGGCCGGAGCGGGGCCACGGTTGAAATCGCATGTTTGTATACCAGTTGCTGTTTTTGGTCTACTTCAATAATTACGGTGAAATTATCAAAACCTCTTACCATTCCCTTTATCTGAAAC
>NZ_JAQVZX010000133.1 GCF_028707975.1 Syntrophomonas sp.
GGAGGTAAATAGTTTGGAACAGGAACGCCTTTTGCAGGCTCGTGATATTATGGTAGATGCTTTTGGTCGCGTATATGCCATGTTCGGTATGCCGGAAGTGGTGGGACGCATCTATGGCTTGCTGTTTTTTTCTGACCAACCCCTGGGGCTGGAGGATATTGCCTCTGAGTTGGAAGTGAGCAAGGCTACGGTTAGTATACACATCCGTTTTCTCGAAGGTATGAAGAACGTTCGCAAGGTATGGGTAAAAGGAAGCCGCCGGGACTATTATGAAGCAGAACGGAATACGGGCAAAATAATGGCTGAACACCTGCAAAGCAGTTTCATCAATGAACGGGAGATAACTTTAGAAGCGGCGGGGCGCAGCCGGGAGGTTCTGAACAATTTGCGGCAGTCCTCAGATACGGCAATCTTGCACCAGGCTAGCCTTTTCGGCCAATACCTGAACAACCTGGAGGAAGATTACGAATGGAGTCTGCAGTTTTTTAACCAAATGGTGGAAGCCTGGGATAAACGCCACAGCAGGTGAGCATATTCCCTTAAGGCTGATAATGGCTGATGATTAGATACCGCTATAGTTAAGCCTTATCAGGTGGCACCGGATTTATCAAATGTGGTTAACGCTGAACGCTTTGATTTTTCAGATAATGCCCGGGCAGCATTAGTGAAAAACGGTTTTGTGGCAATACCCGCTATGGGCCATGAGCAACCTTTATGCAACAAAAAGGGGTTTTGCAGTAGAGTCGGTATTTTATATTTAGACCTCCACCTCGCCGCAAGAGTGACGATACAAATAGTAATGAAAATTTATTTTTCACGCTAAACGCCCTTGCCTGATATAAGTATTTTTGATAGAATGTTGGGAACAACTTAAGAAATTTGGTCAGGCCTTGAGCCGGGCCCCAAAGGGCAGCGGAAAATTACCGTGGGACTATTATTAAAAGTAAGAGTCTACGGTAATTTTTTTACCTTAAATTATTCTTTTTGGGAAGGTGATATATTTGGATAAGTTCACATCTTCAATATCTGACTTCTTAATCAGCAAAACCCTTAGGGATACTTATGCCGAAACAAATATCGAAAATCCTGAACAGAGAAGGAAGATCGCTTATCTGGAAGCCTGGGTAAGCATTATCGGTAATATTGTTTTGGCTATCATAAAATTCATCATGGGGATATTGGTAAACAGCATTTCTCTGATTGCGGATGCGGTTCATACCGCTTCCGATGTACTGACCTCATTGGTAGTAATTATTGGATTTAAACTGGCTGCTTTACCTGCGGATGAGGAGCATCCTCATGGCCACGGCCGTATTGAATTTATTGCCACCCTGGTTATTTCTTTGCTGCTGGTAGCAGTAGGAATAAAATTTGGTTTTGATTCTTATAAAAGGCTCATGGCCAACACTCCGGTAGCAGGAAGCTACTTTGTAGTTGTCGTTATGCTGTTTGCCGGCTTGTTTAAGGAATGGATGTCCCGTTTTTCCATTGACCTGGGGCAAAGAATTTCTTCCTCCACCCTTATAGCTGATGCCTGGCACCACCGGACTGATGCCATAGCTTCAGTGTTAGTAGCTATTGCCATTTTAGCCTCTAAATTCGGCTACTACTGGGTAGATGCTGTACTGGGCTTTGCTGTGTCAGCCTTGATTGTTTGGACGGGTATCGAAATTTTCCGCGAATCCTGCTCCAAAATAATCGGAGAGTACGATGAGGAGCAGGTAAAGCGGGTTAATCAGTTAGCCCTGGCGGTACCTGGAGTAATCGCGGTTCATGATACCAGCGTACATGATTACGGGGCTAATAAAGTGGTTTCCCTGCATATTGAGGTGGATCAAGGGCTTTCCGTGGTCAAGGCTCACGACATTGCTGATGTAGTTGAATTAAGCATAAACCAGTATCTCTACACTACCTCTACAACGGTTCATGTTGATTGGGTGGATAGAGAAGCGCAAAACTAGAACAGGAGATATTCCATCTCTGCTTCATGCCACATAGACCATACCTATTGTGCCCAGTCCAGTATGCAGGCCTATTACTGGACCGATGGAAAGAATATTTACGGGCAAGCCATAGCGATCAACCAGCGTTTGCCTTAATTGTCGAGCTTTTTCCGGGGCATTGATATGGTGCACTATGATTTCCTTCAGCCCATATTTTTGATGATCTTCTTCCATTAGATACAGCATTCGCTTAACCGCATTGGAAGTTCCCCGGGCCTTCTCCAGCAAATGGGTCATGCCTTTTGCCATATCTACCGTTAGAATAGGCCGGATGTTCAAAAGGATACCGAGAAGAGCAGAGGCCGTGCCTATTCGTCCCCCTTTGCGCAAATACTCCAGGGTTTCCGGGACAAAGTAAAAATGTACCCGATCATGAATATACTGGGCTGCTTTTACCACCGCATCTATATTACCCCCGGCCTTGGCGACCCGGGCGGCCTCCACAACCTGAAGCCCCAGGGCCATACAATTGGTATGAGAATCAATAATCTCCATCCTCGCTTCAGGATATTGCGCCATAAGCTGCTTTTTAACATTCCGGGCTGTAGCCCAGGTTCCACTCATGGTTGAAGATATAAAAATGCCTACAACATGATCTCCACGAGATAGCGCCTTTTTAAAAGCCGCAAAGAATTTACCTGGCGGAGGTTGGGAAGATGTTGGAATCACCCCGGTCCTCTCTATTTTCTGATAAAAATATTCATAGTCTACTTCTGTCTCGATAAAGGACTCATCGGAGAAATGCACACTTAAAGGAATAATTTCAATATCCAGTTCTTCTTGCATTTCTTTACTTATGTATGAAGTGCTATCAGTAAAAACTTTAACGCTCACCCCAACTGCCTCCTGTTGTTTTCATATTATTTATTAGCATTGATTCTACTACACCCGGAGCATAAGGGGAACTTTTAGAGACGGAAACATGATTCCGCTGCAAAAACCTCTTTTGTTCTATATCTATTTCAAATAAACCGGTTTTCCGCTAATGGCGGATATGATGTTCTTTAGCTGCTCCAAAGCCTCCGGGCTGGGAGCAGTTACCCCGTTTAATTCATAGTTTAAGCCCAGCAAATCCCATTTATGTTTTCCCAGGGAGTGGTAAGGCAAAAGGTCAATACGTTCCACATGTTCAAGCTGCCCAACAAAAGCAGCCATTTCTTCAAGATCTTCCAACGCATCGGTCCAGGCAGGAATTATAACATAGCGAATCCAAATGGGTATATCATGCGAATCGATAAGTTTGAGATTGCTCAAGTTAAGACGATTGCTCATTCCGGTCAGACAGCGGCTTTTTTCTTCGTTGATATGTTTGATATCCGCCAGCACCAGGTCAGTCAGCGGCAAAACTTTTAGCAGAGCTGCGGGCTTGACATAAAGGGAGGTATCGATAGCGGTGGAAATATTTTCTTCCCGGCAAAGCAGGAATACTGCCTTTATGAAATCATCATGCAGCAGGGGCTCTCCACCGGAGAAGGTAAGTCCGCCCCCAGAAGCAAGAAAATAGGGTTTGCTCCTTTTTATGACTTCCATTAACTCTTCTGGACTATATTCTTGAGCTGACAGGCTTTTCACTTCCCAGGTGTCAGGATTATGACAGTATTTGCAGCGCAGGTGACAGCCCTGCATAAAGACCACGGTTCTAATTCCGGGCCCGTCCAGGGTACTGAAGGTATCAATGGAGTGAATTCTGCCTATCATGGACTCATACCAACCCTTCAGCTACATTCGGCGATAGAAGGTACGCATAATTATCTCTTCCTGTTGCTCCCGGTTCAACCGGGTAAAATGCACTGCATATCCGGAAACCCTTATGGTCAGATCCGGGTATTTTTCCGGGTGCTCCATAGCTTCCTTTAATGTCTCAACATTTAAGACATTTACATTCATATGATGAGCATCCTGAACGAAATAGCCTTCGAGTAGAGCCAGAAGATTATTCACCCGTTCCTCCTCACTTTTGCCAAGAGCTTCAGGAACGGCGGAGAAAGTGAAAGAAATGCCATCTCGGGCATCTTCATAGGGTAATTTGGCTACCGAGTTACAGGCGGCTATGGCTCCCTTTTCTTCCCGGCCGTGCAGGGGGTTGGCTCCCGGAGCCAGGGGCTCACCTTTTTTTCGTCCATCCGGAGTGGTTCC
>NZ_JAQVZX010000134.1 GCF_028707975.1 Syntrophomonas sp.
TTTTATGATATTACGGAATGTACAGCTGGTGAGGAAAGGGCATCTTGCCGATAATATCGGAATCAAGCGGCGCCGGCGTTTTAATATCAATATTGATGATATGAGTATCCAGGGCGTTTTTTATATCAAACAATACCTGGAGAAATTGCAGCTTGAGGATCAGTTTTGCCGACTCTTTGCTCCCGAGGATATCAATCAACTCTTATATATTTACGGCCGGGTTTATCGTATTAATTACAGCGAGGCCTTAATCAATGTATTTGAAATTGTACTCAACAATGCAATTTATTCAGTATTATCAGGAAATAGCGAGGTTAAATTGCGCATTTCGCAAGAGCAATTTGAGCATTTACAACAGAAGTTTATGGGCCTCGATCACAGCCATACTATAGCTCTTATTGAGGATGCCATTGAAATATTAATTAAGCAATTAGGAATTGATCAGCCCCGCCCACAAGATTATATCAGGAAATTCAAATCCGTATTTTTAAGCAGGTTCATAAATGGATTAACGTATAATTGTCTGGAAAATGTCATCCTTATCGATAAGGAACAAACGCAAAATTTTGATATTGTTTTTGATGAGGGCAATCGCCTGGATGATGAGTCTTTTCGCCTAGTGGTGGATGATATCATGGACTGCACTTTTACCAAGAGAAAAACGGATATCGTACGCTCCAGCATTCATTCGCTGGGGGATTTTATAGATATTCTGGAAGCCGATTGTTTTTTTGGAGATGAATTTTATGATTTGTTCAACAGCTTGGGAGATATGGAATTATCAGTTTTGGCCAGAATCGTTTTCATAGAGGAAATCAGAAGCAATCTTATGAGCTTTTCCTTAGCAAGTCCAGGAGAAAAGGCCGAGGCAATGGAATGGCAGGTTGAGTTTTGCAATTTCTTGCAAAGCTTAAGCGCGGATAGAATCGAATCAATCGAAACCTATATCAAATCCAGCTTGCAAATGACTGATGCATGGGATTTTTTGGGCTAGGGGAGAGCGTCAAAAAAGGCGAATTGCTGCTCTTTGCCATCCATGGCATTGCTGCACTAGCCCATCCTTGGACGTCGCGCAGCTCTTTGCCTTTTTTGATCACGCTGTTTGATTTTGACTTTTTCTACAGTCTGACCACTCGTTTTTTTAACGAGTGGTCTTTTACGTCATTCAGTTGCTTGCTTTTACAACTGCTTGCTAAGCGCATTTTTGCGCTGTATAAGCTCGCTGTATTCTTTATCAAGGGCTGTATATTTTGGATCGCCGGGTTTGTAACGATTTAATTGACCAAGCACCCAGGATATTCTGGTTTCCAGCACCAACGTTTCCTCATCATTGCTCGTTTTTACTGAATCTGCACGGGTTTCAGCAAATTGCTTTTTAGCTGAATTGCCTTCGATGCGCATGATTCTTTGCTGCTCAAAAACAAGCATACCATCGCATATCTGCTCCAGGAAATAGCGATCATGGGTAATGAGGAGAATGGATCCCGGAAACTGCCGCAGGCTTTCCTCCAGGGCTTCCCGACTGTGCACATCCAGATGATTGGTGGGCTCATCAAGGATGAGCAGATCATATTGACCCATAATGGCTAATCCCATAGCGATTTTCATTCTTTCTCCCCGGCTGAGTTCTCCCATGGATACCTGGAGACGGTCATAGGCGATTCCGATTGTAATTAAGAATTGGAAAATGCTTTTCTGATCATCCCGGGTCCAATCCTTTATCAGTTCTTGCAGGGTTCCTTTTTCACCCTGGGGTAATTCCTGGCTTACATAGGCTATCCGAGCTGCGCTGCTTAGAAATATGGTTCCCGTATCCAGGGTTTCCTGGCCTAATATGATTTTCACAAGCGTTGTCTTGCCACAGCCATTGGGGCCCAGGATGCCTATTTTTTCACCCCGGTTGATAAAGAACGAACTATCCCGAAATAGCAGTCGTTCACCATAAGATTTGCTGATACCATCTGCTTCCAGCAGACGACGTCCGCCTTTCCCCCGCGCATTTAAAATAAAATTAACCGGCTGTTCTTTTGCCGGGCGCTCCAGGCTTTTCTGCCGCATTTTCTCCAGGCGCTTGATCTGGGATTTTACGGCCTGGTCACGCTTTTTAGCTTTTTTTCGGTAGTATTCTTTACCACCCTGCAATCCTTCGCCCTTCTTTCGGGATTCGCGATGAGCCTTTGCGGACCAGTTTTTTAACTGGTCTATAGCAGTATCTATTTCCGTTTGTTCCTTCTGCTGCGACTGATAAATGCGCCATTGACTTTCCCGTTCCTTTTGCCGGGCCTGGCGATATGCCGAGTAATTCCCCGTATACATTCGAACCATCCCATTCTCCAGTTCGGCTATTTGCGAAACGGTACGATCAAGGAAATAACGATCATGAGATATAATAATCGCTGCTCCCTGGTACCTGGCTAATTCAGAGATTAGATATGCTACTCCCTGATAATCCATGTGGTTGGTCGGTTCGTCCAGAATAATCAGATCCGGCTGGGAAGCCCAGACGCTGGCCAGGGCCAGCTTGGTTTTCTCTCCGCCACTCATGTTAAATAACCGTTCCCCGGACCAGTTATTAATTTGGTTCATGCCTAGGTGACTGGCCAGACGTTGAAATTCTCCATTCATCCCGATTTCACTGTTAATCACCTGAACCATAAACTCGGGTTGTGCTTCAGTCTGGCGCAGATAGCCGATACTAACATGCTGACGGGATGTAATGATTTGACCCTCATCATATGCAAGATTACCGTTAATAATGTTGGCCAGTGTTGATTTACCTGTCCCGTTACGGCCCACCAGACCAATTCTATCTCCCCGGCATATATCCAGATCAATGCCATTTAAAACGATTAGATCCCCGAAGACTTTTTTAACCTTTTGACAGCTTAATAACATGTAAGAATCCACCTCCAGAAATAAACAAAGGCTGCAAGTAACACCTGTTACTCACAGCCTTAGCAAGCTTTTTAAATACAGTTGTTCACCAAAATCACTCCCGCTTTGGTGACTGTTATTTACCTGAGATTGTAAACAAGCATTCTGGTCATAGCAGAACAACTGGAAGCCCTATGGTTCTTCCTTTAGATCTGCTTCTATTTATTTAGGCCAGAATAAGCTTGCGCATTGCTTTTCTCCTGTCTTTTTATATTACTTTATCATTCTAACACAAATCCAGAGATTTTATCAATGACAGCGTAACGATAAACCCCGTATTGTCACAAGATTGTAAGAAGTACCTAGTAAAATTGTATGCATAAAAAGCATTTTACAATCAGTAATGTAATGGAGATGATTTTGTGAGCATATTGAAAACCAGTAAATTAAAGAAATACTACGGTTCAGGGCAAAATCTGGTCAGAGCGCTGGACGGTGTGGATGTTGAGGTAGACGCAGGCGAGTTTGTAGCGGTAGTCGGTACATCTGGCAGCGGCAAGTCTACCCTATTACATATGCTGGGCGGCTTGGACCGGGCCACCAGCGGAAATGTATGGGTAGGCGGCAAAGATATTTTCCAGATGAATGATAAGCAGTTAACGGTTTTTCGTCGCCGTAATATAGGTTTTGTATTTCAAAACTATAATCTGGTACCGGTATTGAATGTATACGAGAATATCAGTCTGCCAATTGAACTGGACGGTGCTGCGATCGACAAGTCTTTTTTAGACAGCGTTGTAAAAACGCTGGGCCTGGACAGCAAGCTCAATAATTTGCCTAATAATCTTTCCGGCGGACAACAACAACGAGTGGCTATTGCCCAGGCCCTGGCGACCAAACCGGCTATTATTCTGGCCGACGAGCCGACTGGCAATCTTGACAGCAAGACCAGTATGGAGGTTATGGGGCTGTTGAAAATGAGCGGCTTAAAATTCAATCAGACCATCGTAATGATAACCCATAACGAGGAAATTGCGCAGTTGGCTGATCGAATTATCCGTATTGAAGATGGTCAAATCGTTGGGGGTGGATAGATAATAGATAGGAATTTGCTTGCTTTTTTCCCTTCTCAGTATATCACTGGGTAATATTGTAATGCTATCATTATTGGTACAATATTACCTACGATATTATCATTTGCATAAAATAAACCGTTACTATAGTGGGTTTATATGAAACC
>NZ_JAQVZX010000135.1 GCF_028707975.1 Syntrophomonas sp.
TTTTATTTTATTATTTTTTACTCGCCGACCTGGATTTCCGGGCCATGCGGTTCAAATCTATGCGCTTTCCTTCTACCAAATAAACCACCATTTCCGCCAGATTGGTGGCGTGGTCGCCAATCCTTTCGATATGACCGGCAACCAGCAACAGCGAAGTAGCCTGGGGAATGTTTTTGGGATCTTGCATCATATAAGACAGAAGTTCGCGAAAAATCTGGTCGTAGAGCTTGTCTATTTCCTCTTCCAGGGGAATAAGACTCATGGCCAGGTTTACATCATGATTAACAAAGGCTTTTAGAGCCTTTTCCAGCATCTTTTGCACAATAGCGGCCATACGGGGTATATCAATCAGGGGCTTTATATAAACCTGATCATAAAGATCTATGGTCAGGTGAGCAATATCTTCGGCATGGTCGGCCATTCGCTCAATATCCACGATTATTCTCAAGGCCGTCCCTATCAGGCGCAAATCGCTGGCCATGGGTTGTTTTAGCGCCAGTATGCCCAAAGATTTTTTCTCAATATCCATTTCCATCTGATCAATGAGATCATCATGGGCAATTACCTCCCGGGCCAATTCCAGGTTTTTCTCCACCAGGGATTTGACTGCCTTATACAATTGCTCTTCTAAAAGTCTTCCCATTTTTAGGATTTCCTCTTTGAGCTTTTCCATTTCACAGGCCAGGGTTTCATTTAGCATTTTTCAAATCCTCTTTCGTTTTACTAATCCACTAAAAAAGCCATAAACATATGCTTGACTCCACTGCAAAAACCCTTTTTGTTGCATAAGGGTTGCATGAATATGCAAAAGTTTTTTCCGTCCTCCGTCTTTCGTCCTATCCAAAACGTCCGGTAATATAATCTTCTGTTTTGTTATGGCGGGGATTGAGAAATAATTCCTCCGTCCGGTTGAATTCCAGCAGGCAACCATGAAGGAAAAAACCAGTATAATCGGAAACTCTCGCTGCTTGCTGCATATTATGAGTTACTATCACTATAGTGTAACGGGTTTTCAGAATAGCAATCAATTCTTCCAAACGGGCGGTGGAAATGGGGTCCAGAGCGGAGGCCGGCTCATCCATTAGTATAACTTCGGGCTGCACCGCCAGCACCCGGGCAATGACCAAACGTTGCTGTTGCCCCCCCGACATCTGGTTGGCCGGGGCAACGAGCCTGTCTTTGACTTCATCCCAGAGGTTGGCCGATTGCAGACTCCGGCAGACTATTTCATCCAGCTCGCTGCGCTTCTTTATCCCATGAATTCGTGGTCCATAGGCCACATTTTCGTAAATGGACATGGGAAAAACCGCCGGTTTCTGAAAAACCATCCCGACTTTCTTGCGCAGTTCCACCACGTTTATTCCTTTTTCGTAAATAGCTGAATCATCCAAAAAGACTTCGCCACTGATACGGCTGCCCTCAATCAATTCATTCAAGCGGTTTAAGGAACGTAAAAAGCTGGACTTGCCGCAGCCTGAAGGGCCAATCAAAGCCGTTACCCGGTTTTCTTCTATATCCATATTAATATTATATAGAGCCTGAAAATTGCCGTAAAATAGGTTAAGTTCCCGGCTTTTCATCTTAATAGCCTTTTCCAATTCATTTACCTCCGAGTTACCCGCCGTTGTGAGATAAAAAGCTCATACTACGGTTGGCCAGGTAATTTATAAATAGTAGCAAAATAATTATTAAAAAGGCAGTTCCAAAAGCTCTTTCCATGGAAAGTCCCTCCATGGCCAGCATGTATAAATGTACGGACATGCTTCGGGCCGGATCTGCCGGGCTCAAAGGCATGCCCAGGGAAGTACCCGCAGTCAATAGAACCGCCGCGGTCTCTCCAATAGCCCGTCCCAGCGCAAGAATCATACCAGTAACAATACCGGGAATGGCCGCCGGTATAACGATTTTTCTAATCGTCTGCCACTTGCTGGCACCCAGGGCCAGGCTGTTTTCCCGGTACTCCCGGGGCACGCTCAGTATAGCTTCTTGCGCGGTCCTGGTTATAGTAGGCCAAACCATAATAGCCAAAGTCAGGCTTCCAGACCATATGGACCAGCCCAGCTTCAAATAAATTACAAAAAACACAAACCCGAAGAGACCATAAATAATAGAGGGTATGGCCGCCAGAGTTTCAGCGGTGAGTGTGACCAGGTAAGCAAAGTAGCTTTCCTTCTGGGCATATTCCTCCAGGTGAATAGCAGTACCAACCCCCAGTGGCGCGGCAATGGCCAGAGACAAGACCGTAAGGTAGAGGGTTCCCACTATGGTGCTGGAAATCCCTCCCTCTTTGCCGGCTCGCCTGGGGGCTTGCATTATGAAATCCAGGTTAATCATAGCCAGGCCTTTATAAACAATGTAGCCCACGACTGCCAATAGAATCCCAATAATTATGAGAGCTGATAAGTATAACAGGCAAGTCAACGCTTTTTCCCCTATCCTAGTTCCCGGCATAGCGTTTTCCCGCCCTTCTAATAAAATTAAGCAGCAGGTTAAGCAAGAGAATGAAAATAAAGAGTATAGCACCGGTCGCGAATAGCGCTGCCTGGTGGTCTCCGGCAGCGTAGCCCATTTCCAGCACGATGTTGCTGGTCATGGTTCTTAGCGGCGCGAGCAGGCTATCCGGTATTATAGGAGCGTTCCCGGTTACCATCACCACAGCCATTGTTTCCCCAATGGCCCGGCCCATAGCCAAAACTACAGCGGTAATAATACCTGAACTGGCGGCCGGGAGTATAAGCCGGCCAATAGTTTGATAATGGCTGGCTCCGAGGGCTAGCGAGCTTTCTTTGTATACAAGGGGTACCGCTTGGATAGCATCCCGGGAAATATTAATTATAGTAGGCAATATCATTATCCCCAGAATAATAGCTCCGGCCAGAACACTCATCCCAGTTCCCCCCAGGTAATTGCGAATAAGCGGTACAATGATCACCAACCCGAAAAAACCGTAGACTACCGAAGGAATACCCGCTAAAAGACTGACCATACGGGTCATTATTCTACCTACCGGCGGCGGAGCTATCTCAGCCATAAAGATCGCCGTTAAAAGCCCCAGTGGTACTGCCCAGGCTAAAGATGCCGAGGTAAGCAGCAAAGAGCCGACAAACATAGCACCGATGCCAAATTTCCCCTGGATGGGCTTCCATTCCAAAGAAAACAGGAAATCTCCTAAACCCACCGAGGCTATCAGCGGAACCCCACGGGAAAATATAAATACGCTTATGAGCAACAAAGCCATGATAGATACGACTGCGCTGAGCATCAAGAGCTTTTCCACCAGGATTTCGGGAATAAATCTTGCTTTGCTTTTTCGGAGAATGACCAGTATACGCTCCCATCTCCCGGCTTTAGCTTGAAGGATTTGCATTTTCTCCTCACGATTATTATGCTGTTTTACGGCGTTGGTTTTTCCTTCAATTATGCCATTCATTTAGATAAGCTCACCTGCTTCAAAAATACTTCGCTATTTTATGCTGATAGCACCTTCATTGCCCAGTATGTTCTGCCCTTCATCGCTGAGAACGAATTCAATAAAAGAATCGGCTATTTTATTATCCGAAGCGGTCCGGGTTAAGTAAATAAAAGGCCGGGAGATTTTGTAGCTGCCGTTTTTGACATTGTCAACAGCAGGGAGGACTCCGTCAATTTTCAGAGCCTTGACATCTTGATTGACTGCCGCCAGTGAAATAAAACCAATCGCATTCTTGTCCCCGGCAACTGTGGTTCTGACTGCACCGGTGGAGTTTTGAATCAAGGACTTGGCAAAAATATCCTGCTTGTTCATGACAATCTCTTCGAAAGCTCCCCTGGTTCCGGAACCTTCTTCTCGACAGACTATGCTTATGGGAGCATCAGCCCCGCCCAGTTCCTTCCAGTTGGCAATATTGCCCAGGTAAATATTTCTCACATCCTCCATCTTTAATTCACCAAGCCGGTTGGAGGGATGAACCACAATTGCTATGGCATCCAGGGCTATGGTCGTCTCTTTTAAACCCGCCTTTTTTTCTTCATCCTTAAGTTCCCTCGAACTGGCACCTATATCGGCAGCTCCGCTGATGGCGGTTTCGATTCCCTGGCTGGATCCTCCGCCCTGAAC
>NZ_JAQVZX010000136.1 GCF_028707975.1 Syntrophomonas sp.
TGACATTCGGTATATGAAACACTGCCGCTTGAAATAATACTTCCAGGAGGTGGTGGCTTGTTTCCGGAAAAGATTTTTTATGAGCCCCCGGTTTTACATTACGAATTGGGGAAGCAACTGCAAGAAAAATTTGCCCATATACCCTGGATAGCTATTGAAAACCATAATAATATCGAAGAATTGCGCAAGAATCCCAATAAAGAATTTGTGCACATGAAACGTTATTTGATCCTGGGAGTACGCAAGAGTTTAAAATATACGCCCAATCATAAAGTCTCGGATTTTCTGGTGCCCTATACCTCATCGGGCTGCAGCGCCATGTGTCTTTATTGCTATTTGGTATGCAATTATAATAAATGCTCCTATTTGCGGCTTTTTGTCAATCGCGAGCAAATGCTGGATAAATTAATGAAGACTGCCAATCGTTCACCCGGGGATTTAACCTTTGAGATCGGCAGCAACAGCGACCTGCTTTTAGAGAACAGCATAAGCGGGAATCTAGAATGGACCATAGAGAATTTCGCCGGAAGCAAAAAAGGTTTTATAACTTTTCCCACCAAGTTCGATATGGTAGAAGCTCTGCTCCCTTTGAATCATGGAGGCAGAACCATAATGCGCATGAGTGTCAATCCTCAACCGATTATTCAAAGGCTGGAGTTCGGTACCTCCTCCTTGACGGGCCGAATCCGGGCCCTGCAGCAAATGCATGCTGCAGGCTATAAGGTGGGAATTTTAATAGCACCGGTAGTATTGCTGGATAACTGGCAAGAGCTTTATTCGCAGCTCATTGAGCAGTTGGCTGACGAACTGCCGGATAAAATAAAAAAGGAATTGTTCATAGAAATCATCTTTATGACTTACAGCTATATCCACCGGGCTATTAATGCCGAAGCATTTCCTAACGCTGTCAAATTGTATGATAAATCCCTTATGACCGGGCGAGGACGGGGAAAATACTGCTATCGCTCCGATATCCGCTTGCAGGCCGAAGAATACCTGAAGGAGCTCCTGGAGCAAAAGCTCAACGGTATACCGGTAATATATATAGTTTAAGGCGGCCAGAGGAATGTGCTGCAGCGTTTGTTGAGAATATATTTCCATTATCCGCCGGGCTTCATAGTAAGTCTGTCCAAAAGCAGATGTACCAGGACGTTAGAAAATAATGCAGCTTTGTAATACTTTAACATAACTTTTGTTCTTCACGGAGCTTGCCAGCTTGTTGTCAGCAGTCCAGAACTCACACTCTTTTCCGTTTTGTTTTGCCATAATTTCCGCTACAGCCAGGTAAGCCGCATCATATAAAGTAGGCAGTTCCTCTTTATCCGCTATCTGCCAGGCTGCTCGCATAACAGAAACATCATTTATGAAGGTAATAACCCCGAAGCTATTAAAAGCTTCCCAGGCAGTCTCGGCCTGTTTCGGATTTATTAACCTTCTGCTTACCTTTTTTCTTAAGACGCTCCCCACTTCAGCCCAGGCAAAGTCAGGCAAAACAACAGTCATCCTCTCATTAATTACCCTCTCCAGCAAGGTAACCGCCTTGTCGCTATCCTCTTCATTAACCAGAACTTTTATCAAAACGCTGCTGTCAAGGCATATATAGCTACTCACTCCGCTCCTCCCCCTCCCGCAATCGTCTGATCAATGGAGTGGAATCTGGCTGGGGCTTCATTTCACCCCTTAATTTGGCCAATCGCTGAAGAGTGTCTTTCGCTTTTTCTGTTTTTTCGTAGCTCTCCACCTTTTTTGCTTTTGCTTGTAGTTCTTCAAAAACTTTAGCTTCTATGATGTAGGCTACAGGTTTTGATCTCTTCAACAAAACTATGGGTTCCTTTGTTTCAATGACTTGAGTAATTATTTTACTGATATTTTGTCTTACCTCCGTAACATTAAACATGGCATTTAATCACACTCCTGTTAATAGTCTTACTTTATTATATCATAGAAAAAACATCGGCAGCAAAATTTAGCCATTAAAACATTTGATTTAATTACCTCAGCACAAAGCTGCATCCTTCCGCACTCCTGGACCGCCCCCCGCTTTGCCGATATTCAATTACACTTCTCCCGAGTTTGACAGTTGGGGTAAAAGAAAAACCAAATAGAGGCCAAAGATGCATCCCCATGCTGCCAATTTTTTATTTTTAACAGGCAGGATTAGCCATTTTTTTGTCTAAATTAAAATTTAGCAAACTTACGCATTAATCTCAGAAGAAAAATAAGGAGATTAAATTTAGAAGGGGGTTTTGTATTGAACAAATTTCGTGTTGTTGCAGCTTGCTTGATTGCCCTGCTGCTGGCAATCATGATACCGGCATCATTCAATGCCGCTGAAAATCCTGCCCTGAGCAATACCAGGCTTACCGCCCGCAGCGAGATATGGAAGGCCATCAACGCCGGGAATGCCGGTAGCGGCACCGTTGCAGTCATGGAGAACGGCAAAATCGTCTATGCCGAAGGTTTTGGCATGGCTGACCGGGAGCGGAGCATCTCCGTTGATAAAAATACCCTATTCAATATCGGCTCGATCAGCAAGGTTTATTGTGCTACAGCCATTATGCTGCTGGTAGATGAGGGCAAGGTAGAGCTCGACCAGCCGGTGACTGCCTACCTGCCGGAATTCACCATGGAAGATGAACGCTATAAAGACATCACCGTCCGAATGCTGCTCAACCACTCCTCGGGTTTGCCCGGTACCATCGGTTCCAATAGTTTTGGTTTTGAATATCATAAAGAATATTACCAGGATGTACTGGATACCCTGGCAAAATCTCATCTCAAACATCGGCCGGGCGAAATGGCACCTTATTGCAATGACGGTTTTACCCTGGCGGAGATGATAGTTGCCCGGATTTCTGGAAAAAGCTACCTTCAATTTCTAAGTGAGCGGGTATTTGAACCCCTGGGCTTAAACCATACCGGTCCGGGTGTTGGCCAACGGCAGGGACTAAAAGAGGGATCCGTGGCCAGGTATTATACCACTGACGGTAAAAGCGAGCCGCTGGAAGTAGTATCGTTGTTGGGTTCGGGCGGCCTGTCAGCGACGCCGGAGGATTTATGCAAGTTCGCCGATACATTTTCCGCTTCCGGTCCCCAGATACTTTCACCGGCATCCCTGGCGGAAATGAGAAAGGGGCAACCCGCCGAGTCCTATATGCAATTCAAACAACCGGAGCTGAGTTTTGGACTGGGCTGGGATTTGACGGAGATTGCTCACTATAAAGCAAAAGGTATAAATGTTTTGGGCAAGAGCGGCGGTACCGGCAACTATAGTTCGATGCTTTATACCATTCCAGATAAAAGAATATCGGTCGCCGTCATTTTTACCGGTCCCCAAAGCAACGCGATGGTAATCGCCGCTTCCATCATGGAAGCTTTTCTTTGCGAAAATGGTCTTTTCGATAAAACACCTGCGGTGTTGAAGCTGCCGCTCAAAGCCCAGTCTCTTCCGTCTGAACTGGCGAATTATGAAGGTTATTATTCCAACGGCAGCGTTCTTAAGCGCTTGAAGGTTGATCGGGCGGAGAATAAGCTGACTGTCTATATGCTGGAAGGCGGCCAGGAGACAGAAATCCTATCAGCGATTTATAATGATGGCTATTTTCACAACCAGAGAGACAAGTACTATTTCATAACGCTGGCCGGCAGGCAATATTTCGTACAGCATTCGGCTACACTCGCCGTTGATATGATTGCCAGCCAAAAACTGGAGCCTGTGGCCAAAGCAAGCGAATTGAAGATATCTGTCGATAAGCGGAAGTGGCTGCGGCGTAATGCCAAAGCCTACGAGGCAAGAATGCTGGTGTCGGGGCATATTATAACTTCGCGGCAGTTCAGTGAACTCCCGGGCTATATCGACTTCGACGGCATAAAACGGGTCATCTCCCCGACATCTGCAGGAATGGCCATTAATTCCATGCGCGACCTGACCGAGCTTAGATTAAGTGAGAAGGACGGAATAAGCTGGGCCTGGATTTCCGGGATGCTGTATACGCCCGCCGATGCGGTTCAATCGCTGGCAAGCGGCGATACCAACATAACTACCGGCCGGGAAGGTTATAATGAATGGCGGAAGGTGGCGGAAG
>NZ_JAQVZX010000137.1 GCF_028707975.1 Syntrophomonas sp.
ACTATCTACCGTTACTTTCGCAGCAAGGATGAAATAATTGAGGCCGCTGTAAACCGCTTCCTGGTTGAAGTGGCGGCTGCCGCCGACCATATCCTGGCGGTGGAAAGCGACCCCATAAATATTTTTAATTATATTTTAAACTATCTCTTTAAGCACGGTCATTTTATAATCAGTCCCCGCGGGCTAAATGACCTGCGGCAATATTATCCCCATCTCTGGCAAAAAATCGACCGCTTTCGCCTGGAACGAGTGCAGATGGTTATTAGCGCCATAAGCCAAAAGGAGGGTACCGAGTTCCTGCCGGATTGCGACCTGCGCATACTGGTTACCGCAATAAGTGCATCCATTCAAGCGGTTTTAAACCCGGACTTCCTGCTGGAAAACGGACTCAGCTTCGAAAAAGCCGCTAAAGATTTAAGCCGACTCTTTTTATCAAGCATATCACGGGGACGGTCCTTTTGATATATTTTACACCTCTGTCAAGAAAAGAGCAGGCGGTTTGAAGTGGCCGCACTGCTCCTCCTTAATTTGAAAAGTAAGGAGTAAGGACTCCTCATCCTTGGTTGTGGCCTCTGGTCACATGCGGAGTTAATACGAAGTCAGACGCCGGGCGCGGTCAGCCAGCAAACCCAAATGGGAATAGCTCTTTAATATGCTGCTATTGCGCTCACCGTTGATATTGCTGGTATAAAGCATTCCATAACCATTGCCATAGATATTATGCAGATCCATCATTACTCCCAGCAGCAAAAGTTCATTTTTTTCCACCAGATCGGCCACGGCATAATTAGCTAAAAGATAATCTATCTGCCTATCCACATTAACTTCGGCCAGCTTGCTGAACTTCAGCCCCGGCTCATCGTCAAAACTGAGTCCGCTTTTACGCCGGGCCTCTTCCAGTGAATTCTTGACTATGGATAATTCATTCCGAATACCCATAGGCTCATCAACGAAATTTGATTCCGCCGCCTTTATAGCTCCACAATCGCTATGCCCGGCCACAATCATCAACGGGGTATGCAGGTGCAGAAGACCATAAAGAACGGAACCTTCATTGGTTTTAACCTGGTTGCCGATGTTTTCCACAGAAAAAATGCGGTTAAAAATCTCCCCGAAAATATTTACCGGCATACGGGAATCCGCACAGTTTAAAAGGGTTATCAGCGGATGCTGCCCATAGTTGCCCTTTTTAAAATCCTCCAGGGGAAATCCCTTTTCAAAAGCCAGGATACCTTGCTCCAGGCTCTTAAACAAAGCTGCCTTGTCCACTTCAATTGTTGCATGATGACTCAAAACCTACACCTCCATTGAATAATTTGTTTTACGAACTAACCCCTCATAGCCTGGGGCCACAGCCACCGATAAAAAGTGCTCTTCCGTCTTCCGTTATTCTATCCCTATTATAAGTCTTAAGCGAAAGCAATGGGCATTTTTCTTTTTAACCTATAACCTGTTCGTTCTACGCCAGATACCCTGAACCTCAGCATCCTTAATCAGTTGGTCCCTGAAATCCGGGTGAGCGATATTGATTAAGCCTTCAGCTCTTTGCCAGACTGTTTTACCCTTCAATTCGCATTTACCATATTCACTTACAATAAAATGGGCTACTGTTCGGGGATCGGTTACGATGGCTCCCGGGGTAAGGGTTGGAACAATGGTTGATTTTATTTCACCGTTTCCTTCGCTTTTGGTTGATGGCAAACAGATAAAGGATTTGCCGCCTCTGGATTCATAAGCAGCCAGAACAAAATCCAATTGCCCCCCGGTTCCGCTAATTATTCTGGTACCTGTCGACTCCGAGCAAACCTGCCCGTACAGGTCAACCTCTATCGCATTATTTATGGAAATCAAATTATCATTCCGGGAAGCAATCGCTATATTATTGGTATAATTAACCGGATACGAAGCACAAAGAGGATTATCATTAATAAAATCATATAGTCTCTGGCTGCCTACAGCAAAGGTATATACCAATTTCTCCGGGTCAATCTGTTTTTTGCTGCCGCTTAGCCTTCCCGCCTCATACATATCCACAAAAGCATCTACCAGCATCTCGCTGTGGCATCCCAGATCCTTAAGCTCAGATTCAGCAATCATTTTTCCTACAGCATTGGGCATACCTCCGATACCCAATTGCAAACAACAGCCATCTCTCATTTCTTCCAGTATATGCCCGGCAGCCTTTCTGTCCACCTCGGTTGGCGGTGATTCAGCCAGCTGCGGCAAAGGAGGGTTCTTTCCTTCAACTATGTAATCCACCTGGGAGATATGGATCGACTCTTCATATCCCCCCAAGCAACGGGGTTGATTTTCGTTTACTTCCAGGATAAGTTTTTTTGCCGTATCACATAAAGCCTTGCAATGTGAAGTTTGGGGTCCGAAATTGAAAAAACCGTGATTATCCATAGGAGCAACCTGCATCATAGCAACATCAATAGTTTTTATATGTTCCCTGACAAAGCGCGGAAGCTCAGAATATCTCATGGGAGCATAATATACCGGTCTTCCCCCCGCTGCCACGCGACGATCCTGAGCCGATAAATGCCAGGTATTCCAGATAAAAGTTTCTCCCCGAGGGTCAACCCGGAAAATTTCCGGCAAATAAAAGCTGCACTGGCTCCATATCTTGATATCCTCTAACTCGTCTTTTCTTTTTACCAGGGCCTGGTCCAAAGCAATAACCTGGCCGCAAAGCGGGCCATAATCTATCCAATCCCCGGATTTTATCACTTTAACTGCTTCATCGGCTGAAACCAGCTTCCTTCGGTATTCATCTCCATAGTTCAATAACTCCACCCCTCCTGATAATGAAATTTAATACTGACGCCAACGCCAAAAATCTTAAATCTTGTTATTTATCTTCTTACTAACCCCCATGCCCGCAACAACCCCTCGCCCCTCATACCTTGCCCCTCGTTCCTCACTTTTCTTAGCTATAGAATAATAGATAAGCCTTAAATATGCTACACCCATTTAAAGCAATGGGGAGAGCAGGCGGGAAACAGCCTCCTTCATCCGCGCGTACACTGGCCGGGCCCGGTATATTTGCATAGTAATCTCCTGAGAATTCTGGATATCCCGGAAGAAAGCCGCTTGCAGGTTGCGGCTTACCCTTTCGTCATAAATAAAAGCATTAACTTCAAAATTAAGGTGAAAGCTGCGTATATCCATGTTTGATGTTCCCACCGTGCTGGCATAGCCATCAATCATCATGACCTTGCTATGCAGGAATCTTTCCTCGGAGTAAGCATAACACCTGACCCCTGCTTCCAGCAGTTCCCCAACATAAGAAAGATTAGCCCAGTGTACAATAAGGTGATCTGCCTTGCCCGGTATCATCAAACGCACATCCAGCCCGGATAATGCAGCAATTTTCAAGGCAGCGAGAATACTCTCATCCGGGATAAAATAGGGGGTCTGAATGTAGATATTCTGCCGGGCGCTACCAATCATTTTCAGGAAGCCATCTTTAATGGAACTCCATTTGGAATCAGGTCCACTGGATACGATCTGCACTCCGGTATTGCCCTGGGGGGCACGCTGGGGGAAAAAGTCTTCCCGCATCTGAAAGTCATGGTTGCAAGCATAACGCCAATCCAGGAGGAAGCGTAAGTGTAGGCCATCCAGAGCGGTTCCACGAATGCGCAGGTGGGTATCCCGCCAGTAGCCAAACTCTTTTGACAGACCCAGGTATTCATCACCTATATTAAAACCACCGATATAGCCTTCTTCGCCGTCAATAATACATATTTTCCTGTGGTTGCGGTAGTTCATCCGTAGATTTACAAAAGGAAAGAATGGCGGTAAAAAGCTGGCAACCTCTCCCCCTGCTTGCAGAAGCGGCTGGAAAAAGCGGCGGGGCAGGCGAATACAGCCCATTCCATCATACAGCAGCCTCACTTCTACTCCTTCCGCAGCTTTGCGGCTGAGAATATCTCGAAGGCTCCGACCGGTAGCATCATTTTGAATAATATAGTATTCCAGGTGTATATATTTTTTCGCCCGTTGAATGCTTGCGCTCATAGCCTGAAAAAGTTCCTGACCATCGTTGAATATATCCACCTTATTATTCTGGCTGA
>NZ_JAQVZX010000138.1 GCF_028707975.1 Syntrophomonas sp.
TTCTTATTCAGTTTCTTTTATACGCTTTTTCAAATATATCTTTAATTCATCATAAAAATTCTCTCGTGTACCCGCCAGAATAATAATAAGCAACTGCCCGTCCTGTTCTATAACCTCATAAGCAATTTCATAATTAACGCCATCGTGGTATATGTCGTACCCGATAATTCCTTTAAGATCTCCCTTTTTGGGTTTCCCTATTGAAGGATTTATACGTATGGCTATTATTGCCTCATGATATTTCTTCTTTAATTTCCCATCTTTGAGCTTTTTAAAATACTTTTCTGCTTTTGGAGATACCTTATAATCTATCATAACTATTGCTCACCAAAGAGCACCTTATCTAACTCTTCGGGCGTACGATTATCATGGGCAACCTTATTTCGTATATCTTCAACATAGTCCTGCACTGCCAGGGGCAATAATTTCATGCGCAACCTGAACGCTTTCAGAATTTCTTCCTTGCCCTCAATTCCTTCATCCAGGATAGATTTTAAAACTAAATCCGCAAGATAATCATGAGAATCTTCTAATCGCTGGTATTTCCTAATACGCAACTCATCCTTATCAAGAATTATTTCTACATCGCCTGATAAACCCAATTTATCAAAAAAATCTTTAGGAATCGTAAGTTGACGCTTTGAAGTAATCTTCCCCAGCCTGCTTTCGGGCATAACGCTCTCCCTTATCGTTAGTTCTGCACTCATTTATATACACCCCCGTATATCCCTATACCTTTTCCTTACCTTTCCTTACTGAAGTATAGCATATATTTTCATTTTAAGTACAGAACCAGTTCTTAAGCGCATAATCCGTGCTAATACTGCTTGAAAATATCATGGTGTCCCACGAAGAATGTGATACTGAGTGCCCGGTGAATTTCTTTTTCATCCGCGGACAAACACCAAATTACTTGCAGGCTAATATATTAATTTAGATTTTAAAGTTAGCCCGGTGCAACATTTTTACCCGCATACAGCTTTAATGAAAAATGCCGGGTAAAAAATATTGGTCGGCTAATCGAAAGTGGTGAAAGAACTATGCCCCATACTCTATCCCTGGCCGATATCCCCATCGGAGCCAGTGTCCGGATTGCGGAAATCTTGACTCCAGGCAGCAATCGCCGCCGGCTTCTCGACCTGGGCCTGGTACCAGGTGCAAGAGTTGATATTATCCGGCGCAGCCCCTCCGGCAATCCTACTGCTTATTTAGTTAAGGGTACAGTAATAGCCCTGCGCAATGAAGATGCCGCTCAAATCCTGGTGGATACAATGCAATTTGACTTCCCGTGACCTGAGGACACAAGCATTAATGAAAGGTGAATTAGGATGCGCTTGAACAGTAAGGTGTAGCAGGAGAAAACTGACTCCTCACTTTTCTGATTGATTTACAATGTGAAAGGAGTATTTCATGACGATTAATACCACCCCTTTATCTGAGTCCACTAAAAATAACCCAGATAAGCAAAATAATTTCGTTATAGCCTTAGCCGGCAACCCTAATGTGGGCAAGAGCACTGTGTTTAACCGTTTAACCGGGCTGAAGCAACATACCGGCAATTGGCCGGGGAAAACGGTAATAAAGGCTGAGGGTACTTTTTCCCACCGCAACCGGCATTATACCCTGGTGGACCTGCCTGGAACCTATTCCCTGCATACCAGCTCTTCCGATGAAGAGGTAGCTCGCGATTTCATCTGTTTTTCTCGCCCCGATATCACTCTGGTAGTATGTGATGCCACCTGCCTGGAGCGCAACCTGAACCTGGTACTGCAGATATTGGAGATTACCAGCCGGGTAGTAGTCTGTGTTAACCTTCTGGATGAAGCCGAAAGAAAAGGAATTCAGGTAGATATTGCCATGCTGGCCCGGCAGCTGGGAATACCGGCAGTTGGTACCGCCGCCCGCAGCGGGAGGGGTTTAGAGAGCTTAATAAATGTTCTGGACGATATGCTGGCCGGTAAAGTAGCCATCCGGCCACGGCAGCTTGTTTATGATCCGGAGCTGGAAAGATCCATAAATAAGATTGAAAAAAGACTGGCTCCTTACCTGCCGACTTGGATTAACAGCCGCTGGGTGGCTCTGCGGGTATTGGAAAGGGATTTCAGCATCCTGGAGCATATAAGCAACCATAAAAACAATGATTTTCCCCGGCAAGTATTGAAGGAGGAAGTGGCCTTATGTCTACCATAAACAACCCGGGCTTATCCGTACTCCAAGAAATTGAACCTCTTCTTCCCACTAATACAGCTAATATAAAAGACCGGATAGTAAGTGGTATCTACCAGCAGGCTGAGAGTATCTCGGCCCAGGTAGTTAAAAGTAAAAACTCACAGTACACCGGCCTGGAGGCCAGACTGGACAATATTCTTACCTCCCGCTGGCTGGGCTTTCCCATTATGTTGCTTCTTCTAACATTGATTCTCTGGATTACCATAACGGGAGCCAACTATCCTTCGCAGCTATTGGCCACCGGCCTGTTCTGGCTGGAAGAGCAGCTTACTGCCCTTTTTCTGGCCGTAAACGCGCCGGCCTGGTTGACCGGGCTGCTGATACAGGGTATGTATCGTTCACTGGCCTGGGTAGTTTCAGTTATGCTTCCCCCTATGGCCATATTCTTCCCTCTTTTTACCCTGCTGGAAGACCTGGGGTACCTGCCCCGGGTAGCTTTTAACATGGATAAGCTCTTCTGCCGGGCGGGAGCTCATGGCAAGCAGTGTTTAACCATGTGCATGGGCTTTGGCTGCAATGCTGCCGGGGTTATTTCCTGCCGCATTATCGACTCCCCCCGGGAGAGATTGATAGCCATACTCACCAATACCTTCTCCATCTGCAACGGCCGCTTTCCCACGCTCATCGCCCTGTCTACGATCTTTATGGGTACCCTGGTTTCCCAAGCTTATAGCTCCGTACTGGCTACCCTGGCAGTGGTAGCAATAATTATGACCGGCATAGCAACTACCCTGCTGGTTTCATCTTTGCTATCCCGCACCCTTTTGCGCGGAATACCTTCCTTTTTTGTCCTGGAGCTTCCTCCCTTTCGCCGGCCCCAACTGGGTCAAATCCTTATCCGTTCCCTGCTGGACCGCACCCTGTTCGTTCTCTGGCGGGCCGTGGTCATCGCCGCCCCGGCGGGAGCCCTGACCTGGATACTGGCTAATAGTTTTCTTGGCGAAACCACTGTTTTTGCATTAATAGTGGGCTGGCTGAACCCCCTGGGCCAGCTAATGGGCATGGACGGCGTTATCCTCATCGCTTTCCTCCTGGGGTTGCCCGCCAATGAGATTGTCCTGCCCATCCTTATCATGGGCTATATCTCCGCCGGCAGCATGCTGGAATTGGACAGCCTGAACGCATTGCGAATTTTATTACTGGATCATGGCTGGACCTGGATTACCGCCCTCTGCGTCATGCTGTTTTCACTACTCCATTTTCCCTGCGGCACCACTCTTTATACCATTTTCAAAGAGACCCGCAGTGCTCGCTGGACCTTGCTGTCCGCTTTGCTTCCCCTGGGTCTGGGCATAGTTGTTACTTTGTTAATTAACCAGGGAACACAGATTATTATGCGCTAGGATAAGATTAATGTGTTTTCGCGGCGTGAACGGCAGATGAAAGCCATAAAATAGCAGAACAAATAAATCAATGACCTTGATATATATGATGAAAACCTGTGCTGGATACCGTATATCCAGCTTTATCTTAAAGCCGGATCAGATTATCAGTGGCTGAGCATAAAGAAGTTGGAGGACGCAAAGCTGAGAAAAATATGGGCCAACTCAGGGTCAAACTGGGTTCCGGAACAGCGCTTGATTTCATCCAATACTTTCTGCCGTTCCAGAGCTTTCTTATAAGGACGACCGCAAAGCATTACATCAAAGGCATCAGCAATGGATATAATCCGGGATATCAGCGGGATTTCCTCTTTCTTCAGCTTGAGCGGGTAACCGTTGCCATCCCAGCGTTCGTGGTGGGCCAGTATCGCTTCGGCAATAGGAGCGAGCTCCGAAGAAGTCAGGGCAATGCGGTAACCTATTTCCGGGTGCTTTTTGATACTTTCCCATTCCTCAGCAGTAAGCT
>NZ_JAQVZX010000003.1:0-31233 GCF_028707975.1 Syntrophomonas sp.
GTCCTTGAGTTTTCTTCATATTTTCCAACATATTTTCTTCATAGACCACCAACCCTTGAACCACAGCTCGGAATTTTTCTAAAACATAATCCAGTAAAATACAGCTATCCGGAATGATAATCCTCTCCACCGAAGAGTGGGTCAAATCCCTTTCATGCCAGAGGGCCACATTTTCCAGGGCGGCCAAAGCGTTGCCCCGTATAACCCTTGATAGACCAGCAACTCGCTCACTCATCATGGGGTTACGCTTATGAGGCATAGCCGAGGAGCCCTTCTGTCCCTGGCGAAATGGTTCTTCTACCTCTAAAATTTCAGTTCTCTGCAGGTTGCGAATCTCCGTGGCCATTTTTTCCAAAGAGCTGGCAATAATGGCCAAAGTGGTCATAAACTGAGCATGCCGGTCACGTTGAATTACCTGGGTAGAAACCGGGCAGGGTTTGAGCCCTAATTTGTGACAAACATACTCTTCCACCCGAGGGTCCAGGTGAGCAAAATTGCCCATCGCTCCCGATATGGCGCCAAAGGATATTATTTCCCGGGCCTGTTCCAAACGCAGAATATTTCGCTTAATTTCACTGTACCACAGGGCCATCTTCAAGCCAAAGGTACTGGGCTCGCCATGTACCCCGTGTGTTCGGCCAATATTAAGGCTGTATTTATAGCGGATAGCCTTTTCGGCTACTACCCTTTGTAGTTTTTCCAGCTTGTCCTGAATTAAATCGGCAGATTCGCGCATCTGTAAAGCCAGTCCGGTATCCAGTATATCTGAAGAGGTCATGCCCAGGTGAATATACTTGGAATCATCTCCCACATACTCGGCTACATTGGTCAAAAATGCGATTACATCGTGATGAACCTCGGCTTCAATCTCTTTAATCCTATCTAGCTTAAAAGCTGCCCGTTTTCTAATTGTCTCTACGGCTGACATCGGTATTTTACCTAATTCAGCCCAGGCTTCACAGGCGGCAATTTCGATTTTTAACCAGTTATTAAGCTTATTCTCTTCCGACCATACCCTTCCCATTTCACTCAGGATATACCTTTCAATCATTTTGGACTCCCCTTTTTAAGGTTAATGTCACTGCAAATCTATTTTTGATTCTAATGCAAAAAGTAATTAATATTCATTGGCTTGTATAAATATACCGCTCCAGCGTCCTTAATAGCGACCGAAGGGAGCATCAGTTGTGCCCGACAGGGCGCTTCACATGGGCAACACCTGCGGCTTGTCTGTGGAGTCATTTTTTTATGTTCAAATATGCATCAGCTCCCAAGCCTTGCAACTTCTGGTCTTTTTCTCGAACTTCCCGGGCCATTTGACTTCGATATTCTTGCAAGCGCTGCCAAATGCTTCCATCGTGAAGGGCCATAATCTGCAAGGCCAGGAGAGCCGCATTAGCACTACCATTGATGGCTACCGTAGCTACAGGGATTCCCCGGGGCATCTGCACAATGGAGTAAAGTGAATCTATCCCGGAAAGACTGCTGGTTTTTATGGGAACTCCAATAACCGGAAGCAGAGTATAAGAGGCAATCACTCCAGGTAGATGTGCGGCACCACCAGCTCCAGCAATTATTACTTCGTTTCCCCTGTCTCGAGCCTCCTTTGCATAGGCCGCGGTTTCAGCAGGCAAACGGTGGGCCGAACAGATCGTATATTCATATTCTATAGCAAATTCTTGGAGTATATCCCCAGCATCTTTCATTATAGCCAAGTCGGAATCACTTCCCATAATAATTCCCACTCTGGGCATATTAGCATTCCTCCTTGTCAAAAAATTCTTATTGCGTATTTATGGCGTGGTTAGCTTGATTTTCAGTTGCTTTGCCGGTTTTCTCGCGGAAAAAAGAGAAAAACCAAGCAAAAAGTAACAAGCCCGGAAGGACAGGATTCGTAACCGAAACCTATCCGCCTGGGCTTTTATCCCTATACGGTGTAGTGCAATCCTGCACCTGTGTCACTTGGACCAGTCCATGCCAGCATGCGGAACCCTAGACACACTTTCGTGTTTCTAAAACTAAATATATTTGATTTCCTGCAAAGAGCCTCTCTTATGCAGTAAAAATATAAGTTTAGCCGAGAATATCTTAGCAATATAAGTATTATTTCTTTCATTTCCAGCTTTACACCTTGATATTAGCAGAGCAATCCTGGCCTGTCAACTTGCTCCCTCCCCCACTTTAATCCCGCAATTGCTGGTCCACCCAGCGGCCTACCCCGCGGGCAAAAAGAAGTTCCAGGTGATTTAGCGGGAGAACGGTCTTTTCCAGGAGTTGAGCACCTTCCCTCATTAAACCATCTGTATTAAGAACACTATCCACCAGAACCAGTCCGTCACTGGGAGCGCTGCCTTCCCCCGGGAAACAATTAAGGAAATGCTTATCGCCCGCCAGAACAGCGAGCTTAATCTCTGGAGGCAATCCATGCCGGTTAAGCTTTTGTATACAATAACCTCCGTCCTGTATAGCCGCATCAATCCCCCGGGAATGACTGATTAATCCAAACCCACCATAATAGGTAGACCACCAATCTTGTTGTAGCGGATCTAAAGCAAATTCCTCATCCCAGCGAGCAAGCATCTGGCTCTGTCCCGGAAAACAACCATCATGAAAAATTGCCTGCTTGCTGCAATCCACTAAACTCCCCAGGGAAAGTATTTGATCCCAGGCCATAACCCCATTGGAGCCGGAAATATAAATAAGGTAATTAAACATGGGATTGCGAAAAGCAAAGTCGGTACCTCCGTTGGGTGTTCCCAGCATTATGTATCGCCTTACCTCACCATTGTATGGAATTGCAGCCAATCCAGCCAAATATATCCAAGCAGCCAGGCCCCCTTTACTGTGAGCCAATACATCCACCTGGGGAGCACCGGTCAATTCACGCACCCGGGAAATAGCATCAGCAAGTTGTAGCGCTTGGTAATAATTATCCCCATGGGGATGAGAAAAGCTGAGGGCAAATACCCTGTAACCAAGTTCAACCAACTGTTGTTGCAAACCGATATATCCCAAAGCAAATACATCACAAAACGAGGTGGCATCCAATCCAGCCCCGTGAAGCAAAAGCAGGGGAACCGCATTTCTGTTGCTATCCCAGCCGGCTGCGTAATGTAGCAGGTAGTATTTGGCATCAGGTGTGGCACTGCCAAAATGGGCGATGATATCTTTATCCAGCTGACGGTTACTTTCACAAAAGCGTTGTTCTTTGCCGGCCAGGCTTTCCACTTCCCGGCACTCAACCCGTTCCCAGAAACGATTGCTGTTTTTATACTCCATTCCCACATTTAAAAAAACATCGCGGGATACATTCTGCCAAAATTCTAAACCTATTTGGCCTAGACCCCGGCTCAGGTAATCTCCCAGAGCCACAGCACTCAAAATATCAAGCACAATACCTCTCCTCCCATTGCTTCATTATAGCAATTCAGGAAGGATTCAACCAGGAATGCTGTATCTTTGGGACATAAAAGAACCATCCCCTCAAACCCTCACAGCTCACTTTTCTTACCTGCTTCCATACCCCAAGGATAGGGCCACCGATGAAAATGAGGGCAGAAAAAACATGGATTTTATCGCTGTAACTTAATAATAACACCCAAAGAATCGCAGTCCTTCAGCGTTCAAATTTTATTATAGTATTCCCTGTAATTTATCCCGGAGATTTCCAATTCGCCCCTTTAATTCCCAGGCTTCTTCTCTCACTTCGCTGTCCGGTGATGTCAGGAAATGCGCGAACCCGCTTCCCTGTTCCAATTCATTCAGCTCGCTGGCCAGTCTTGCCGCCAGTTGTTTAATATATTCTTCCAATTTAAACACCCCTTTATTATCCATTTTTACCTAGAGTACCAGAATCCATTCATAGCAAAAGGAATAGTGCACTTTTCTTAGTAATCAATATTGGCTTCACTGCAAAAACCCCTTTTGTGGCATAAGGGTTGAATAAATATACAAAACGCTGTCGATGGTGAAAGCGGGCGGTCGAAGACCGCCCTTACAATGCTTTGCAGTCGCTATTAAGGTTGTTGCGCCTGATTCGGAACGACACGGGGGTCGTTCCCTACATACGCCTTGAGTCATATTTAATTTTTAGGATTTTGCTAATAATACAAGATAGCAGCTTTAGAAACGAATCTAATGCAAGGAGGAAAAATGAGATGAATCAGAGTGAATTTGAAAGGATAATGAAACTGGCCATAGAGGCCGAGACGGAAGCTTACGGGTTCTACCGTGATGTTTCTGAAAAGGTTACCGATGCCTCAGTAAAAAAGATATATCAAGAATTTGCCAAAGAAGAATTAGGACACCGTACTTTGCTGGAACAGATCTTAAAACACGATATTAAAAGTTTCTCTATTACTAGAGCTAGCGATTACAAAGTATCAGAAACAGTAGAATTGCCTCGCCTATCATTGGATTTGAAACCGGTTGATGCTATTGCCCTGGCTATGAAAAAAGAGGAAGAAGCGATGAAAACTTATTCTTCTCTAGCTGCTCTTTCTGCCCATTTCATACAGGGCTTCCTCTATCAGTCGTTCGTCCCGGAGTGCCCTAGGTCTTGTTTGAATACTTGCCTTTAACCCGTCTTTCGTTTCTTCCGTTACGGTCTTATCCAGCCAAGCTTGTTCCATTGTTCCGGCAAGTAAGACCGCAGGCAAGTAAGCAGGGTGGTCATAATAAACCTCCCCCAATAGGTCAGTAGCCCTTAGATTTCTACACCTTAGTACGGACTCTTAATCACTTTCACATCATCGCTCTTGCAGCCTTTGCACTTGAGCTCTAGGTCGTCCTCCTTGTTAATACTTTTGGCCCCACATTCATTGCACTGAATCGTTATTATCATTTTTTACTCCCCCGTCCCCACCTGTTTTTTTAGGGTACCGTCAGTAAGCTTAAGACCTTGCCGATCTGGGGATCATAGATCGATTCCTCCAGCACATAGGCCCCGGTTTTGCCGTCCTGAAACCAGATCTTCTCTTCCAGTTTGGCGGTGCGAACCTCGCTTTCTTTGGGCCGCGATTTATAAAATCCGGCGGCCAGGCTGCGCGGGTCCACCTCACTGCAAACCGGCCGGCTGCCCTGGAAGGTCTTCAGTGCTTTCTGGCCATCACTCTGCACCACCGCGAATTTATCCGGGTACAGATCGACCAGCGAGTTGGCTAAGGAAAAGACGGATACATCATATTTTTCTCCGGCCAGCTTGCGCAGAGCATCCAAAGAGACCGATGAAGCCAGGAGATCCTGGGCCAGAATCGAGCTTTGTCACAATTCCTTAGAGCTTTCTCCTGCACTTTACTATCTTCTCCTCTATTAATCCTTCAGCAATAATAAGACCGTCACACCCCTTATACAATTGAGGGTGTTTTTTCACCTTTACCACGAGAGCTCCAGTCTAATTGGCTGGCCTGCCCAGGTTCCCTTTACTGGCAACACCCCCTGCTTTGCCGATAATTTTTCATTAAGATATCATTAATTTTCCACCTTTTTGTTGTATTATTATATATATGGTAAAGTGAATCGCGGGCTTTAGCCTGGCGTTAAAGATCATCATTTGTGAAGGAGGAGAAAACATGTCAAGCATTGGAATTATTGGCGGAGGCCAAGGAGGAACCACAATCCTGGGTGCATTCCATGAAATTGAGGAGTTCAGAGTAGTGGGCCTCTGTGATGTTAATGCTGAAGCACCGGGAATGAAGTTGGCGAGAGAATTAGGGGTTCCTGCCTTTCAGGCTTTGGGTGAATTGTTGCGCATCCCCGGGCTGGAGGTCATTATTGAGGCTACCGGCAGCGAAAAGGTACGGGAAATGGCCCTGGCTATGAAGCCGGCTTCCACTTTGCTAATGGATTCCCATATGGCTAATATGATGATGACTTTTGTAGAAGGGCACGAACGAATTTTGAAAAAAGCCCGCAGCAAGAAAGAGGCTTTCCGGACATCGGCACCTTTTCTCACCCCTACCTACGGAAAAGATGGGGTTATCTATTTTACTACCAATACTGAGCGTTATGACTTTGTGGAAAACCACAACATGGATATTGCCGGCATACGAATGGGAGAACCCCTGGTACAAAATGGTATTATTCAACGCTGCATTCAAACCCGCCAAGCGATAAGCGAAACGGTAAATGAAAAGATTTACGGTATTCGTTTAAATCTATGGGCGGCTCCCATCTTTGAAGATGATGAGGAGCATAATGCCGTGGTAGGAACTTACGGCGTGTTTGCACCTCGGCTTCACCCGGTGGTCAAAGCCTTTGATATTTTTGCGCCCATTATAATTGATTCTCAATCCGAAGGGGCCTGGGTAGGAGCCAGCGACACGCAGAAGGTTCTGCGCCGCATGGGCTCGGAGAAATTTGATACCAATGTGGTTGTTGGCTTGCCGATATCGGAAGTTAAGACCGCTATGCAAACCATACAGGCCCGGAAAAGGATACAGGTTGATATCAACACCAGGAAGCTAGGCAATATTCGCATGATAAGTATTCCCCTCTTTGATGAGGAAACCGACGAGCTGGTAGGAACCTTTGGCATAACCACGCCGCGTAATCTGGCCAGCAACCTGCAAAATGCGGCTGACACACTGAGAAGCCATACCGATGATATGGCCCGGGTGATGCAGCAAATTGCCAATTCAGCCGGAGAGATTAATATTACCGAAAGCAAACTGGCCGATATCATCAAGTCTATACAGGAAAACCTGGAAAATATCGTTAGAGTGCTGGCGTTTACCAAGGATGTAGCCAATCAAACCAAGATGCTGGGTATGAATGCGGCGATAGAAGCAGCCCGGGCCGGAGACCTTGGAAAAGGCTTCGGGGTAGTGGCCGGGGAAATCAGGAAACTATCCGATCAATCGAAACAGACCGCTGATGAGATTGGTCAGTTAACCCAGGCCATTGAAATTAGGATTAAGGATGCTGTCGAAGCTTCACAGGGAACTGTTATGCAAAGTCAGGAACAGGCGGCTGCCACCCAGGAGGTTACTGCCACAGTTATGGAAATGGCCGAAGTAGCAGAGAGACTAGCCACTCTGGCTAAATCATTATAAGGAAAAAAATACACTTGGGGCACGGGGACGGTTCTTTCGCCCGCCTTTTGCGGGCGAAAGAACCGTCCCCGTGCCCGCAGTCCCCACACTGCACTTTCTTATTCCCTGAATTCCCCTATCTTCCGGAGTTTTTGATAACGCTGCTCCAATAATTCGCGGCGATTCGTGGATACAAGCTCTTCCAGATGTTTTTCCAGGGCTTTTTTCAGCTTTTCCGCCATCTCCGGGAAATTCAGATGAGCACCTCCCAGGGGCTCTTCAATAATTTCATCAACTATGCCCAGTTCCTGCAGGTCACTGGCGGTGATTTTCATGGCTCTGGCCATATCCTCCACCCGCTCCAGGTCTTTCCACAGTATCGAAGCACAGGCCTCGGGAGAAGCCACGGAAAATACCGCGTTAGAATGCATCAAGAGGCGATCCGCAACCGCCAGAGCCAACGCTCCCCCGCTGCCCCCTTCACCGCTTACTACAGCTATTACGGGGACTTCCAAGGCTGAGAGAGTCATAAGGACCTGGGAAATAGCCCAGGCCTGCCCCCTTTCTTCGGCCCCTATGCCCGGATAGGCTCCCGGAGTGTCGATCAAGGTTATAACCGGGCGCTGGAATTTCTCAGCCTGCAGCAACAGGCGCCGGATTTTGCGATAACCTTCAGGGTGGGGCATGCCAAAATTAAACTGCAGGTTTTCCCGGGTATCCTTTCCTTTGCGGTAACCCAGTATAGTCACTGCCTGCCCGTTAAAGCGACCAATACCCCCAATCACGGAAGTATCATCGCCAAAGTGCCGGTCACCATGAAGCTCTATCCATTCCTCGCAAAAGTAGCTTATATAATCATTGCTGTTGGGTCTTTCCGGATGGCGGCTGAGCAGAACCTTTTCCCAGGGGGAGAGGTTCTGATACCTTCTTTCCCGGTTGTTTTCTATCTTTTCCTCCAGGCTTTCGATTTCCCGGGAAAGGTCAAACTCCATGCTGCTGGACAAATTATTTAACTCCTCCAGTTTCTCCCGGATTTCCCGAACCCTCTGTTCATAATCAAACTGTCTTTTTACCATGTTATCCTCCATCACACGGGCATGGGGACGGTTCTTTTGCCCGCCTTTTGCGGGCATAAGAACCGTCCCCATGCCCGCAATGAAGCCCTAGCAAGCTGCTCAAAGTTGCTTTTAGCTGTGATCGTTCCACAACCAGGTCGATCATGCCATGCTCCAAAAGAAATTCGGAACGCTGAAACTTGGCCGGCAACTGCTGTCCAATTGTCTGCTTGATAACCCGGGGGCCAGCAAAACCAATAAGGGCACCGGGCTCAGCCAGAATAATATCCGCCAGGGAAGCGAAGCTGGCTGAAACTCCGCCAGTGGTGGGATGGGTCAAAAGAGAAATATAGAGCAGTCCAGCCTGGTTAAACTTCCCCAATACCGCACTGGTCTTGGCCATTTGCATCAAGGCGACCATACCTTCCTGCATACGGGCTCCGCCGGAGCAAGAACAGATTAACAGGGGACAGGCAAGTTCCATGGCCTGTTCTACCGCCCGGCAAACCTTCTCTCCCACTACCGACCCCATACTGGCCATCATAAAGTCTGACTCCATTACCCCTAAAACCAGTTTATGCCCACCAATGGTGGCCAGGCCAGTAATTATGGCTTCACGGGATCCCGAAACTTCCCAGGCCTTTTCCAGTTTTTCCTGGTATCCGGGAAAGTCAAGCAGATCTAAGGAGCTCAAAGCAGCGTCAATCTCCTGAAAACTGCCGTTATCAACCATCAAGTCAATACGCTCACGAGCGCTGAGAGAGAAGTGGTGCTGACATTTGGGGCAGACCATGAGGTTGCGGTGCAGGGCTTCTGCCGCTATCCTGGCCGAACAGGAAGGACAGTTTATGGGGAGGGCAACTCTCTTTTCCTCCTCTTCACTTTCCATCTTCCTGCTTAGAGCGAAATATTTTTTTCGCGAAAAAGTATTTTTTATCATTTTTACCTGTATGCCCTATCTTAACTCAGGGCAAACAGGAATTCACCTCCGCAAACCAATTCCTCGTTAATCTTTATCTGCCCTTTTCCCTTGCCGATATTGCCCTTGATCGCCGTGAATTCGGTAGTAATCAGCAAGCTATCGCCGGGAGTCGCCATACGCTTGAAGCGAATACGATCCACCCCCGCCAGGTAACCCAAACGGCCTTGATATTTCTCATCACATAATATGGCACAGGCGCCTACCTGAGCCATGGCCTCGATCATGAGCACTCCGGGCATTACCGGGTGACCGGGGAAATGTCCGGGAAAAAAGGGTTCGTTAACGCTAAGGTTTTTTATACCCACGGCCCTCTCCCCAGGAGTCAGTTCAATAATCCGATCTACCAGCAGGAAAGGATAACGGTGAGGCAAAATCTTCATTATTTCTTCGCTATTCAATTCCAGTTTTTTCATTAGTTTATCTCCCATTTTGTATTTTTCGTATCACCAGGGCGGCATTGTGACCCCCGAAGCCCAGAGAATCCGACAGAACCACCTTCAGCTCCTTCTGGCGGGCCTTGCCTGGCACATAGTCCAGGTCACAGAGGGGATCAGGCTCTTCCAAGTTCAGGGTAGGGGGAACGGTATTATTTACCAGAGATAAGACCGAGGCAATCAATTCTATGGCCCCTGCCGCCCCCAACATGTGCCCGGTATAGGGCTTGGTTGAACTAACCAGCATTTGGTAGCTATGCTCCGCAAAAACACTCTTTATAGCCCTGGTTTCCACCTGATCATTAAGTTCGGTGCCGGTGCCATGGGCATTGATATAGTCAACTTCTTCCGGCTTGATGCCGGCATCAGCCAGGGCCATGGAAAACGCCAGGGCCGCTCCCCGGCCTTCAATATCCGGCTGCACCATATGAACCGCATCGGCACTGGCGCCGTAGCCGCACAATTCCGCATAAATCCTGGACCCACGCCTCAGGGCATGCTCCATTTCCTCCAGAACCAGGATAGCTGCTCCTTCGCCCATGACAAAACCATCACGCTTGATATCAAAGGGACGGCAGGCCCGACCGGGGTCCTCATTGGCGGTAGAAAGAGCCTTCATAGCACAAAAGCCCCCTACGGCCACCGGAGTAATGGAAGCTTCAGTTCCTCCGGCTATCATTACATCAGCCTTACCCAAACGAATCAATTGCAGGGCTTCGCCAATGGAATTGCTCCCGGAAGCACAGGCGGTTACTGTGCAGCCATTGGGTCCTCTGGCTCCCAAAATAATGGCTACTTGACCTGCGGCCATGTTGGAAATCATCATGGGAATAAAGAAAGGGCTCAATCCGTTTACGCCTTTTTGCAGCATTTTGGCATGTTGTTCTTCAAAGGTTTGGATTCCTCCAATACCAGAACCTATCCATACCCCTACCCGTGGGGCTTCATCACTAGTAAGCTGCAATCCGGCATCTTCTACCGCAATTTTCGCCGCGGAACAGGCGTACTGAACAAAAAGATCCATGCGCCTGGCATCCTTGCGGGGTATATAATCCTGCGCATTGAAGTCCTTCACCTGAGCCGCAATCCTGGTAGGGAAATCACTGGTGTCAAAACGATCGATTTGGCCTATGCCACCGCGCCCTTCCAGCAGGTTGTCCCAAAATTCCTTTTTATTGTTGCCGATAGGGGAAATCATCCCCAAACCGGTAATTACCACTCGGCGAGCGGGCATGTAATCACCTCTTTACTTAGCCGTTTACTACAACTTTGCTTCTACATAATCCACCACATTTTTAACCGTTTTCAGTTTGGCTGCTTCCTCCTCGGGAATCTGGATTTCAAATTTCTCTTCCAGCAGCATCAGCATTTCGACGATATCCAGGGAATCAGCCTCGAGATCTTCGGCAAATTTCGATTCGAGCTGGATTTCGTCCTCGGGAATATCCTTGATCTCCACAATAATCTTTTTCAGTTCCTCAAATACGTTCACTCTTTTACTTCCTCCTTGTTTTTTATCTGGTAACGCTGAGGGGGGCCAGAATCTTAATAGCATTCCTTACCTCTCACGCGATACTTCTCTATAATACCCTTTTAAAGGCTGGGAAAAAAGCCTTCACCAATGTCTCTCGTCATCTTAATACATCTCTGATGTCACTGCAAAAAGTTATTAATATGCATTCGTTTGCATAAAATATACCGCTCCAGCGTCCTTAATAGCGACCGCAGGGTATGGTAGGGAACGACCCCCGTGTCGTTCCGAATCAAGCGCAACAACCTTAATAGCGACTGCAAGGCATTGTAAGGGCGGTCTTCGACCGCCCGCTTTCACCTTCGCCAACGCTCGCTTTGTATATTTATGCAACCCTTATGCAACAAAAGGAGTTTTTGCAGTGGAGTCATCTTTTAAACCCAAAAGTGCTTTTGACAGTAACATGGAAGTAAGCGTTAGGACATTCCTCCATCCACCTTTATAACCTGAGCGGTAAGATAAGCAGCCGCATCTGAGGCCAAAAAGACCACCACCCCGGCGATATCTTCCGGAGTTCCCAATCGGCCCAGTGCAATAGCCGACAGCATCTTTTCCTTCTGCTCCGGACTAAAACCAGCCGTCATATCACTCTGGATATAGCCGGGGGCAATCACATTGGCCGTGATACCCCGAACTCCATATTCCCGGGCTATGGAAAAGGTCAATCCCAACAATCCCGACTTGGAGGCTGCATAGTGAGCCTGTCCCGCGTTTCCGCTGAGTCCTACCACTGAAGAGATATTTATTATTCTACCATAACGCTTTCTTACCATCTGCTTGAGAGCTTCCCGGCAGCAATAAAAAGCCGAGCTTAGATTGGTATTTATTAACTTATCCCATTCCTCGTCTTTTATGCGCAATATCAGTTGATCCTTGTTGATCCCGGCATTGTTTACCAGAACATCAATCTGGCCGTATTCCTTGATGACTGCTTCTACCAATTCCCGCGCCATAGCCGGGTCAGAAACATCCGCCCCCAGCACAATGCCACTGCTCCCAGCAGCTTCTATTTCCTGCAGTACCTCCTGGGCTTGCTCCTGGTTTTCTTTAATTCTCTCGGGAGCTTCCTGCGGGTTATTGTAGTAGTTTACTGCCACCCGGTATCCTTCCCGGGCCAGTTTCAGGGCAATGGTCCGGCCTATACCCCGGGAACTCCCGGTTACCAACGCTACTTTTGAATTCATATCGATTCCACCTTTTTTAAAAGCTTTTCCAGTGATTTCGAATCTTCCACCTGCCCCAGCACCCGATTGCGGTCGATCTTCTTTATCAAACCGGAGAGGGTGGAGCCAGGACCTATTTCAATAAAATAATCGGCCTTATTCATCATATATCTGACACTCTGTTCCCAGAGTACTGGCTTAAAAAGTTGTTGGGTCAGCAATTCCTCAAATTCTTCAGGGCCGTTTTCCTGAGCATTAACATTGCTGACTACGGGGATAAGGGGTTGCTGCCACTTCACCTGCGCCAGCTCCGCTTTCAATTTCATAGCAGCCTCGTACATTAGCGGGCTGTGAGAAGGCACGCTTACCGCCAGGGGGATCACCCGCCCACCTGTCTCCTTGATACTGGCAGTCACTGCCCGAACCGCTTCCATTTCACCGGAAATAACCAGTTGTCCCGGGCAATTGTAGTTAGCAATACCCACCTGGCCTACTGCCTTACTGCAAATATTTTCCAGGCTGAGCGCATCCATTCCTAAAACCGCTGCCATGGCTCCCTGGCCGGGAGGAACAGCTTCCTGCATGAGTATTGCCCGCTTTTGCACCAGAGGAAGGGCTTCCTCCAAATTTAAGGCTCCGGCAGCCACCAGGGCAGTGTATTCTCCCAGGCTGAGCCCGGCTAAAACCTCGGCACAAATTCCTGATTTTTTGGCAACAACCAGAGCTGCCATGCTACTTACAAGCAAGGCGGGTTGAGCAAACTCGGTCTGGTTCAATTGCTCCGGCGAACCTTCAAAACAAAGGCTACTTATGCTGTAGGGGCTGATTCTATCCGCCGTGGCAAAAACCTGGGCTGCTTCCTCATATTTTTCAGCCAATTCCTTTCCCATTCCAGGGTATTGCGCACCCTGACCGGGAAAAACAAAAGCTATTCTTGGCATTCTATCCCCCCCAGAATATTCTTTATTCGGCAGGCATGACTTATAATACCGGCAACAATCTCGGCGGCGGGCTGCACCTCTCTAACCAGGCCGCAAATCTGTCCAGCCAGGACACTTCCTTCATCTATGCGACCTTCCACTGCCGCTGCCGGATAGCGTCCCTTACCGAGCCGCTCAAGTTCTTCCTGACCCGCACCCATCTTTTCGCTTTTAAGATATTCCCGGGTAAACTGGTTGCGAATAACCCGAACCGGATGTCCGCTGGACTGGCCGCATATTACGGTGTCACGGTCTTTGGCCTTGATTACCCTTTGCTGGTAAGCCGGATGTACATTACATTCTTCAGCACAGATGAAGCGGGTTCCCATTTGTACCCCCTGGGCACCCAGCGCCAGGGCCGCTATCAAACCTCGGCCATCGGCTATGCCCCCGGCGGCTATTACCGGAACATCAACCGCATCCACTACCATAGGAACCAGGCACATGGTAGTCATCTCCCCCACATGTCCTCCTGATTCCGTCCCTTCAGCTACTATCGCATCCGCCCCGAGACGGCTGAGGCGCCGGGCCAGGGCTACTGAAGCTACCACTGGAATGACCTTTATTCCGGCGGCTTTGAGCCTTTCCATATAGGGACCGGGATTTCCCCCTCCAGTGGTTACTACCGGGACTTTTTCCTGGATAATGAGTTCTATTACCTTTTCTATGCCAGGAGCCGCCAGCATCAGATTCACTCCGAAGGGCTTGCCGGTCAGCTTCCTTACCTGGTCTATCTCCTGCTTTATCCAGACGGGTTCAGCCCCGGAAGCTCCTATTACTCCCAAACCACCGGCTTGAGATACAGCGGCAGCCAGATTTCCTCCGGCTATCCAGGCCATAGCCCCTTGAATAAGGGGATATTCAACATTTAATAAATTACAAAGATTCGTCTTAAAAAACATCTTAATCCCTCCCCCAGCGTAAGAGAATCCCGCCATAACTGAGACCAGCCCCAAAGGCCACCATCAAAACAAGGTCTCCATTTTTTAGTTTCCCCGCCTCTTCGGCCATGGACAGGCCTACGGGAATGCAGGCGGCACTCATATTGCCAAAGTAATCCAGATTGATCAAGGTTTTTTCCTTTGGAATCCTCATCCTTTTCATGGCGGTTTTTATTATGCGCAGGTTAGCCTGGTGCGGAACGAAAAGATCTACATCCTGGTAGCTCAAGCCCGCTCCCGTGAGTAGCTTTTCACTCACCTTAACCACAATTTTGGTAGCAAATCTAAATATCTCGTTGCCGTCCATTCTTATAAAGTGGAGGCGTTGTTCCAAGGTCTCTTTACTTGGGGGTAAAGCCGAGCCCCCGGCAGGCATATAAAGGTGCCTGGCGCCTGAACCATCCGCCCCCAGATAAGTGCTTAAAATTCCGGGCCCGGAATTCCCTTTTCCTATTACGGCCGCACCAGCTCCGTCCCCGAATAAAACGCAGGTGTTGCGGTCAGTATAATCGGTGAATCGGGAACAAAGATCAGCACCTATTACCAGTATTTTCTTGTATTCCGGGGAGAGGAGAAATTTTTCCGCTATACCCAGAGCATAGACAAAGCCGGTACAACCGGCTTCCACATCAAAGGCGGCAGCCTTGCCGGCTCCAAGCCGATCCTGTACTATACAGGCCGTGGAAGGAAACAGCATGTCCGGACTGGATGTACCCACAATTATTAAATCCAGTTCGTTAGCTTCAGTGCCGGAGCGTTCCAAGGCTATTTTCGCTGCTTGCCAGCATAAATCCGAAGTAGCCATATCCTTATCAGCAATCCGGCGCTCCAGTATACCGGTTCTCTCCACAATCCACTCGTGGCTGGTATCCACCATTTGTTCAAGTTCCTGGTTATTGAGTATTCTGTCAGGAAGAGAGTGTCCCATACCCAGTATCTGAACCTTCAATTAATGCACCACCTTGTATTGTCATTTCAGCTTGCTTAAAAAAGTAAAAGTTCACCAGATAATTGTATTCATCTTTAGCAAATCAACTCATCATATTTATGTAACCCTCCAGCCTGCAAATATAACAACTGTAAGGTTGAGGGCATTAAGCACTGAGAAAAAATATGAGGTATTCTATTTCTCACTATTCCCCCATGCCCCGAGGGCACAACCATCGATAAAAACAGAAGGTATTCTATTTTCTTACTAACCCTTTGAAAATGAAAGGTATTTTAGTTGAAAATTCAAGTTTTTAACGGGGTATTTGTGCACAATTTTGTATAAATCAATGGCATAAGTTATTAAACCAGTATAGGGAAAAAAAGTCAAGAGTTTTCGCAATTGTTTGACAATTGAAGCATTTCTCGCGATATGCTTCAATTGTGAATATGAATCAATTATAATTAATTAGGCATGATAATAAAAGCAAAATATTTTAATTTTGTTATTTATTTCAATTTATCGTAGGAGGTATTTAATTTTGCAACTGCCAACACTCAGAATCGCTGAATATATCCCCCGCTTTCCCATTGTTCAAGGCGGTATGTCAGTTCGTGTTTCTACTGCCTCCCTGGCTTCGGCGGTAGCCAGAGCCGGGGGTATCGGAGTTATCGGCGCTACTGGTATTTCACTCGCGGAATTAAAGGAAGAAATACGCCAGGCCCGTAGCCGGGCAGAGGGGGGAATACTGGGGGTAAACATAATGTTTGCCGCCCGCCAGTTTGCGGAATTGGTAAAAACGGCTATAGATGAAAAGATAGACATTATTTTTACCGGGGCTGGTTTTTCCCGGGATATCTTTCGCTGGGTACAGGATTCCACCACTGCCGTGGTTCCTATCGTCTCATCGGCTAAAGCTGCCCGCCTGGCGGAAAAATCAGGGGCTCCGGCGGTAGTGGCTGAGGGTTCTGAAGCGGGCGGGCACCTGGGAACTGACCGTTCTATCAAAGACATATTGCCGGAAATCGTGGAAACCGTTAAGATACCGGTGATAGCTGCCGGAGGCATAGTTGACGGGAAGGATATGGCGGATATGGTTAAACTCGGGGCCAGCGGGATTCAGATGGCAACTCGCTTTGTCTTAAGTGAAGAATGTTCGGTGGCAGATGAGTACAAACAGCTCTACCTTGAAGCTCGGGAAGAAGATGTGATTATTATAAAAAGCCCGGTAGGAATGCCGGGACGGGCTCTTAAAAACAAATTTGCCCAGCTTATCAGCGAGGGAAACGCCCCCGAGCCTGAATATTGTGATGCTTGTCTGAAGAATTGTTCGGCCGATTACTGTATTCTTCAGGCTTTGAACCATGCCCATGATGGACAGGTTGACGATGGCGTGGTTTTCGCCGGGCAAAATGTCTTTAAAATCAAAGAAATCCTGCCGGTATCCCGTATTTTTGCACAAATCCTGGCCGAGTATACTGCTGCGAAATAAAACCTGACATGGGGACGGGGTTATTACATCCCCCTATCAGGGCAAGAGAGCGTTGGAGTCTTTGCAAGTAAAACAGCCGACCCCTTTTATAGAGGTCGGCTGTTTTTATTCGGCTGTTTTTATTAGAGTTTCTTCTGAGAAAGGAGGGACTGGCTACATCATTCCGCCCATTCCCCCCATGCCGCCCATACCGGCAGCGCCCATGCCTTTCATCTCGTCTTCACCCGGGATCTCACTTACAACTGCTTCGGTAGTGAGAACCATAGCGGAAATACTGGCCGCATTCTGTACGGCTGAGCGGGTTACCTTGGCCGGGTCAATAATACCGGCGGCAAACATATTTTCATATACTCCTGTCAGAGCATTATAGCCGATTCCTGTTTCTGCTTCCTTAACTTTTTCTACCACCACTGAGCCCTCGATGCCGGCATTATTGGCAATCTGGCGCAGGGGTTCTTCCATAGCTTTCTTTACCAGATTTACTCCGGTTAATTCATCACCCTGAACCTCAATCTTGTCTATAGCCTTGATAGCATTTATCAGGGCTACTCCTCCACCGGAGACGATTCCTTCCTCAACTGCTGCCTTGGTGGCGGCCAGAGCGTCTTCAATACGATGCTTTCTTTCCTTCAATTCGGTTTCAGTAGCAGCTCCCACCTGGATTACCGCTACCCCACCGGACAGCTTGGCCAGTCTCTCCTGCAGTTTTTCCCGATCGTATTCTGATTCAGTTTCTTCCAGTTGTTTCTTGATATTGGCGCCGCGGTCGCGGATGGCTTGTTCGGAACCAGCCCCATCCACAATGATAGTCTCATCCTTCTTGATTACTACTTGACGGGCTTTGCCCAGCATATCCAGGGATACATTTTCCATTTTAATGCCCAGATCCTCGGTCGCTACCTGCCCGTTGGTGAGGACAGCTATGTCTTCGAGCATAGCTTTTCTTCTTTCCCCAAAAGCCGGAGCTTTTACTGCCACACAGTTGAAGGTTCCGCGCAGTTTGTTCACTACCAGGGTGGCCAGGGCTTCCCCTTCTACATCCTCAGCAATTAAGAGCATGGGTTTCCCGGTTTGGACTACTTTTTCCAACACGGGAAGAACTTCACCGATAACAGAAATCTTCTTGTCGCTAATCAGAATATACGGGTCTTCCAGTACTGCCTCCATCTTTTCCGTATTGGTGATCATATAGGGAGATATATAACCACGATCAAAGTTCATACCTTCCACAACTTCCAGGGAAGTACCTACAGACTGTGATTCTTCAACGGTTATTACCCCGTCCCGGCCCACTTTTTCCATGGCATCCGCTATCAATTGACCGATTTCAGGATCATCGGCGGATATGGCCGCTACCTGAGCAATGGAATCTCTCGATTCAACCGGTTTACTTAGAGCCTTGATTTCGTCAACAATCGCTGTTACCGCCTTGTCAATACCCCTTCTCATAATCATGGGATTAGCTCCGGCAGCAACATTCTTCAGACCTTCTTTAATCATTGCCTGGGCCAGCAAGGTAGCGGTGGTAGTACCATCGCCGGCTATGTCATTAGTCTTTATGGCAACTTCCTTGACCAGTTGGCAACCCAGGTTTTCCCACGGATCTTTGAGGTCAATGTCACGGGCTATGGTAACACCGTCATTGGTGATGGTAGGTGAACCGAATTTACGATCCAGAACCACATTTCTTCCTTTAGGTCCAAGAGTGATTTTTACAGCATTGGCCAGAGTATCTACTCCTCTTTCCAATGCTCTTCTTGCTTCTTCACCAAACTTTATTTCTTTGGATAACATCTATGTATCCTCCTTTTAGTTTATTTTCGCCAGGATATCTCTTTGTGACATGACCAGATACTCTTCTCCATCAAGCTTGATCTCAGTTCCACCATACTTGGAGAAAATAACCTTATCTCCTACCGCCACATCCATAGGCATTCTCTCGCCTTTGTCATTCAAGGCTCCGGGACCTACAGCCAGAACTTCGCCTTCCTGGGGTTTCTCTTTAGCGGTGTCCGGTACATACAGCCCACTTTTAGTTTTTTCTGCAGCCACTTCAGCTACTTTTACCACCAGACGATCTCCTAAAGGTTGAATCTTCAAGGGTATACCTCCTTCTATTGTTTCTTGGTTGTTAGCACTCAATGATTGTGAGTGCTAACATTTATTTATAATATTAGGCAAGACCCGTCAAGTATTCAAATGAAATAACCAGCGAAATCCGCCCAATATTTCCGATTAATATTATGCTACTGTCTTTTTCTTTTTATACCTCTAAATATCAGCTTTTTTTAAATTTCAAGTTCAATTTAGCCCTGCCCACATTCAGCAGCTGAACCAAGCAGAATATCCAGAGCGTGATCCAGTGCGGGCAAAACAGCCTCCAATGATTCTCTGACCCCTTTTACACTTCCCGGCAGGTTGATAATCAAGCTTTGTCCCCGAATACCGGCAACAGCTCGTGACAGCATGGCTTTAGGTGTATTTTGCATACCATATAAACGCATAGCCTCCGGTATCCCTGGCACCGTCTTTTCAATAACCTCCAGGGTAGCATCGGGAGTCACATCACGGCTGGAAAATCCGGTACCCCCGGAAGTAAGCAGGAGGTTGAGGGAAAGTACATCACAGGCATAGATAAGTCGTTTAATAATTTCTTCCTTCTCGTCCGCTATCACTTCGTAATATGCAACCTGGTACCCTTCACCCAGCAAATCTTGAATCTGTTGACCGCTGCGATCGTCTCTTTCCCCTCGGGAACCTTTGTCACTCATTACTAGTATTCCCACCCGATACACTTTGTTAATCACCTCATCGTATTCAGCACTTGCCACAGGCCTGCCACAGGGACAGTTCTCCTGGCTGGTGTTCAAACCTCCAAAACACGCTACAGAACTTCTACCGGATCACCTTTTTTTATGGTTCCGCCTTGCATGACCTGGCAGAACAAGCCCTCGTATGGGAGCAAGGTTACACCCAGGGTACGGGTTACCACACTGGGATGATCTTCTTTTCCTATCTGGGATACCTGCAAAATCGCTTCATCCCCAATTTTTAGCCTGCCCCCGACTCCTACTCCAACCAGATCCAATCCTTCAATAAGAAGGTTCTCCGCAAAGGCTCCCGGCCCAACTTGGAGATTATGCTCTTTGTTGGCTTTTACCACACTGGCCCAGTTAAGACAGGTTACCTGCCGGTGCCAATCACCCGCATGCCCATCATTTTCAATGCCAAAATTCTCAATAAGCCGGGCCTGGTCCACTTCCGTTTTAAGCTGAGCCCTTTCCGGACTTATGCATATTGAATGAAGTTTGCCATTTTTTTTCATAATTAACTCCTTTTCTCCACATATTGCCAAAAGAAGCTGTCCAAAAAACCAATCCTTTTTTACAGGTAACGCGCTCCTTGATTTCACCAGTGAACTATTTGGCATGCAAACTATACAGAATACAGAGGGTGGTCAAATCTATAGAGCCTTCGTTTGCAATCAACTGGAGCACTCTTATGAGCACCTGATAGAATTCTACAAAATGTCAGGAGAACCTTCCCCTTGACACCTTAATAAGTGGCCGCTCTTTCCTCCGCTTTTTTCCAAAAGCTTAATATCTGTGATTTCCATCCAGTGATCCACTGCTTTACTCATGTCATAGATGGTTAAAGCGGCCACAGTGACCGCCATAATGGCTTCCATTTCCACCCCGGTTTTACCGGTGGTTTTAACTTCCGCCTCAATTATAATACTGGAATTGACTTCATCAAAAGAAAAATCAAGATTGACGGAAGTCAGGTTCAAGGGGTGGCACATGGGAATAAGGGCTGGGGTCTGCTTGGCTCCCATAATGCCGGCAATTTGGGCCACCCCCAGAACATCTCCTTTTTTTATAGCTCCGTTTTTAATTTTTTCCATGGTTTCAGGCTGCATCTTGACCAGGGCTTGAGCAACAGCCACCCGTTCGCTATCATTTTTGCTGGTCACATCCACCATCCGGGCATAACCCTGCTCGTTAATGTGCGTAAATTCCATCCTTATCCTCCGATTTGATACATCTTGCGCTTATTTTCTTCGCCCCAGCCATTATTCATATGATGCCGGGCTGGTTTAGCTTTAATGGCCCAAATAAAGAGTTCTTTTATCTCTTCATCACTGGAATCATTTTTAAGGGCTGTTTTCAAATTAACCTCTCGTTTGTCATAAAGACATCCTCTGAGACCACCTTCAGCCGTCATACGGATGCGATTGCACTCCCCGCAAAAATGGTTGCTCATGGGACTAATAAAACCAAGTGAACCTTCTCCGTCCTCCAGGCTATAATACTTGGCTGGTCCATTCCCCGGCACTTTTTTCTGGGGATACAGAACATAGCTTTCCTCAATATAATCTTTAATATCCTGCGAGCGCATCATCCGCTCCTGGTTCCAGAACAACAGGTCACCTACGGGCATAAATTCGATAAAACGCACATGCAGAGGATATTTCCGGGCCAGTTCCACAAAATCAATAATTTCATCGTCATTAAATCCCCGGATAACCACCACATTGATCTTTACCGGGTGCATATCAAGTTCCAGGGCTTTAAAAATAGCCTCTTTTACCTGGGATAAGTCTCCCCGACGCGTAATATACTTGAATTTTTCCGGAACCAGGCTGTCCAGGCTGAAGTTAACCCGGTTTAAACCGGCATTTTTTAGTTCCTCCGCCAAATCAGCAAACAAGATTCCATTGGTGGTCAAAGCAATATCATCGATAAGGGGAAGTTGTGCAATATAACTAACCAATTGAGGCACATTTTTGCGAACCAGCGGTTCTCCTCCAGTCAGCCGGATTTTTTGTATTCCCAACTCACTGGCTATCCGAACCAACCTGGCCATTTCTTCCAGGCTCAGTATAGAATAATGAGTAAGGTTATCGACACCGGTCTCGGGCATGCAATAGCGACAACGTAAATTACATCTGTCAGTAAGGGATATTCGCATATAGTTAATATTTCTTTCGAATTTGTCCAGCATATTTTCCCCCCTCCCTGCTGCAGGGAAAAGCTTGTCCAGCCTAAAAGCAGCCTAATTCACAGCCAGAAATCTTGATTCCCGCCTCATCACACGCTTCTCCCAGTTCCCGGGGATCCATGTCCCACTTTCGGGCTAAATCATGAGCTTCGGTACAAGAGATTCTCCCCTGGGGAAACAAGTCCTTTAGCTTCACTACAAGCTCCTTCCTATCAGTCACTTTCCAAACACCTCCACAAAAAAAATCACCCCGGACAAGGGGTGTTATTAAGCACTGCACTTAATATTACTCCTTTCCAAACGGGAGGCACAGAGGTTTCCCTCCATACCCAATCGCTCAACCACCATAGCCATCACCTTAGGCCGGTATGAGTCGGAGATAATTACGCTTAATATTATACAACAAGAGATAATATACTACAATTAATTGCAAATAGGCCAGGGTAGCTGCGAAAATTTTCCTGACTTGCTATATGATAAATATTATTAAAAAAATCTCTACGGTAAGAATCCCGGTTTTCTGTGGTATTATTAGATAGAAAAGCAAGGTGCGGGAGGTGATATTCATGTCCTTTTTACAGTGGATTTTAATAGCTGTAGTATTTGGAGCCATTGAAGTCTTCACCGTTGGTCTATGGTTTCTGTGGTTAGCCCTTTCCGCTCTGCTGGTAGCAGCCGGTGCCGCCTTGAAACTCCTTCCCGGCCTGGAGGGCCAGTTGCTGGTATTCGCTGTTTTTACCCTTCTTTTTATCATATTTACCCGGCCTCTAGTGCTGAAATTCTTTAAAAGCAATGACACCGCCAGCAATGTCAACGCCCTGGTAGGACAGCATGGAATAAGCCTTAGCAGTATCGCCCCCCTGGAATATGGGCAGGTTAAAGTTAATGGTGAAGTGTGGACGGCGGTATCCCATCAAGAAATCGAGGAAGCTACTCGCGTTGTAGTAGCTGGAATTGAGGGGGTTAAGCTCCTGGTAGAAAAAGCCGACCTGGAAACAAACGAATAATTATATATTTTGGACTCCACCGCAAAAACCCCTTTTGTTGCATAAGGGTTGCATAAATATACAAAGCGAGCGTTGGCGAAGCATGGATGCAACACCAGGCGAAGACGAGCAGGCGAAAGGGGGCGAGCAACAGGACGTCGCGCGAGCGCTACCTGACCATGGATGGGAGATTAGCGCGTACCCCTTGAGCCGCGAGATAAGCCGCAGGTGTTGCCCATGCGTAGACTGCGAGCGGAATATTTATGCAAGCAAATGCATAATTATTACTTTTTGCAGAGGAATCATTTTTTGAAAAGGAGTGGTGATGATGGACCTGGTATTAGGTTTGTTTGTTAATTTTATGCTGGTAATATTTGTTATTATGCTGGCCTTCTCCTCCATCAAGATTATTAAACAGGCTACCGTGGGCATAGTGGAAAGGCTGGGTAAATACCACAAGAACGCCGAAAAGGGTATAAATGTGATTATTCCGTTCATTGACCGATTCAGAGCTGTGGTGGATCTGCGTGAACAGGTGGTGGATTTTCCGCCCCAACCAGTTATTACCAAGGATAATGTCACCATGATGATTGATACTGTTATCTATTACCAGGTTACTGATGCCTTCAAATACACTTATGAGATTTCTCGCCCCATCCTGGCTATAGAAAACCTGACTGCTACTACCTTGAGGAATATCGTGGGCGACCTGGAATTGGATGAAACCCTTACCTCCCGAGATCTGGTCAATACCAAACTGCGTTCCATTCTGGACGAAGCCACGGACAAATGGGGCATCAAGGTAAACCGGGTGGAGTTAAAAAACATTCTACCACCCCAGGATATCCAGACAGCCATGGAAAAACAGATGCGGGCGGAGAGGGAGAAAAGAGAAGCCATCCTGAGGGCGGAAGGGCAAAAGACTGCCGCCATCCTGGAAGCGGAAGGCCTGAAACAGGCGGCGATTCTCAACGCCGAAGCCATACGGGAAGCAGCCATTAAGGAAGCAGAAGGAATGAGGGAGGCCCAGATACTGCGGGCGGAAGGTGAAGCCCAGGCTATCCTAAATGTGCAAAGGGCTTTTGCTGACAGCCTGGTGATGATTAAAGACGCTGGTGCCGACAACAAGGTACTGGCCCTTAAATCCCTGGAAGCCTTGAAGGAAATCGGTGATGGCCAGTCCACCAAGCTGATTATTCCCAGCGACCTGGCGGGCCTGGGCGGAGTATTTGCCGCCTTGAAAGAGGCGGTTGAAGTAAATACTAAGGAGTAAAGAGTGAGGGGTTATACCGATACTCACTTTCCATCAGTGGTTGTGCCCCTGGGCATGGAGGTTAGTAAGATAATAAAGTTTTGACGAAAGAAGGACACAGACCCGGCACTCAGAAACAATAATTGGCAATAGTCTTGGGCGGATAATAACTGAGTGCCGGGTGATTAGAAGAACTCCCAGTTTACTACCAGTTCTGATTTTTCCGTTACTATCCAGTGTACCGGAACATCCAGGGAATCAGGGAAGCTATCATCGACCAGCTGAAATTCATAGCAAACACCACACTTGAAAACTCTCTCCCCTATCCCGGCTAAAAAACGGTCATAATATCCTTTTCCGTAACCCAGGCGATACCCCCTGGCATCAAATACCAGTCCCGGTACCAGGACTACATCTATTTCTGCTGCCGGAACGGCTTTCCCCAGAGGTTCTCTAATCCCGAAAGGCCCACTTGCGCATTGTTCCCATCCCTGGAACTCAACCGCTGCCATTTCTCCAGCACTTTCTACCCGGGGCAGAAAAATCCTTTTGCCTTGACCCCGTTGCTGTTTCAGGAAGGGTCGTAAATCCACTTCATTTTTTACTGCCGCAAAGCCCATAATACTTTTCGCCTGGCGCAGGGGCTCCAGCTCTTCCAGGCGACAGCCTATACACCGGCTGAATTCTTCCACCTCAGAGGGTGACATGGCATTTCTGCTTTCCAGCATCCCCTTTCTTAATGATTGTCTCCTCAGCCATCTGTCTTCCATGGATTTCCTCCCCTGTTTATTCTTTAACCTTGCCGTGTTTTCTAAATTGCAAATAATACAAAACCGCCGCCAGGGCAAAAAGAACCAGGCTGTAGGTCTGGCTGGTGGAAAAGGGGCCATACATTACCAGGTTGGCCCGGAAGAATTCCATAATAAAGCGGTAAGATGAGTAGAGCAGTAGATAAAGGAGAAAGACCTGCCCGGGAAACTTTTTTCGGGGGTAAAACCAGAGCAAGAAAAAGAAAAAAAGCAGATTAATCCCCGAGCTGTAGAGCTGGGTAGGATGACGGGGGAGATCGTCCACCAATGGGAAAACCACTCCGGGAACCGAAATGCAAACCTTGCCATAACAGCAACCAGCCAGGAAACAGCCGATTCTTACCAGGGCATAACCCAGGGCGGCAAAAGGAGAAAATATATCCCCCAGCTTCCAAAAAGGAAGCTGCTTTTTCCAGACATAAATAACGAGTCCCAAAAGCCCTCCCAACAAGCCACCATACCATACCAGCCCGGCAAAGCCATTGGAGCCGGGCATAAACATTAATAGCGGCTTAAGAAAAAGCTCCCTTTCATAAATGGAAACATATAAAAGCCGGGCTCCCACTAAACCAGCAACTACCATGACCAGAACCAGATCAAAAGCCAGGTCCTCATCCCAGCCCTCTTTTCTGATTAAATTCCTGGCCCCAATTATTCCCACAATCACTGCCACTGCCAGCATAAAACCCCAGGAATAGACAGTTACCGCTCCAATTTTTATCAATACCGGGTGCAAGCTTACCACTCCTGACTTCTCTCTTTATCCACAGGGAGCTAATATTCAATATTCGGGATATCACTCCGGTCATAGGACAATTCTGACCAGGCGCAATGTTGCTAAACTGCGGGAATATGAATTATCAACAGACTTATCCACATTATCCACAGGCATTTTTCACAGGGACAATAGGCTGGGATGAGCATTCAATGAAAGAGGGGCAAAACTCCTATTGCCATAGTGATAATGGGCATTAGCCGCAATCATGGCAGCATTGTCCGTACAGAGTTTTAGGGAGGGATAGAAGAGCTTTAAGCCAGCTTCTTTCGCCCTGTTTTTCATCAAATTCCGCAATTCCTGGTTAGCGGCAACCCCTCCTGCCATCATAACGCTTCTGACCTGATACTTGACTGCCGCCTTAATGCTCTTTTCCACCAGGACTTCCACCAAAGCTGCCTGAAACTCAGCCGCCATATCATAGACATTGGCCTGGCCCCGACGCTGCAATTTGTTCCACTGGTTCATAGCAGCCGTCTTGAGTCCGCTGAAGCTGAACTCAAAATCATTTCTATCCAGGAAAACCCGCGGCAACTTCAACTGGCCAGCTTGTCCTTTGGCGGCAGCTGCCTGAATCGCCGGCCCCCCGGGATAACCCAATCCTAAAAAGCGGGCCACCTTGTCAAAAGCCTCCCCGGCTGCATCATCGCGGGTCTCCCCCAGCAATTCCATGCTATTTTGATCCGTCATTAAGAGAAGACTGGTATGCCCCCCGGAAACTACCAGGCAAATGGCCGGAAATTCAATTTCCTTATGCTCTAAAAAGTTGGCATAGATATGTCCATGCAGATGATTTACGGCAATCAGCGGTTTCTCCAGCCCATAGGCAAAAGCTTTAGCAAAGGAAACCCCTACCAGCAGAGCACCAACCAGTCCCGGTCTGTTGGTTACCGCTACCGCATCAATAGCGGAATAAGCCAGCTGGGCCTCGTAAAATGCTCTTTGCACTACCCCGGCAATATTTTCGATATGCTTGCGGGAAGCAACTTCAGGTACCACCCCGCCAAACTGCTGGTGTATTTCAATCTGAGAATTCACCACATTGGACAGAATTTCCGTTCCGTTCCGAACTATGGCCGCCGCCGTTTCATCGCACGAGGTTTCAATACCCAGTATTAGACTTTTTCGCATTAAACCACCTCTTTTATTATTGCCCCCATGCCTCAACGCCGAGTTGACAAGAAGGTTTGACAAGGGGACGGGGTTGTTGACATACTCGATCCCTTTGGTTGCTATTAAAGTTACTGTAGTCGGCACTTAGCCATTAATCCACTAATCTTATTACAAATTATCGCTTCTGAGTGCCAGGTTTGCGTCCTAAGCGTCAAAAAGTTGTTTTTCGTACTAACCTCCTATGCCTCAAAGGCCACAACCAACGATGAAAAGTGAGTTAGCCGGCGCTTGTTATATAGTAAAATGAGGTAGGAAATAACCCCTTCCCCTCTTGATGTCTGACGACTGACTACCGATGACCAATAACCCCTCATTTTCCTTAAAACAAATACTTGGTCATAAGCAGAGCGTCTTCCCGATTATCGGAATAATATTCCCGGCGCAGTCCGGTCTGGATATAGCCCAAATTCCTGTACATGGTTAAAGCAGCCTGGTTGGAAGGTCTTACTTCCAGCATAATAGAAGCCGCCTTTTTATTGAAGGCTTGCTGCTCCAGTCTCTCCATCAAAGCCCGGCCCATACCCTGCTGGCGAAAGTGCCTGTCAACTGCGACATTGGTAATATGCGCTTCCTCAAATACCACCCAAATACCGGCATAGGCTGCTACTTCACCCCGGACATCGCAAACCAGATAGCTGGCATATTCGTTATCGAACTCCTTGAGGTAAGAATCTCGCGACCAGGGCAGGGTGAAAGATTCATTTTCAATTATCATCACCCGCTCAATATCTTTAATAGTCATTTTTCTTATAAGGAAACAGGTATTCAGCATATCATTGGGCTCCTTTTTCCACTACCAGGCAGAGAGAAAAAGTGCGTATATCATTGAGCTCCCTTTCCCAGACGGTATTCAGCCTCAGACAATCTAATATAATGGGGTCGCAGGCTGAACAGGTTTTCCCATTCCCCGGCCTCCAGCTTCAACATAGCCAGGCTGGCTATGGAGGCAGCCCGGGGATACATCAGGTGCGGTGCTGCCACCAGCAATTTCTCCCCCAGGGCCTGGTGAAAATACTCTTCATAAGGGTAATACGCATCCCCCAGCAGCAAAAGCTTTTCCCGTCCTAATTTCCGCGCCAAATGCAAAGCTTGTTCAACAAAATCAGCGGGGGAACAGGCAGACATCTCCACCATTCTCCGCGGCCGGGCTCCGGAAACATCATAAGAACAGGTGTAAACCTCATGTTTCCTGGCATCAAGCAGAGGACAGACCAGGGCCTGGCTCCGATGCACATTATAAGCCAGGGCATCGAGTGTGGCAACTGTTATCAAGGGCTTACCGCTGGCCAGGCAAAGCCCTTTGGCGGTAGCCATACCTATGCGCAAGCCCGTGAAAGAACCTGGTCCAGCGCTGATGGCTACAGCCGCCAGATCATCAATATTACATTCACATTCTCTTAAAACCCGGTCAATCATGGGCATCAAGGTCTGAGAATGGGTCTTTTTATAGTTGCTGAATTCTTCTTTTAAAAGTTTATTGCCCTCCAGCAGTGCTACCCCGGCTACCGGTGTAGCACTGTCAATAGCCAGTATCAACAAGAGCCTTCAACTCCTCCAACTTATGCTGGTATTTTTCTCCCCGCGCGCAAATCCCCACTACTCTTTCCCGCTCATAGTCATCATCGCAGAGCTTAATATCTATGAACATGGCTTCCCGGGGAAATTGCCCCTCCCCGGCCTCCGGCCATTCAATCAGGGATATGCCGTCCCCTTCCAGGTATTCTTCCCAACCCAGGTCATGGAGATCACTGTCTTCCAGGCGGTAGAGGTCAAAATGAAAAATTTGAGTTGGAGCCGGATAGATATTCAGCAGGGTAAAGGTAGGGCTATTCACCCGCCCGCTGTAACCCAAACCACGCGAAATTCCTCTTACCAGTGTAGTTTTGCCCGCACCCAGCACTCCGCTCAAATAGACAATATCTCCTTTTTCCAGAACCCGGGCAAGATCATGACCGAGTTTCTGCATCTCCTCATCATTTTTCACTGTAAAATGCAACAAATCACCTCGTTGTTTTACCGCTAGAAAGCATTACCCCTGGGCCAGGATTTTCTTATACTCATCTCTAATCAGCTGAAAGTCCTGCCAGGCCGCTTTTTTATAAGCTGGATTGCGCAGGAGGGCTGCGGGGTGGTAGGTAGCCATAATCTTAACCCCTTGTCGGCTGAACCATTTGCCTCGAATTTTAGAGACACTCGCTTTAGGGTCAATGACCACCTGACTGGCCATGGCTCCCAGGCATACGATAATACCTGGTTGCATTATCCTTATCTGCGCCTCCAGATAATTCCTGCATTCTCTCACCTCATCAGGATTGGGCAGGCGATTGCCCGGCGGGCGGCATTTTACCACATTAGTAATATAGACCTGGGCCCGCGGGATTTCCGCCGCCACTAATATTTTATCCAGCAATTGCCCGGCCCTTCCCACAAAGGGTCGCCCCTGTTCGTCTTCATCCTTCCCTGGTCCTTCTCCGATAAACATTATTTTGCTCTTTAACTCCCCATCCCCGAAAACTACCTGCCGACAAGTACTGCGCAAGCGGCACTTGCTGCAATGTTGCGCCACTTCCTCGAGCTGGCCGACCTCCTTGATTCCGGGGAAAGCCTCCTTCTCTTTAACCCCGGGCAGGAATGGGGAGCTGATTTCTTTAGCAGCAAGCTGCTTCTCTTGGCGATATAATTCCTCACCCGGCAATAGCTCAAATAAACTTGGCTGTTCAGAAGACATTCTTTCCCCTCCCGTACCTTTTTAGTCTATCCATGTTAAATTTTTCAACTTGGAGACAGTTTAGCTGCTTCATCCCCAGGCGAAGATTATGTAGAAAATCTTGCTATTTTATTTAGATTAATATTATCATTTCCTGCTAACTCAGAGCAAAAAATATAGAATGAGGTTTTTCGTATGAAGAGAGCTTCGCTTGGACTTAAGGGTGATGTCACTGCAAAAGCCAGTGGGTTCAAATGTCCCACCGGCTTTTTAAAATCACCCTATCAGGATTAATCTAGGACATCTCTAAACTATTACTTCCCCCGCCAGCCTTCCAGCAAGCGGTATAGATCGCTAAAACCATTCCCAATTCTCCAGAACGAAACTCCTCCCAGCCGATTTTCCTGAACCAAATTAAGCTTCTCCTTCAGACTGGCTTCGTTTTCCAACCAGATTTCATGATGCTTTCCTTCTTCGTCATAATAGCTGTAGCGGGGGCTCATGCTCGGGTAATCAAAATCTTTTTGCAGCCCGTATTTCGTTTCCAATGCTTCCAGTTTAGGCGCTGTTACTGTGGTAGCGTTCTTTCCTGCTGTCCAGTCATATCCATAGGTAGGCAAACCCAGCAGTATTTTGTCCTGAGGAATTACGCTTCGCATATAACCGCAAACTTCCCTCACCCACCAGAGAGGAGCCACCGGACCAGGCGCAGTAGTACGATAACTATAATCATAAGCCATTACCACGACTGAATCGGCAACCTTTCCAATCTTTTCATACTCGTAGCCAACCGGCCATTTTTCCTTGCCGGTGCGGGCAAATACTGCCACCGAAAGCTCTTTGCCTGTTCCCAGGGAAGTCTTCAACTCCTGGAGAAACAAGGTTAGATTTCCAGCATCACCTGGATCAAGTAGTTCGAAATCAATATTCACTCCATCGTAATTGTCTTTCTTAACTGCATCCAGTAGATTGGCAATCAAACGAGCACGGTTTTCCGGATTGCTCAGGAGCTGGTGCAAAGCATCCTTCCCCATGAGAACAATACTGGCATGGGTTTTTACCCCTTTGCTCCTGGCCAAATCCAATGCCTCAGCAAAGCGATCCTGGTATTCATAAAACACTTCTCCCTGCCCATTGGTTTCAAACCAGCGAAAAGCCACATCGGAAAACAAGTTAATATTCTCCTGATACTCGACAAAAGAACGGTAATAATAAGCAAAAACCCGCGGCTGGTAATCAAAATTGATTAGCACTTCGCCATTCTGAGCATCCCAGGCTACCGCAGCACCCAGATTCTCAGTAAGAAAACGCAAAGGTATAAAGGTTCGCCCGGCGAATATGTATGGCGGAGAATCCAAAAAACGCTTTTCCCCATCAACCCTGGCTTCATTGCTGCCGATAAACATTTCAATGTACTTACCCGAGCAATTCATCGCCACTTTGCGCAGGGAGGCATCCCAAAACACTTCTCCTTTCAGGGCATCATCTTCCACTACAAAACGAACTGGTACCATGGTCCGGTTGTTGACTATTTGGGCCCCCGGGCTAAAGCTGCGCAGCTCCCCATTGATTCTTATTCCGGGGTTGGAGGCCATTGTAAGGGTTGGAAAAGCCAGGAGATATGTAAAAGCCAACAACAGCAAAAACAATATGTACTTATTGAATCTCAATTTTAACACCTCATTAATTATACTTGTACTATTGATGTCACTGCAAAAAGTTATATTTATGCATTAGTGTGCATAAATATACCGCGCAACAACCTTAATAGCGACCAAAGGGAGCATCAGAAGTGCCCGACAGGGTGCAACCTTAATAGCGACCGAAGGGTATGTAGGGAACGACCCCCGTGTCGTTCCGAATCAGGCGCAACAACCTTAATAGCGATCGCAAGGCATTGTAAGGGATGAGGGTAGTTTCATCCTCCGACACATAGTATTAGACTCTATCCTGCTCACAGTTGGATAATTAACATCGAGTGCCGGTTGCGGTA
>NZ_JAQVZX010000003.1:31333-36673 GCF_028707975.1 Syntrophomonas sp.
GCGCAACAACCTTAATAGCGATCGCAAGGCATTGTAAGGGATGAGGGTAGTTTCATCCTCCGACACATAGTATTAGACTCTATCCTGCTCACAGTTGGATAATTAACATCGAGTGCCGGTTGCGGTATATTTATACAAACAAAATAATATTTATTACTTTTTGCAATGATATCAATATTCTGCAAGAAGCCGGTATAATCCTGGTGGAAAATAGATGAAATAGCCTGGCTTAGTGAAGCTGCTTAAGACGCGGAAAAAGGGCCTGGAGATCTCCCAGGGGCAGATATACCATATCTTCCTGGTTCACAACCGCAAGGATTACCATATCCTCACCGCTATATTCCTCGCTATAAAAGCCCAGGACACATACGGTCATCATTACTCCGTTAAGATAAACCGTAAATAAATCACCTTTATTCACGCCTATTCCCCCATATTTTTCCATCAACCATAGCTAAAAGAACTCGGGAGCGAAAATCAAACGGGTGTCCATCAAAGATTACCAGATCGGCCCGTTTACCTGGCCTGATGCTGCCCAACTCATCATCCACTCCCAGCAAACGGGCCGGGGAAATGGTTATAGCCTGCAGAGCAATATCTTCATCCAGTCCTTCCCGCACTGCCAGAGCTGCACAAACTCGCAGGTGCTCTACTGGAACCACCGGGTGATCGGTGATAAAAGCGAAGTCAACCCCGGCCTGAGCCAGGAGCGAAGCTGATTTAAACGATACTTCTTTCATTTCCACTTTAGCCCGGTTTACCAACAAAGGCCCCAAAAACACAGCTACATTCCTCTTCCGCAGTTCATCCGCGATTAAAAAGGCCTCGGTGCCATGCTGGATTATGAGATTAAGGTCAAATTCATCCCGGATACGCAGGGCGGTTAAGATATCATCGGCCCGGTGGGCATGCAGTAAAAGCAGCATTTCCCTTTTCAGTACTTTTAACAGTGCTCCCTGTTTGTACTCTTCCCGGGCTTCCCGCTCCACTTTTATCATTTCCCGGGAGGCCACATACAAGGCTTCCCGGAGTAAAGAAGCATTGGCCATCCGGGTTAGCGGTGTTTTCTTCTGCTCGCCGTAAACCCGCTTGGGGTTTTCCCCCAGAGCGGCCTTCAGCCCCCAGGGGTTTTTATATATCATTTCCCCCGGCGAGTTCGCCAGATGTTTTAAAAATACCGCCTGACCCCCAATAATATTGGCACTCCCCGGCATAGATAAGGAGCGGGTAACCCCGCCCCGCAGGGCATCGCTAAAGGCCAAATCATGAAAGTTTATTCCGTCAACTGCCTGCAAATAGGGGGTAAGCGGATCACTGCTCTCGTTAACATCGTCACCCTCGCTCCGGTATATTTCCTCCTCCAGTCCTATATGGCTATGAGCATCAATAAAACCAGGCAAGACATATTTCCCCACGACATTAATTACCTGGCAGTCAGGGGGAAGGCTTTCATTCTTACCTACCGACTTGATAAATGCTCCCTCAACCAATATAAGCCCGTTATCTATGCTTCCTGCTTCATCCATGGTCAATATCTTTCCACCAGAAATTGCGATCAATTAACAATACCCCTTCCAACGTATATTATCCTATGAGGATCAAAACTTAAGTGTTCAAAGCTTCCGGATAGTATAATCTGCCTGTATTTTTGTCATATAAACAGCCTCAAAAAGATACTTTATTCTGAAAATAGATAGGCGAGGCTTGTTGTTGCGCAAGCAGTCAACATCGTGAGCAAAAATAGGAGCCCTATAATAATTGTATTTCGCATAATACTATCCTCCAAGAGCAACCAAAACCTTCTTTTTTTACTACATCTATTGCCTGGCACTATCTTACATGATTTAGTCACCTGGCACCATACACAGCCTCGATCAATGCCCGAAACAGTCTCTGGGAATAATCATCCCGCAAGAATTCAGGGTGCCATTGAACTCCCAGCTGGAAGCTTTTATCGGTGCTCTCAATAGCTTCAATGGTACCATCGGGGGCCCGGGCGCTTACCCTCATTCCCACTCCTGCTTCCCTGACCGCCTGGTGATGGAAGCTGTTTACTCTGGCTTCATAACTGTCCAGAATCCGGGCCAGCAGAGTTTCTTTATATACTAATATATCATGAAAAGGATAATGGCGTGGAGCACTCTGCTCATGAGTCATTCCTGTAGCCAGATCCTGAACCAGCTTGCCGCCGGCGGCCACGGAAAGCAATTGACAGCCTCGGCAGATGCCTAAAACAGGGATGTTTTGGAGCAACAGTCTTCGGGCCAGCATAAGTTCAAAGGAATCCCTTAAGGGGTTTATCTCGCCCAGACCCGTTGCGGGAACTTCTCCCCAGTAAAAGGGATCAATATCCCCGCCCCCGGAGAAAATAAAAGCATCACAAATGTCCAGATACTCGTCAACCAGCATGGCATCATCCAGGGCGGGAAGAATTAGCGGCACTCCCCCGGCGTCTCTAACGGAAATAACATATGCTTCCCTTAAAGAATAAAGACTCTCATCCGCATTATGGTTAGCACTAATTCCTATTATCGCTTTCATTGCTGCCCTTTCCTCTCTCCGGTAGAATATCTCATCACCGGGTTCATTTTCTTTAATACAACTTAAATCAAAATTCAAGTCTTCCCAAAAAAATAACAGGTTCTGGCCTCGAACCTGCTAAATGATGCTTGATTTCATTGCAAAATGTAATAATTTTATTTATGATTCCCCTGCAAAACCCCTTTTTGTTGCATAAGGGTTGCATAAATATACAAAACGCTGGCGAAGGTGAAAGCGGGCGGTCGAAGACCGCCCTTACAATGCCTTGCAGTCGCTATTAAGGTTGTTGCGCCTGATTCGGAACGACACGGGGATCGTTCCCTACATACCCTGCGGGTACGCCTGGTGCTCCCTTTGGTCGCTATTAAGGTTGCACCCTGTCGGGCACTTCTTAATTATGTAATCAGACTTCCGATAAACTCAGACTGACGGTCAGCGCCTGGTCAACCTTGTTCATAGTATCGTCATTCAACACCGCTATTCGTTGTTTTAGTCTGGTTTTATCAATAGTCCGTATCTGCTCGGCCAGAATCACTGAATCTCTCTCTAGTCCATATACTGCTGCCTTAAGCTCGACATGAGTAGGCAATTTGGCCTTATTAATCTGGGCGGTAATAGCGAGAATAATGGTAGTGGGACTGTACTGGTTGCCAATATCATTTTGCACAACCACCACTGGCCTGACGCCGCCCTGTTCTGACCCGATTACTGGATTTAGTTGAGCAAAATATATCTCACCACGTTTGATCATCTATCCAATCACTCCAACAAATTTTCTATGCAGTTGACCAGGGCTTCCTCCTCCACTCCGCTGTTCTTGCAGGCTATATTTAGATTAATTTCCGCCATCTCCAGATAACCTTTTTTCATTTTTTCTATGGCTATTAATCTTTTCCGCTCCCCCAGATAATATTTTATGGCTTCCCGAACAATCTGACTGCGGTTTTTGCTTTCTTCCCGGGTAATATGATCAACCTCTGACAGCAGGCTTTCTGAAACAGTTATTATAATTCTTCTTGAGGCTGGCAACGCGAGCACCTCCAAAAATAATTTCCGTCCAATTACTATTAATTAATTATAGTTAATTACTAGGCATGCTCGCAAATCCAATAATTACATTCCGCCAGCTTTCGAATAGAGCCTCGGCACTCGTGCACTAAGCGCACAAACTATTTCATAATTAATGGTACCCAATATCCGGGCCAAATCATCCGCAGTCACACCATCCGATGGTTTTCCGAAAAGTATCACTTCGTCTCCCTCTTCCACCCTTTCCAATCCGCTAACATCAAACATACACTGATCCATACATACCATTCCAATCGAAGGCACTTTTTCCCCTCTAATAACGGCTGAGGATCGATTGGACAATAAACGATGATATCCATCAGCATAGCCAATGGGTACGGTTGCTACCCGAGTCGCTCGCTGGCAGCAGAAGGTTCTGCCATAACTTACATAATGACCAGGCTCCAAAACCTTAAGGTAACTAACCCGGCTTTTTAGAGTCATGGCCGGGATGATATCCAGGCCCAGCTGTTTCATATCTTCTGAAGGATAAAGACCGTAGATAACAATTCCTGCTCTCACCATATTCAGACGGGCTTCAGGGATATCCAAAAGAGCAGCACTGTTGGAACAATGCTTTAGGGGAATTGATAGACCCCCTTCCTCCAAGCTCTTTACAAATTTGGAGAATATCCTGAGCTGTTCATAAGTGAAGCTCTTGTCAATGGTATCAGCATCTGCAAAGTGGGTAAATATTCCTTGCACTTCGATTCCTGGCATGGCCGCAATTTCTTGTACCAATGCGATTGATTGTGGGATCGGGGCAAAACCCAAACGCCCCATTCCGGTATCAACCTTAATATGCACCCGGGCTGTCCGGGAAAGCCGACCTGCAGCCTGGGAAAGAGCCCGCGCAAAGGAAAATGAAAAAACCGTTGCGCTTATCTCGTGTTCAACCGCAGCTTCAGCAAATTCCTCCGAAATAAAGCCCAGCACCAGTACTGGAGCCGTAATTCCGGATTCCCTTAAATGAATGGCTTCATCCAGACTGGCCACACCCAGCCATTCCACCCCCTCTTGCAAGCAGGCCCTGGATACTTCCAGCATTCCATGGCCGTAGCCATCGGCTTTTACCACTGCCATTATCATGGCTGGGCTTACTCTGTTTTTGATAATTAGCATATTGTGTTTTATGGCTGTTAAGTCTATTTCTGCCCAGGTTGGTCTTCTATTATCCATTCTTTTTTACCAGCGACTTCAAAATATCATTGCGGGAAATTATACCCACCAGCTTTCCATGCCTGACCACAGGCACCCGGTTAACCCGTTTGTCCTGCATGATTTCTACGATTCTAGTCACTTCCGTGTCTTCTTCTACCAGTATCACTTTGGTGGTCATGGCATCTTCAACCTGTGATGCGGTGAATTTTTTTAATTCTTTATTAAATCGTATGGGGTTTTCCAGAAAAATAATACTGTCAAATAAAGTAACATAGAAAGGCATTTTCAATTCACTGGCTTTAACTATTAAATCCTTTTCCGTCACTATACCTATCACATGCCTGTCGGCATCAATTACCGGGACTCCGCTTATCTTCTCTTCCAGCAAAATCCGGGCCACCTCTTCCAGGCTGTCATTTTTATTTACGGCAATAACTTCCCTGGTCATTATGTCTTTAGCTAGCATCTTACACACTTCCCTCCCTGTATAAATTTTGACTCTGCTGCAAAAACCCCTTTTTATGCAAACTAATGCATAAATATACCGCTCAGCACCCTTAATAGCGACCG
>NZ_JAQVZX010000003.1:36773-44111 GCF_028707975.1 Syntrophomonas sp.
AACGACCCCCGTGTCGTTCCGAATCAGGCGCAACAACCTTAATAGCGACTGCAAGGCATTGTAAGGGCGGTCTTCGCCAACGCTCGTTTTGTATATTCATGCAACCCTTATGCAACAAAAAGGACTTTATAACAAAGAATAAATAAATATTATTATGCAAGATAAGCTCCTGGCAATGCTTATCATCTCTCAAATCGCTGCAGAATATCCGGCAGGCTATGCAGGATATCACCAGCCACTAAACCCCTCTGCCCCTTTATTTCGGCCGCCCGATCTCCAGCCAGTCCGTGTATATAGACCCCGGCAATAGAAGCATCCAGGGGCCGCAAGCCTTGAGCCATGAGCCCGGCAATCAGGCCGCAGAGTACATCACCACTTCCGGCCGTAGCCATTCCTGGATTACCGGTTATATTCAGATATATCTCTCCTGCCGCAGTGGCTATCAAAGTCTTATTTCCCTTCAACACCAGGGTCACTCCCCATTGCTGGGCAAAGTCACGGGCCACAGCAAAACGCTTGGACTGGATTTCTTCAATGCTTTTTCCCGTAAGCCGGGCCATCTCGCCGGGATGAGGGGTGAGAACCACTGGAACCTGGCGATCCTTTAGTACGGTCAGATCCTCAGCCAGAGCATTTAGTCCATCGGCATCTATCAGTACGGGAATACCGGCTCTTTCCAGAACCAATCGCAGTATGGCAGAAGCTTCGGAAAAGCGCGACATTCCCGGACCGATGGCACAGGCTGAAGCCTGGCCCAACAAACCTTCAATAAGGGGCAAAGCCTCCAGAGCTATGGTTCCCTGGCTATTCTCCGCCAGCGGGCTACTCATTATCTCCATCCACCCGCCGTCAACCACTCCCAACTGTGATTCTGGAACCGCCGCTGTTACCAATCCTGCGCCGCTCTTAAGGGCGGCACCGGCGGCCATAATTATCGCCCCGGTCAAGCCCGGTGAAGCTCCAATAAGCAGGACATGACCATAAGTTCCCTTATGGGACTCAGGATGGCGGGGTCGCAGCCAGGGCTTAATCATAGCTTCGCTTAGCAGGTTGGTCTTGAGCCGCTTGTCTTGTAAAAGTGGGGCTGGGATGGAAATATCGGCAACGCTCAAACTGCCAACATAGTCCTTTCCTGGCTCTAACAGTAGGCCGATTTTAGGCAGGGCAAAGCTAACTGTATGTGAGGCCTGAATAGCCTCCCCATGAACTTGACCGCTATCCGCCTCTACCCCGGAGGGAATGTCCACTGCCACAACCGGCGCCTTGCTCCAGTTAACCATCTTCACTATTCTGGAATCAAAATCATTCATCTGGCCCTGGAAGCCTATACCATAGATGGCGTCAACTATCATATCACAGGATAAAAGAGCCAGCATCAATCTATCCAGGTCTTCTTCCACCTGCAACGGAAAGATGTTCTGGCTCATCTGTAAAAGTATCCGGTAGTTGGTATATGAATCCGGGGTCATTTCATTACTGTCGGCCAATAAAAAAACATCCACATGAGCTCCCGAGTTGATAAGATGACGGGCCACCACCAGCCCATCTCCCCCGTTATTACCTTTCCCCGCCAGAATAAGCACCTTCTTATCCTGGCTGCTTTCCAGCAGGTCTTCTACAACTTCCACCGTCCTTATTCCGGCGTTTTCCATAAGGATAAGGCTGGGAATATTATATTCACTGCTAGCTCGTCCATCAATATCCTTCATCTCCTGGGCCGTGAGTATTTTCACCATTCATCACCCTTTCTCTGCAATTACCACCGCAATCGCCTGCTCTTGCGAGTGAGAGAGACTCAATGATAATTTTCCTATCCCCTCTTCCCGGCACCTTTCCACTGCAGTTCCATGTAAAAGCAACTCCGGGCGGCCATCTGCAAGGCTCAAAACCTCAACTTCATGGAAACCCACTCCCACCGTAAAAGCCGGGTGCAGTTTACGAACCGCTTCCCGAGCCGCAAAACGGGCGGCCAGAGAAGGATAGGGATTCTTCTTGCTAAAACAATATGCCCGTTCTTGTTCCGTAAACAAACGCTGCAGAAGTCTGGGAGTCCGTATCAGCGCTTCTTTAACTCGTTTTATCTCTATTATATCTATTCCCACTAACAAATACATTTTCCTCCTGCTTGAGCTTACACTCACATTATAACAAAACACACAAAAGCCCTGAAACCATTCCAGGATTTCAGGGCGGTGTCGGCAGGCTCTAAACTACAACTTCATTCATATCCACCAGCTCTGTTTTTTCCTTGTCATTTAGTATTCTATCCATATCCAGCAGAATTAATAGTCGGTCTTCCAGTTTACCCACCCCGGTAAGATAATCAGCAGCGATTCCCCCGATCACAGCCGGTGGAGGCTCAATACTTTCGACAGACAAGCGCAAAACCTCACTCACTTCATCAACGATGATTCCTACGGTTTGTCCCTCTACCTCCACCACCACACTGCGGCTCTCGCTGGTGGTATCTGAGGCTCCCATTTGAAAGCGTTTCTTCAGGTCAATAATAGGTATTATTTTCCCTCGGAGATTTATTATTCCCTCAACAAAATCAGGGGCCTGGGGAAGCTTGGTGGGCACAGGCATGGTGATTATTTCCTGCACCTTGGTAATAGGTACACCATATTCACAAACTACATTGTCCCTTTTCAGGATGAAAACAACCAGTTGGATTTCGTCAGCCATATTAACCCCTCCTCCAAAAGAATATCACAAAGGGTATTCCTACTTTTAATACCTATATTCGTCATACGAAAATATTTTCCTTTATCCAAGCAAGTTTTCTGGGTAAATTTATCCAACCTACAGCCCCCCCAAGTCACCAAGCTATCCCTTCCTCCAGATATCAATTAGAGCCGCCCAAGCTTTCTTCGCTAAACAAAGCCGGGCGGCGATTGCAAAGTGAAGAATATTATCACTAATACAAAGTTGATTCCACAATAAAGCAGAAAAGGCGGGAGTAAAACCCCCGCCATCACTTGCCGGACCTTGTCCCTATAACATGATGACCTTAGCAGCTCCGCTCAAACGCTCCACAATACTGTACATATTGGTGGCAATTCCGACCCGGAGCTTGTCACTGAGTTGGAAAGAATCAAGGCAGGTACCACAGGATAAAACCTCCACTCCACTTTCCTCCAGCAATCTGATTTGCTCCAGCGCTTCAGAACCTTCCGTGCTCAATAGTACCCCACCATTCATAAATATCAGTGACTTTAGCGTTCCTTCCACCTGGCTTAGGGTGTAGATGAAATTTTTCATCAGCAGAGCACCCAACTTGTCATCTCCCCGCCCCAGTACATTACCACATATTAAGACTACGGTATCAGCGGAAGAATTTTCTACCAGGCTCAAGTTTTCAGAAGTTTCACTTTTCAATATATCGATATAATAGCTGCCCTCTTTCTCATCCACCTTGCATTCCATTTTGAGGGTCTGAGCTAACCGGGAAACATTCTCAAAAGCAGTCTTGTTGTCTACAATGGTTATGACTTCGGAAATCTCTTCTTCTTCTAGAGCATTTTTGGTTAGCACTACCGGTTGAGGGCAGGTTAAACCTCTAGCATCTACGGTTTTCTTCATATGCAATTCAACTCCTCGCTTTGGTTTTTATTATCTTACCATATTATTGAGCATATATAATATAATTTATTGTAATGTATCGTTATTCTAATTTAAACTTGAAATGTTTCACTTTCCCCCGCAAGGACTCTCATTCTATCATCCCCATAGCCCGGTAAGTGGCCTCATCCATTTCTCCGGTAATCTCCAGCCCATGCCAGGCTTGAAAATACTTTACCGCCAGCTCGGTCATATTGCCATAGCGACCATCAGCCCGGTCGAATTCCAAGCCCAGCTCTTTCAGCATGCTTTGCACATATACTACCTTCTGTCCGGAGGAATTCTTTTTCAGGAGAACCGGTTTTAGATCCCGGGGAAACATCTTGCCGTTTTCCACAATCCTCACCCTGGTTCCTGCCGGAACTAAAGGATAAAGCTCCTCTACATGCCGGTTGAACATGCGTATACAACCATGAGAAGCATAAGAACCTATGGAACCAGGTTTATTGGTTCCATGTATACCAAAAATCCCCCAGGGTACATTCAAGCCCATCCAACGGGTGCCGAAACCGTTACCCCAATTAAGTCCCTTGTGGACCACTTTCCACTCTCCCAAAGGAGTAGGTGTCTTGCTTTTGCCTACGGCCACCGGATATTCTTTAAGCAACTTTCCATCTTCAGTCAATACCAGTCTTCTGCTAACCACATCTATTTCGATAAGCAAGCGTCCCCGCTTATCCTGAAAATCGCCAAGCAAACATGGTTCGCCGTCATCGCTTAATAATAAAGCTTCCCAAACCGGGCGATTGACTACCCCATTCTCTTCCAATCCACTGGCTACTTGAAAGAGGCGGACTATCTGGCTGGTGGGGAGATTGTAAATTCCACTGGGTTGAATATCATAACCCAGTTCTTTTAGCCGGGCCTGAACCAACCACACGCTCTCACCCTCCAACTGCGGTTCGGCCAGAAAAAGACTGGGAAAGTCAGTTCGGTCTATTTGATTCACAGGGATTTTGGGCGAATTTGAATTTTGCGGATTCTTTATAGTGCTTTCAGCCATTAATGGATTAGTTCCTATACAGATGAAAGTGAAAATAAAAAAATACCAGGCAAAAGACCTTAGCAAAGCTAAAAACCCCCAATATATTTTTCTTTTACCTTTGTATTCAGCCTATCTTTTTTTTATGATTGATTTTCGTTCGAAAAGCAACTGCTATCCAAAGTTAAATACAGAAACCTTGTTTCGGTCCAATTTAAATAGACTGGCTATCACTAACTAAGCTTTCATGGCCGCATCCTTAATAGCGACCGCAGGGAACATCAGTAGTACCCGCAGGGTGAGGGTCACAACCACCGATGGTTCCTTACCGTGTTCCTCAATGGCTATTTCCTCCAGACCATAATCAAGGGCAAAGTATCCCCAGGCCGGATGATAAAGCTATTTTGCTTAACTCCAGAAAGAATCTCCTTGATTTCTATATCCAGCTCATCCAATTCCAGAAGCAACTGCTTTTGATTCTGGATATAAAAGGCCTTATTGTTGGGGTCAAGCTGGTTGGTAACTATTATTATTTGCTAGTTAATAACATTTCATACCTCAACGCAAGCAAAATTACGGGATGGATATAATTCAGATAATTGCTACCCAGGTATAAGGACAGAAGCATCTTTGAAATGAGAGTGGGAACGGACAAAAGGGGATGGGATGGCTGTCTTGTAAATGGAGGCTGTCAAAACGGGGCTGTGCTAGCTTACGAAGCCTTTTATAAAAATATCCCGGCTGGTTTTTAGATCCAGGAAACGCTCCCCTATTCTAACCAGAGGCCGAGCAGGGTCAACCTCATTTTTAAGTATAACCGTCGCTTCTTCACCGGTACTGAGGATAACCTTTTCCCCGGTGGTGATATCCAGTATATAAGAAATAAGACGTCGGGAAGCCAGTGGATCCAACTGCCCGCAACTGCTCTTGACTATTATGTCTGCCGCCTGTAATAAAGGCATACGCGAACGATAAGGCCGGTCGGAAGTTAATGCATCAAAGACATCGGCTACCGCAATAATGCGAGCGAAACAATTGATCTTATCTCCCCGAACTCCCAAAGGATAGCCGTTTCCATCCTGATGCTCATGATGCTGCAACACGGCCTGGGCAATATTATGGTCCCCCAGCTTTATCTCGTTAACTATCTGGTAGCCATAAACCGGGTGCTTTTGAACCTCCTGGAACTCGCTGGCATCCAGGGGACCAGGTTTATTTATAATGTCCAGCGATATCATGCTTTTTCCAACGTCATGCAATATTCCAGCTACTCCCAAATTCTTAAGCTTGTCAGCATCCAATCCTAGTGATTGACCAATCTTTATGGACAAAACCCCTACTGAAACCGAATGCTGCAGGGTATACTCGTCCTTATTTCTAAGGTCTTGCAAGTGTTTGAAAACATTGTAGGTCTGCAAAACATGGTCATATATTAAATCAATACACTCCTCCACCTCATCAGTTTTAATCATGTGACCTGATGAGACCCGGTCCATCATCTGCCGCATACTTTCAACTGAAGTTGAAAAGGCTTTAGGCAGCTGTTCATTTGTAAGGGATTTAAAACCCGAACCTTCTGATATCTGGCTTTCATGCATATCGTCTTTGTTTTCATCTTCGAGAATATAAATATAATCATAGCCTCTTTGCAAGAGTTGCTGCAAATGTGATTCCTGCAACACCCTTCCTTTGGACATTAGAAGTTGCCCGTCAAAACTATATATGTCTTGCGCCAATCTTCTACCCAAAGGTAAACTGGTTATATCAGTCCTGATAAACATATTATCCCCCCTCCACATATGCCTCGTTGATAGTATTCAACCAGCAAACCAATGGCCAAAAGCCCCCTGCTTTAGGAAAAGGATGATAGTTTCTACTATTAATATAGTAGCACAAAATCCATTCACCCAACATATCATCCAGGGTTTATTTCTTAGTGAACATCATCACTCCCTCTACTTTTTTGGTCGAATATATTTTTCCGCCCCTTTGCTATTTTTACAAAAATGCATATTAGAAAAAAAACTACGCAAACTTATTATGGTTAAACCACAAAACAAGAAAGGAGACTTTAAAATGAACCTTAATCACCAGGAACTGCAAAATCTTCGTCATTTAATTGGATCTCACCAGGTAACGGAAAGAAAGTTAAATTTCTATGCTGATGAGTCTCAGGATCCCCAGTGTAAACAAATATTTTCCCAATCAGCCAAATCAGCCTCGCAAACCATCCAGAAATTGATGTCATTTTTAGGATAAGGAGATGAAATAATGAATAAGCATATGCGTGACAAAGAAATGGTAAATGATGTGCTTTCCATGACCAAAAGCGGCCTGGCCACCTATGCCCATTGTATTTCCGAAACCGCAAACCAGCAATTGCGTCAGACCCTCCAGCAGATTCGGAATTCAGATGAACAGTTCCAGTATCAGCTTTACCAAATGGCTGAACAGAAAGGTTTTTATGCTCCGGCTGCCCAAGTGGATACCCAGGATATTCAGCAGGTCAAGTCACAGCTAAGACCTTAATAACTTATCTACAAGAATGTGAATCATAAAAGGAGCCTTAAGGCTCCTTTTATGATTCACATATTTCCATTTTTATAACGGATGTCACTGCAAAATGTTATTAATATGCATTCGTTTGCATAAATATACCGCTCAGCAACCTTGAAAGCGACCGAAGGGAGCATCAGAAGTGCCCGACAGGGTGCAACCTTGAAAGCGACCGAAGG
>NZ_JAQVZX010000003.1:44211-56403 GCF_028707975.1 Syntrophomonas sp.
GGATGTCACTGCAAAATGTTATTAATATGCATTCGTTTGCATAAATATACCGCTCAGCAACCTTGAAAGCGACCGAAGGGAGCATCAGAAGTGCCCGACAGGGTGCAACCTTGAAAGCGACCGAAGGGAGCATCAGAAGTGCCCGACAGGGTGCAACCTTGAAAGCGACCGAAGGATATGTAGGGAACGACCCCCGTGTCGTTCCGAATCAGGCGCAACAACCTTAATAGCGACCGAAGGGCATTGTAAGGGCGGTCTTCGACCGCCCGCTTTCACCTTCGCCAACGCTCGTTTTGTATATTCATGCAACCCTTATGCAACAAAAAGGGTTTTTGCAGTGGAGTCAATAGAGGCTTTTGCATAATTCAAAAAATCAGTAAAGATGCCTTCTGGAAACACAATATATAGGGTCTTCATCTTCATAATTCTACTATATATTGAACGGATGCTTCGCTAAAGTTAATTATGCAAGACTCTCAATAGAGAGGTTTTTGTAGCAAAGTAAATTTGCTAATTTAATCTGCCTCCATGCTTTACCATGATTTTTCTCTTCTCTTTGGGGAATCGTCCAGGACGAGTCTTATTCTTTTGGTTACGCCGGTACTTTTCAAAGGCTTCATATACTTCATGAATATAGTCCATGGGTACCTCCACAAAAGTAGAGTTCCGATTAATCTCAATATCCCCTACCCGCTGAGGGCTTAAAGAAGTATGAGCAGCAATAAATTCCAATAACTGGCGAGGATGCATTCCTTGCAAACGCCCTGCCGGCAACTCCAAATGTGCCATACTATCATCGCTCTCCGGTATATCTGCCATCTCAAAATCCGGTTCTTCATCTATCAGAAGTTTTAGCACTGCAGCCAAGATCTTCCCAGGTTCTCCCTGCTGCATTAGCTTTTCGGCCAGACTCAAGCAAAGATCTCCCGGTTCCGCACTTGCTTTCAGAACCCGCTCCAATAATAATTCCTGCCTTCTTTCCACCGCCTCTGCCAGGGTGGGTAGAAGAGCACGTTCTATTCTTTTGCCGGTATGCCTTTCAATCATGCGCAGCAATCTTATCTGCGCTGGCTCTACCAGGGTAATGGCAATACCACTGCGCCCAGCTCTTCCGGTTCGGCCAATCCGGTGAATATAAGAATCCAGCTCTTCCGGTATATCAAAGTTAAAAACATGGGTTACCAGATCAATGTCCAGTCCCCGAGCTGCGAGGTCGGTGGCAACCAGAATCCTGGTATTGCCCTGACGAAAACCATGCATGACATGATCTCTTTCTCTTTGTGACATATCTCCATGCAGGGCATCAGCATTATAACCCCGTGAAGTAAGAACCCTGGCCAGTTCATCAGCATTCCTTTTGGTGCGGCAGAATATCAAGCTTATTGGTGGCTGCTGAGCATCAATAATGCGACACAAGGTTTCTGTTTTGCGCCGGGAATTAACCTGGTAATAATACTGTTCAATTTCCGGAACCGTACGCTCGGGAGATTCAATAAGAATTATCTCCGGCTGTTTCATGAACTTCGTTCCTAGTTCGCGCACTTCATCCGGCAGGGTAGCAGAAAACAGAAAAGTCTGCCGCTCCTGGGGACATTGGCTCAAGATTTTTTGAATATCTGGTAAAAACCCCATATCCAACATTTCGTCAGCTTCATCCAAAACCACATATCTCAACGGGGTCAAAAAAATCGATCCCCGATTCATATGATCCATCAAACGTCCCGGAGTACCTACGACTATTTCCGGGTTTCGGCGCAAGGATCGCAATTGCAACTCAACCGACTGTCCCCCGTAAACCGCCAGTACCTGAATACGCATACGGCGACTCAATGAGGAAATCTCCTCGGCAACCTGCACCGCCAATTCCCGGGTGGGGCAAATTACCAGGGCTTGCAGACCCTCTCCTTTGGCAACCTGATTTAATATCGGTATACCGAAGGAAGCGGTTTTACCGGTTCCTGTTTGTGCCTGTCCCATAAGATCCAATCCCGCCATGGCTAACGGAATGCTTTTAATCTGAATGGGGGTTGGTTTTTCAAAGCCTTTTTCATCAATCATCTGTAAAAGATCAGTTTTCAGCCCCATGCTGTAGAAATCTTCTGAACTCAATAATCTTCCTCCTTAATTCCAAGCGGGTTATATATAAATATATCACACTTTTACTGTAAGTTCCAGGAAACTGTATTACCGGCGAGAATATGCCAGCATCTTGCTGCCCATACTAATATTGATAAGCAATGCAAAACTAAATAAGGATGTCACTGCAAAAAGTAATAAATATGCATTAGTGTGCATAGATATACCGCTCAGCAACCATAATAGCGACCGCAGGGAGCATCAGGCGTACCCGCAAGGTGCAACCATAATAGCGACCGCAGGGAGCATCAGAAAAGATGTATAGGCAGTTTAGGCAGGAGAACCTGCTCTAGAAAAGTCGTCGGAGGGCGGAATGGTCGTAATCATAATAAATCCGCGCCAATCAGCCTCAAAAAAATTCGCACTAGTTGTTTCCTCACTTTTAATCGGTGGTTGTGGCCAAAATATAAAACATAAGGAGATATATGAAATGAAAGTAGCACTACTCTCACCTATTGCCTGGAGAACTCCTCCCCGTCATTATGGACCCTGGGAACGAGTGGTATCTCTAATAGCTGAAGGCCTGGTTAAAAAGGGGATCGATGTTACTCTTTTTGCCACTGGCGATTCCAAAACCTCTGGCCATCTGGAATATGTTTGTCCTATCCCCTACGAAGAAAACCCCAATATGGATCCCAAGGTATGGGAAGCCATGCACATAGCCCATCTGTTCGAACAAGCTCACAAGTTCGATTTCATTCATAATAACTATGATTTTCTGCCCCTGTCATACAGCCGCCTGGTGGATACACCTATGATAACCACCATCCATGGTTTTTCCTCCCCCAAAATACTGCCCATCTACCGGGAATATAATCGCGACAATTGCTATGTTTCTATAAGCAACGCTGACCGAAGTCCTGATTTGGATTATGTTGGCACTGTTTACCATGGGATAGATTTAAATGAACTTACCTTGAACCTTAACGCTGGTTCATACCTTTTATATTTTGGCCGCATTCATCCAGACAAAGGTACCGCTCAGGCTATTGAAATTGCTAGAAAATCCGATATGCAGTTGCTCATAGCCGGGATTATTCAGGACAAACAATATTTTAACCAGCAAATATATCCCCGCATAGACAATAAAAAAATTATATATTTGGGGTCGGTAGGCCCAGCCAGGCGCGATGAGTTGCTGGGCAATGCCCTGGCTTTGCTACATCCTATTCACTTTAACGAACCCTTTGGTTTAAGCGTAATTGAAGCCATGGCTTGCGGTACTCCTGTAATCGCCTTTAATAAAGGCTCCATGCCGGAAGTAATAAAAGACGGGGAAACCGGGTTTCTGGTGGATAATGTGGAAATGGCCTGCGAAAAACTACAGTGTATTCATAGCATAAAACGAGCCAATTGTCGTTACTGGGTGGAAAAAAACTTCAGCCAGGAGAGAATGGTAAGCGACTATCTATCTCTTTACCAAGAAATCATTAAAGGAGGAAAGTTCTCGGTTCGAACTCCCTCCCTATCAGGCAGGTGTAAATAGCTTATTGACCCCCCATGGCCGGAGGCCACAACCACCAATGAAAAATGAGATGATATATTTTACTATCGCAAGAAGAAAATCGTATAAGTCCCGGCTCCCACATGGGCGCCAATGGCAGCTCCTATCTCGGATATTACAAATTCATGGCAGTCAAATCTCTCTTCAACGAGTTCCTTTAACTCTAAAGCACCCGGATAGTCGTTGGAGTGGCTTATTCCAATAAGCTGCTCCTTAAGATTGACCCCTCGCTCCGCCATTATTTCCAACATTCTCTTCTTGGCTTTTTTCAAGCCATGAACTTTTTCCAGGGGGAATATACTTCCATCCACAAAATGGGCAATCAACTTTATATTAAGGAGGTTTCCTAAAGTTGCCGAAGTGCTGCTAATTCTTCCTCCCCTTTTTAACATATCAAAATTACCCACGATGAAAATATGCTCAATTCGCCGAATATTATCTTCAATGGCCGCCACTACTCGTTCCAGGCTTTCCCCTGCCGCCACCGCCCTGGCAGCCCTGATGACGGTCAGAGCGTAGCCTACCGATGCACTTTTGGAATCAAACACCTGGATACGCTGCGAATCCAGCATATCCCTGGCCACGCAGGCAGATTGATAGGTGCCGCTCAATCCCGAAGAAAAGGCAATGTATATTATTTGATCATTGCTTTCTTGCAATACTTTCTCAAATTCTGCCTTGAATTCTTGGGGAGTAATCTGAGCGGTGGTTGGTACTACTCCCGGCTCGGATATGAGACGGTAAAATTCGGGCGGGCTTATGGTCAACCTGTCCCGGTAAGTCTGCTCCTTGATAGTCACTGGCATATAAAAAAGCTTAACCCCTAATTCATCTAGAAATTCCTTATCCAGGTCACAGGCGTTGTCAGCATAAATTCTAATTCCTGGCATCAAACCTCCCCCTCCCCAGAATATACTAACCCCCCATAGCTGAGAACATAACAGCAAGGGCTACATAAAGCTAAATATGGTTCCACTGCAAAAACTCCTTTTTATGCACGCTAATGCATATCTATAACTTTTTGCAGTGACATCAAATATAATAAGCTTGAAATAACCAGCTATCAAATCACTTCTAGTAGTAGATTTTACCGTTTTTTCTCCTTCGCATCAAGCCATAAGTAAACTCCAAAAGCTACCAGGATACGGGAATAAATAAGGAATTCCGCCTTGAGGGAAGATAGTTCAGGGGTATTCACACTTTCCACCTTGGAGTACAATAGGAAACACACAACATAGCCAATATTTTCAGTAAGGGGTGATTATGATTGAAAAATAACCTCCTCATAATTGGGGGGAGTCGCCGCTGGTGGCATGGGTGCTGCCTCCAAGCTCGCCGGATGAAGTGTTAACAAGGGTATAAGCTTTATTGAATTTATGATACTTTTTGTAGAAAGCAGATTCATATGCCACGACTAAAAAAAGCCTTTGCCAACCAGCTCTTCCTTTTTGCCGTATCGGTCTTTATGATGGGTCTTTACAGCGGTCTTTATGACCCCTCTTTTAACAATTACCTGGCCCAGGTTCACCACGTGGGGGCAGTAGCCCGAGGTGGATTGGAATTTCCCCGGGAATTGCCGGGTTTCCTGGTAGTATTCGTATTCACTGCTCTGGCCTTTTTTGCTGATAGCAGGATAGCCATGCTGGCCGCCTTGATCGTAGGAATATCACTGTGGGGACAAGGTTTTCTGGCCCCGAACATGAGGATGGTAGTATTATGGATGCTGCTCTGGAGTACTGGTGCCCATCTTTTCATGGTATTAAAATCCTCCATCTCCCTGCGCCTGGCTATACAGGGACAGGAAGGCCGACTGTTGGGACGATTAGGTGCTCTGGAGGCTTCGGGAGCATTATGTGGCATGCTGGTAGTTTACCTGGGCGTATCCCACTTTCATTTTTCCTTCGGGGTTATCTTTGGTATTGCCGGAATTTTTGCCCTGATTGCCGCCCTTTTTCTCTACTTGCTTGACCCGAAACCTATAAAGAGACCTCCCCATTACCTCCTTTTCAAAAAGAAATATAACTTGTACTATCTCCTGAGCATACTTTTTGGTGCCCGCAAACAGGTCTTCATGACCTTTGCCCCCTGGGTATTAATAAAGGTTTTCAACACTCAGGTGCAGACCTTTGCCTTGCTGGGACTGGTAGGAACCGTTATCAGTCTGGGTTTCCGCCCCCTCTTGGGTAGAGCCATAGATGCCTGGGGCGAGCGCCTGGTAATTTTCCTTGAATCTAGCATCCTGGTAGTGATATGCATTCTATATGGTTTTTCCCTCTATTGGTTCTCCACTAGAATAGCCCTGGCTATCATAATGTTATGTTATATTATTGACCAGCTTCTTTTCTCCGTGACTATGGCGCGCAGCACTTATTTGAACCGGATTGCCGATTCCCGGGATGATGTAGCTCCCACCCTATCCCTGGGAACTACCCTGGATCATGGCGTTTCCATGACGATTCCTTTTGCTGGCGGAATAATCTGGACCCTCTATGGTTTTCAGTGGGTTTTCGTAGCCGCAGCCGCAATCGCCTTGCTCAATATGGGCGCCGCATTATTTATCCCTGGAATCGAAAAAGAACAGCTGGAAGATATTCCATCCTAGTGCTTTCGCCTTCCGCCAGCTTAATTCTAATCCTTATTCACAAGACACCCATAAAAAAAACCCGTATTGAGTATAATATCTTTGGTCTTTCGATTGGTTTTTTGCAGTTATTGGTAGTATAATTAGTAGAAAATATATCCTGGGGACGGTCCTTCTGATATGTATCATAAGGATTAGCGGGAAAAGCTTTATCACATAGCAAAAGGAGGTTTAATCGCATTGGCTTATTCTCATGACTCGAAACCCGAGCAGATATTGGAATCCAAAAGCAGAATATCCCTTCCCTTTAAGGATCCGGTTAGTGGTTTTACCCATTTGCTGGGAGCTCTTTTATCTATTTGGGGACTGGTGGTACTGGTTCGCCATGCAGCTAATTATGGCGGGGCTCGCTACCTGCTGGCAGCAGCCATTTTTGGAGCCAGCCTGATACTTCTCTACAGTGCCAGCGCCATTTATCACCTGGTACTGGCCCCGGAGAAAACTACTATGATACTCCGGCGAATTGACCATATGATGATCTATGTTCTCATTGCCGGAACCTATACACCCATATGTTTGGTTGCCCTCCAGGGTAAATGGGGAACTGGATTACTGATTGCGATATGGATTCTAGCCTTTATTGGAATATTGCTCAAATTACTATGGTTTAACGCCCCCCGCTGGCTGTCAACCCTTTTTTATCTTCTCATGGGCTGGCTGGTTATTATTGCCATATTCCCTCTTGCCCGGGTTATTCCGGCCATCGGCATCAGCTGGCTGGTTATAGGAGGGGTTCTGTATACGCTGGGAGCTATTATCTATGCCACCAAATGGCCCCATATAAGTTCACGCATTTTTGGCTTCCATGAAATTTTTCACCTTTTTGTAATGGGCGGCAGCTTATCACATTTCTGGCTGGTATTCAGGTATGTTATGGTATTGTAAGCTAATTCCTTAAACAACCGGTGCTTACCGGGGCAGAAAGCCCTGCGGGAGGAGATAATTCCAACTGCTATTCAAGGGGAGGGAGGTAATAGCGGATGAATTTATGGCTGTTGTTTTTGCTCGTATTATCTTTCTCCTTTATAATATTCATATTTACACCCATACAATACGAACTGGGTTTTGCCAATCATAATAACTTTAACTTATACGGCACCATTGGGCAGGGATTTTTCTTTCTTCTTACCCTGGAAAAAACAGCCGGTAAATTCGATTATAAATTGCGTATCCTCAATATTTCCTGTTCATTGCCCCAGGATACCCGGGATAGCAAGGATAGCAAAAGCAAAAAATATAGACCCGACTCTTCTTCGCCCCTGACCCTGCTGCGAAATTTACTACGTAATAAAACCTACCAGCCATTATTGAAGCTTATCCGCAAGCTATGGCATCATGGCAAACCCCAACTCTTGCAAATCAAAGGGCAATACGGGTTTAACGAACCGCACAATACCTCCTGGGCCAATATACTGCTACTATTATTGTCTTCAGACTCGCCCCATTACCGGATAGAACTGGAACCAGTCTGGGATGAGGAGAAATTTGATATGGAAGCCTTTCTTAAAGGCTCTATTACCCTGGCAGTAGTAGCCTGGCATTTGCTTGGATTTGTGTTCAGTCCTCCATTCCGGAAGTTTTTTATAGAATTGTCCCGGGACCGCAAACAGCAAAAGATAAAGTAAGACTTGCTTCAGGTGGAGTTTTAACTCCATCTGAAGCTTAGTCGCACTTATCCAGGGACTTAGTCGCTCTTACTCCCGCCTATAGAGGCGGGAGTCTTAGAGCGAGTTAGTCATCGGATAAAAACAAGAACAGCCCCAGCATTCAAGTAAATCGTGTTTTTGTATAAATGATTCTTCTGCAAAAATTCATTAATATTCATTGGCTTGTATAAATATACCGCTCAGCTCCCTTAATTGCGACCGTAGGGAACATCAGTTGTGCCCGACAGGGCGCTTCCCATGAGCAACACATGCGAGTTGACTGCAATAAGATCAATAAAATTATAGACAGGAGGCATATTAATGGATGTCAATCAAAACATCGCTACCCTTTTTGAACAACTGGACAGATTCTTCAAAACTGAAACCGTCTTCGGGGAAGCCATGCAGGTTGGCAATGTTTCCCTTATCCCGGTCATTAGTATCAGTTTTGGCGCCGGTACCGGAGCAGGTAGCGGGAAGGATGCCAAAGGTTCTGATGGCAGTGGCGGGGGAGGGGGAGCCGGCGGCAAAATAACTCCAACCGCAGTAATAGTAGTAAGGAATGAGGAAGTCAGCGTTTTACCCCTTTCCAACCGGGGATATGTTGACAAAATCGTGGAAATGGTACCGGAATTAATTGATAGAATCCCCCATAAGAAACCCAAGGAATGAGGAAACTGCAATTAATGATGCAATAATTTTCCGGTAAGTGCAAATACTAAATCCACTTTGGTGTTAAAAGAGGTTTTGCACTTGCTGCTTCAATTATTTCGTTTCGCTGTTACCGGGTTGCTCAATACCCTGGTGGATTTTGGAGTATTCAACCTGCTTATCTGGCTATGGGGAGCCACAGATACTTTAACCATAAGTTTCATAAACTTATTATCAGTTTCTTTAGCAGTAATCAACAGTTTCTTCCTGAATCGCCATTGGACTTTTGCCTCTTCCGGAGGGAAGGGCCGGCTTCAGTTCCAGCGTTTTTTGCTGGCTTCCCTGGCCGGAGCCGCCATAAATACTACTTCCATCTTTTTACTATCCTCGCTTCTCAGCCAGGTTCATACAACTTCTTACCTTTACCTTAATGCCGCCAAGGTACTGGGAACCATATTATCCGCCGGGTGGAATTTTTGGGCTTACCGCAACTGGGTCTTTATCCGGGAAAAGAGCGCCAAGGTCAGCTTTAGCGAGGATTATGTACCTGGATTGACCAGCGTGATCATCCCCGCCTTCAATGAAAGCAAGAGGCTCCCGGCTCGCCTGCAAGAGCTGGCTTCTTTGCTGCCTGGGCTTTTTCCCGTGGAAATTATCGTAGTTGATGATGGGAGCAATGACCATACCGGACAAATCGCCCGTTCCCTGGCAGAGAAGAAGCCTTGTATCCGCTGCCTGGGTTATGATTGCAACCAGGGCAAGGGCAAGGCAGTGCAAACCGGAATGCTGGCAGCCCGCGGGGAATACCTGCTATATACTGATGCAGACCATACCTTTACTCCAAAGCATATAGAGCAAATGGTACAAAAGCTCCGATCAGGCTCACAAATAGTTATAGCCCGGCGCAACTTTTCAGCAGGCGCTCGGCTAGAGGGCGAGTCACAGCTGCGGGGTTTAATGGGCCGAGGCTTCAACCGCCTGGTTCAATTTCTTTTGCTTCCAGGTATCGCTGATTCTCAATGTGGTTTGAAAGGCTTTCAACGGGAAGCTGCCCGAAAGTTGTTTACCCGGCAACGCTTGAAGGGTTTCGCTTTTGATGTTGAACTCCTGGTTCTGGCCAGGTTTCTGAACCTGGAAATATGCGAACAAGTGGTTGAGGCTTTAGACTGCCCGGGTAGCAGCGTAAACCGTATACTGACTCCCCTGCAAATGGCTCGGGATGTATTATGCTTGAAAATAGCATTAATGAGCAACCGTTACGATTTGCCAGCTGTCCAATGGTCCTGGAAACCGATCTTTCTAGCTATGAGTCTAATCCTGATGGCCTTGGCTATTCGTCTTCCCTGGTTATGGGAGTTTCCCCGATTTATTGATGAATTAAAAGAAGTTCAACTGGCTTATCTTATTTATAGCGGGCAGGCCTGGCCTCTTCATAACGCCGCCCATGATATCGGGGCTATGCACAACTACATTCTGGCCGCTATTTTTAAAATTATGGGGCCTAATATCTACTGGCCCCGGTTCTATGTTGCTATTACTTCCTCCCTCTCTGTCTATTTGGTATACCGGCTGGGGAAGCATTTATTTGGTGAGAGCAGCGGGTTAATTGCCGCTCTTTTTTTGCTGACCAACGGAATGCATATATTACTTAGCCACATGGCCTGGGCCAACTGCACCACCCCCTTCTTCTTTACCCTTGCTCTGCTGTTGACGCTCAAGTCTGAACAAAAGAAAAGCGGTAGACTTTTAGTTCTGGCCGCCTTTTTATGGGCCGCCACCTTGCAGACCCACTCTTCTGTAATTATTTACCTGTTGGTAGTAGTGGTCTATTTGGCTGTCACTTTTCGGAATTTTGCTATACCATTCCGTTGGTACCTGGTAGCTGCTTTCTCTTTCCTCTTTGGCTACTTCAATATGATTTACTATAACTTGCTATCTTATGGAGGGAGTTTCAAATGGCTAAGCAACAAATCCTATGCTCTGGAGCAGAATCTGAGTATTGATTCCTACTTGCATAATATGGCCCAGCTATTAGTTGAATTGATTCGCTCAGTTACTTCTATTTACCGGAACTATGGAGAGCTTTGGCAGTATAGTCTTCATCCCCTCTTTATTCTATCCCTATTTTTGATTGGCACCGGGGGTTTTTTTTCAATTAAAGAAAAAAAGAGCCTCCCGTTGTGGCTACTCCTGGGGGGAGTACTCATAATGCCTTTATTTAACAAACGATATGTATTCTATCTGGCTACCCGCTACATTATGCCCCTGCTTATTTGTGCCCTCATCCTGCTTGCTTATGGCCTGGTCCAAATTATCCGTAAAATACAGAGTAGAACCAGCCAGAAAAAAGTAGTAAATATCATCACAACTACACTAATACTGCTTCTGGTCACTGCCCAGGTATTCCCCTATTAATAACTTTAACAACTTAAGTGCCTGGCAGCGTTTATGGTCTCCATCCACCATCAAGCGAAAGTATATGGCCGTTGATAAATGAAGCCTCCCGTCCCAGTAAAAAAACACAGGCGGCAGCGACATCTTCCGGACAACCCAACCGGCCAACTGGTATCTCCCGGGTAAGATCAGCCATTTCCTCTTCATCCAGTTCCTCGCGCAACATATCTGTAAAGATTGGCCCGGGGGCAATAGCATTTACAGTAATTCCCGATGGTCCAACTTCCTGAGCCAGCGAGCGGGTAAGAGCAATTAAGCCTCCCTTGGCGGAAGAATATATGGATTCATAGGATGCACCAGTTATTCCCAATACAGAAGCGATATTGATTATTCTGCCAAAACGTTCTCTAATCATGTAGGGAAGTGCTCGGCGACTACAAAGAAAAGCACCTTTCAAGTTGGTATTCATAACTCGATCCCACTGTTCCTCGCTGCTTTCAATCAGCAATCCTCTTTGGGAAATGCCCGCATTATAAACCATGGCATTTACATTTCCCATCTCGGCTTCTATGCGGGTAAACATCCGTTCCACTTCATTCTCCCGGCTTAAATCTGCTCTTATGGCCAGGACCCCGGCGCCTTTCTCTCTCAACTCGCGCGCCAGGCGCAGGGCCTCCAATTCTGAAGACCTGTAATTAATGATCACGTGCGCTCCCCTGGCAGCGACAGCCCGAGCAATAGCGGCACCAATCCCGCGGCTGCCGCCAGCTATCAGGCAAATATAAGCTTCTAGTTCGTTGCTTTCGGGAAACAAAACCAGACCTCCCTGAAAGAAAATTTTCCACGCACAACCGCATAAGGGGACGGTTCTTCTGTGTCGTTAATAAAAAAATGGGGTTTAGAGACGCAGAAGGACACAGGCCCTGCGGGCGCAGATTAACGTTGATATTAATCATAACAAATCTGCGTAAAGCCCCCTGTGGATACTCCTGATGTTCCACCCTGCGGGTGTCACTATTATGGTTGCAGCGTCCAAATACCCCCGTTTCAACAATGCCTCAACTTTCCACCGGTGGTTGTGTCCTCCGCCCTGTCGGGCACTACTGATGCTCCCTGCGGTCGCTATTAAGGTTGCACCCTTCGGGCACTACTGATGCTCCCTGCGGTCGCTATTAAGGTTGCGGGCATGGGGGGTTAGTATATTTGATAGCCGGTTAAAA
>NZ_JAQVZX010000003.1:56503-61299 GCF_028707975.1 Syntrophomonas sp.
TCGGGCACTACTGATGCTCCCTGCGGTCGCTATTAAGGTTGCACCCTTCGGGCACTACTGATGCTCCCTGCGGTCGCTATTAAGGTTGCGGGCATGGGGGGTTAGTATATTTGATAGCCGGTTAAAATTACATATCCCTATTTTATTATAACTATATTTACTACCCATTTTATAATTATATTGAGAAAAAAATAATTATTTTGCAAAATCCTCATATTGCTCTTTTTGCTTAAATAATAAAATAAGTTAATTTGATGCGAAGAACGCAGACCTTGTGGTTGCTATTTAGGATGCGGGCTGGGGGGTTAGTAGATATTACTCACCTTCTATATATATTAATCTAAACCTTTTTCCCAGCGCATGGACGAATATTGCAAATTTTTTAAAAATTCAGGATAATAGTATTGACAAATCCCGCTCGTTCTTCATACAATGAAAGCACTAAGAATATCTTATAGAGATAGACAAAGTAGCTGATTTGGCTACCAAGGTTTTAAGAACCGTTTTCCCTTGCAGGGGCTAAGGATCGGAATCTAAGGAGGAGTTTATTTCTATGTATATTTCACCTACAAAAAAAGGCATGCTGGAGTAATTTAATTAAGGAGTTGCCAGCAACCTGCCTTTTAATTCTTTCATATCGATATGAATAATAACCCATTCCATTTTTCTTTCTCAAACAGCAATTCAACTTTATAACTATCACCAGCTTTTAAGCAGTATAAATACTCTATACCCAATCATCATTTTTCATCGGCTTCAAGGCGAAGGCTTACCTTCAAAACCTTAGAGCAAATTCTTCCCAAGGAGGTGATTTTCTAGGGTACTTTCCTTTTGAGGAATATAAAGCCAAGTATCTACATTATAAAAAAGGAGGAGTTTTTAATGTCAGGAAATGGTGGTTGGGCAAATCCGGCACCGGCAGGGTTAGTAGCTCTGGCGATAGCATGTTTTGTTTTTTATGCGGTGCTCTCAGGAACTGTTGATCACAGTTGTATCCCCCTGATGGGGATTTGGTTGCTAGGTGGATTTGCGGTTCAGTTTACAGTTGCCATAATCGAGTTAAGAGAGGGAGCCACTACCGGTGGTAACGTGTTCTTGTTTTTCTCGGCCTTTTTCATGCTGGTAGGCGGCTTAGAGTTTATCCTCAAGTATTTCGCAGCTGTGAACGGTTGGGCTATGGATGCTCATATTGACGGCTGGGCCTGGATGGTTCTTTGGCTCACCCTTATTTTATGGACCCCGGCCTATCTTAAGCAATCTCCTTTGGTAATGAGCCTGATAGTGTTGCTACTGGATGTAGCTGTATTCTTTGTTGCTTTTATGGACATTGGATGGCTATCCCATTCTTATGGTCCTATAGCAGCAAACTTCCTGCTGGCAGGTGGACTTTTAGCCATCTATCTTGCCGCAGGTATAGTACTCAATACCGCTTTCGGTAGAGCAGTACTGCCAATGCCTGGACCCATTTTAAAATAATTTATTAAGCGCAGAATGCTTTAAAAATAATTGGTATAATAGTGAAAATTATTCCTCGAAATCACCTGCAATTTGCTGGTGGTTTCTTTTTGGGGTAAAATCTTCTTTGAGCATCGGAAGAAGCTGCGGAGTAGTTTCGATACACGTTGCAATAAGGCGGGGGATTAGAACCCGCCGCCTGTTTTGTTAATAGGAACCCGACCGCTTAAAGAAGCGGGGGACATATTTCACCTCGTTATTAGTTCCTGCGAGCCAGTTTATGAACGGCTTTTACTACTGCTTCTATTTCCTCTTTGGTATTAAAAAAGCCGGGGCTAAAACGACACGCACCGTTGTGAATGGTTCCCAAGGTAGCATGTGCCAGGGGTGCACAGTGCAGACCGGAACGGGTTATAACCCCATATTCATAGTCCAGGGTCATACTCAACTCACCACAATCCATTCCTGCTATATTAAAGGCTAAAACAGCTGTTCGCTTGTTAATGTCATCAGGTCCGTACAATGATATTCCCGGTATCTCTTTAAGGCCATCAATTAGCAACTGAGTAAGTTCCTGTTCATGTTTACGGATATTTTTCATTCCAATTTCCCTAATAAAATTAATCCCTGCTAGGAGACCCGCTATGCCTGGAGTGTTGAGGGTACCACTTTCCAAGTGATCCGGCATAAAATCCGGATGTTCCAGGTATTCGGAAAATGATCCGGTTCCGCCCTCTTTGAGTGGCTTGATATCAATGCCAGGTCTTAGATATATTCCTCCTGTCCCTTGCGGCCCCAATAACCCTTTGTGGCCGGTAAAGGCCAGCAGATCAATTTTGAATTCCTCTACATCAATTCTTAGTACTCCCGCCGTCTGCGCCGTATCGAGCATGAATAAAATTCCGTTTTCCCGAGCTATTTGCCCAATAGCCTTGACTGGCATCACTGTACCCGTAAGGTTAGATGCATGTAAAACGCAAATCATACGGGTTTGGGGCTTGATCGCCCGGCGTAGCTCTTCCGGATCCAGGCTGCCGTCAGGTTCACAATTTACTGCCGTCCATTCCACACCCTCCTGAGACATTCGGAAGAGGGGACGAGCCACCGCGTTATGCTCCATACTGGTGGTAATTACATGATCGCCGGGTTTCAATATACCCTTCAGCCCTATATTAAGCGCTTCAGTAACATTGGAGCAAAAAGCAATTTGAGCACTATCCTGAATATTAAATAAAGCGGCCAGGGCCTCCCGAGCATCAAGCAAAAGCGAACCAGCCTTGAGCGCTTCTCGGCTGCTGCCGCGTCCCGGGTTACCACCCAGGTTACGCTGACAAAAGTCTACCGCTCTATAAACACTCTCTGGTTTGGGGAAAGAGGTAGCCGCATTGTCCAAATATATGGATTTCATTAAAAACACTCCTCGTTTATTTCAGCCAGGACGAGCAGGTAATAGCTAATTTTAATCGCTATAACTATAGCACATGCTGAGGAATGTTTGAAATGAATATTTGTTATAGTTAAAAGACTGAGTAAAGATTCCCCTTAATATTCTCTTCCGCCTCGTTTAAAACCCTTTCCAAAAACCTCAATGGTCTCATTTATGATTAGAAAGGCCTGGGAATCGATCTGAAATACGATTTCCTTCAACCGGGGGAGTTGTGTTTTACCCACTGTAGTAATAATTATTTTTTCCTCTTTACTGGAATAGGCGCCTGTCCCGCTCAAATAAGTACAGCCCCGCTGCAAATTATGCAGTATGCCATGGGCGATTTCTTCATGCTGCTCAGAAATGATCATAGCAGTCCGGCTAACATTAAGTCCGGACTCTACCAGATCCACCATTCTAGACGAAATATAGATACCAATCACCGAGAAAAGAGCCAGTTCCAAACTGGATAATAGAAGAAAAAGCGAAATCACCAGCAGGTTGGCAACAAAAAAGGTCTGTCCGATATTATAACCCCAGTAGCGCTTGATAATTACAGCAATAATATCAAGGCCTCCGGAAGAGCCTTTACTATGAAATATAATTCCAGTACCTATTCCGCCCATAGCTCCGCCAAAAATTGCGGCCAAAATAGTTTCTTCTATACCCAGGTTGAAAGGTTTAAGCAAAGCCAAAAAAGCAGTAAGGGCAAAGGTACCGATTAAACTGTAAATGGCAAAACGGTGGCTGACCAGGCGATACCCGGCAATAAATATGGGTATATTAAGAAGCATATACCATAACCAAACCTCAAGCGAGGTAAGATAGTTCAGGATAATGGCTATCCCTGTAACTCCACCAGTCAAGAGCTGGGCCGGAATCAGTATTCCCTGTATGGCAGCAGCCAGGATGAAACAACCCAGCAAAATCCCGCCAATATCTTTTAATGTTACCGGTTCCTCAGCTTGACTCTTAGTTTTTAAACTAAATTTATTTAAAATCATTGAATTACCTCCCTGGTTTAATCTATTTTTCCCCAGGAGAACTCTTTAAATTAAGCATCATCACTGAAAAAGCTAATTTTGTGATTTTGTTCGATAATACTAGGGTAATTCGGAAGAACCTGCTTAAGCAGTTTTAACACAGCGCTACAACGAGGCGGAGGATTAGAACCCGCCGTCTGTTTTGTTAATAGGAACCCAAACCGTTTAAAGAAGCGGGGAATATATTTCACCTCGTTATAAAATCCTCAACAAAAAGCCATACTATTTAAGGAATTATGGAGCGGTCCATCTTAAAAATTAGATTACAATACTAAATCTCAAAAATTTAAGCCCCATTTTGCATAATAAATCAGGGTAATATTTGGGGAAAGCTTAAGCATAGAATTAATGTCAGGAGTAAATGGAGGTTTCCTATGATAGCAGTAGTTTTGGCCGGAGGGAAGGGCCTCCGCTTGTGGCCGGAGAGCAGGCAAACACGACCCAAACAATTGTGTAAATTTGTTGATGGTAAAACCATGCTGGATCATACCATTGATCGACTGATGACAGCAGGTTCCAGCCGGGTAATCATTATTACCAATGATAGCCTTCTGCCTGGTATCAATGAATTGGTACAGCAGCGTGGTGATAAAGAAAAGATTGAAATCTTAAGTGAACCAGAAGGAAGAAACACTGCTCCCGCGGTTGGTCTGGTTTTAACCCGCTATTTTGGAGAAGGCGAAGACGAGATACTAGGCTTTTTCCCGGCCGATCATCATGTTTCGGATACTGAAGCATTTGTCGCCAGCGTCCAGCGAGCTTGTATGGCCGCCCAAAATGGTCACCTGGCCACCATAGGCATTTCCCCCAGCCGTCCGGAAACCGGTTATGGTTACATAGAGAAAACCAAGTGGGAAATAGGCGAAATCCCC
>NZ_JAQVZX010000045.1:0-5341 GCF_028707975.1 Syntrophomonas sp.
TAGGAAAGACCATTGCCAGCAAAGTGGTAACCTATGATTTTGCCCGTCTTATGGAGGATGCTCAGGAAGTCAAATGTTCCGGATTCGCTGATGCGCTGATAGCGAATATGTAAAAACGGAAGACGGAAGGCGGAGGGCTGAAGGCGGAAGACGGAGGACGGAGGGCGGAATGGTACCCCTTGAGCTGCGAGACAAGCCGCAGGTGTTGCTCATGCGAAGCGCCCTGCGGGCACAACTGATGCTCCCTACGGTCGTAATTAAGGGAGCTAAGCGGTATATTTATACAAGCCAATGAATATTAATAACTTTTTGCAGTAGAAACACTTAGCGGATTACTGGTTGAGTGACGGCCACAGTAATCTTAATAGCAACCAAAGGGTTCAAGTATGTCAATATGTCAACAACCCCGTCCCCGTGACACTGGAGAGCTAGTAAGAAAAGTGAGGAGTAAGGGGTAAGGTGCAGGGGTTACAGTGTCAAAAGGACCGTCCCCTTGACACCCCAAAAATTGAGGATGGTTTGAGATATGAGAATTATTGAATTATACCGGCAGAAGGCTCCGCTATTGTCTTTGGAGATATTTCCTCCCCGGATGGCTTATCCCCTGGAAAGTGTTTTTGATACTGTGAAGGAATTAAAAAGACTGAGCCCGGCTTACATAAGCGTTACTTACGGAGCCGGAGGCAGCAACCGGGAACGAACGGTGGAAATCGCTGCCCGGGTAAAAAAGGAATATGGTATTGAAGCCCAGGCGCATTTGACCTGCATAGGCCATCGCCAGGAGGACATCAAAAATATACTTGCCCGGCTTAATAGGGAAGGAATTTGTAACATCATGGCCTTGCGCGGGGATATCCCAGAAGATGAGCCGCAGTTCGATTTCAGCCGGCAGGAATACCATTATGCCTTTGAACTTATTCGTGATATAAGGGCCGCCTATGATGATAGTTTTGGAATTGCTGCTGCTGCTCATCCGGAAGGACATCCGGAATGTCCCCGTTTAAAGGATGATCTTTTCCACCTGAAGAATAAGGTGGACAACGGGGTGGATTTCTTAATTACCCAGCTATTTTTCGACAACCGGGTCTTTTTTGATTTTTGGGAGCGCTGTCAAGCTATAGGTATAAATTGCCCGGTCATTCCTGGCATTATGCCGGTACTGAACGCCGGGCAGATTAAAAGAATGATTTATCTCTGCGGAGCCTCCATGCCGGCCAGACTTTTGAAACTGGTGGACAAATATGAAAAAGAGCCGCTTGATATGGAAAAAGCAGGTATTGACTATGCCAGCCAGCAGATCAAGGAACTGCTGGAAAATGCGGTGGCTGGCGTACATTTATACAGTATGAACAAACCCCGGCAGATAAGCGAAATCGTACATAATACCGGTTTAGCAGCTTAGGGAAAGACTAGGACACCTGTATTTTGATCTTCTCGACCTGTTGGTAAAGCTCAGAACAGATTTGCTTGATTCTTTGCATGTCTTTTATCCGGGAGGCTTGTTCAATGGCTGTGGCCAGTTGTGAAACTTTCATAAATCCATACATTCCGGCCGTACCCTTGATATCATGGCTTATCGCCTGGATATTATCAATATTGCGATTTTTAACCGCTATATCCAAATCGCCTATCATTTCGTCCAAGAGAGTGATGAATTCAGGCATAAGCTCGGCGATCAAGTGCTGGGGCGAGGTAGATTCCTTGAAGTCCCGTTTAATATATCCTTTCATCAGCTGCACCAGATCGTTCCCTTTAAAGGGTTTGGATATATAGGAGGTACAACCGCAGGCCAGGCATTTTTCCCGATCTCCCGGCAGGGAATGAGCGGTCATGGCTATTATCGGAATCTCCCTCCATTTACTATCCTGGCGGATGAACTGGGTGGCCTCATAGCCATCCATAATCGGCATTTGCATATCCATTAGTATAATTTTAACCTGGCTATCCTGAAGAATTCTCAAGCCTTCCAGTCCATTGGAAGCCATGATTACTTCAAAGCCGTAATTATGTAACATTTGCCCCACGATTTTTTGATTGAGGGGGTTGTCCTCAACCAGCAGTACCTGAATAGGGGTAAAATCCAATAAGGAATCTTCTCTGCTTTCACGCTCTTCTGGTCTAAATTCGTCCTGAGACTGGAGTTCAACCTCATCTGCTTCCATTAGAGGGATGCTAAAGAAAAAGGTAGTACCGCTACCGGGCATACTGCTGACATTTATTTCCCCTCCCATCAATCCCAGTAATTTCTTGCAGATAAAAAGCCCCAGACCAGTTCCCCCATACTGTCGGGAGTTGGAACTGTCAGCCTGAGTGAAGGGATCGTATAATCTTTCAAGAAAGCTCTGGGGGATACCTATTCCAGTGTCAGTAATGGAAAAAAGCAAGCGGGATGAATCCTCCGGGTGAATGCCTGCCCTTAACTCTATACTTCCTTCCAGAGTAAATTTCATTGAATTATTGAGGAGATTAAGCATAATCTGCTGTAGTTTACTCTTATCAAGCATAAGTTTTGCAGGTATTTGGCTATCAATATTCAGCTTAAAGCCGAGGCCTTTCCTTTTAAGCAATGTGTCAACTCTCTCAATAGTGGCAAGAGTCAACTCGTGCAAATTACATGGCTCCAGATTTGGAGTGACCAGACCTACTTCAATCTTGGATACATCCAGGATATTATCAATTATTTGCAAAAGCTGTTCCCCACATTCGCGGATAATGGAAATATTAGCTGCCTGTTGTTGACTTAAATCACTTTGTTCAAGCAGGTCAAGCGAGCCTAGTATGCCGATAATGGGAGTTCGTATTTCGTGGCTCATGTTCGACAAAAACTGACTCTTAGCCATATTGGCGAAATTAGCATTTTCCTGGATAATTGATGATTCAGTCCGCCTTACTCTCCCTGACATAGTTTTCCACCTCCCCCGGTAAAACCATCAACCCCGGTTCACCCTATCTGACTACAGCTTCCGCGCAACCGGGAAGATTGCGATTCTGTTCCGTTCTTGCCCCAACAAGCACCCCTTTCTTCCTAACCCCCAATGCCCGCAACATTTATGCTGACACCCGAAGGGTGGATCACCTGGCGTACCCGATTAATGTAAGTTGTTTTATTACAAAGGGATAGTATTAATACAATACTACAAATGAGCTGAAAAACATGTCTCTTTATCCAGGTTAGAATGAATAAATTTTGCTAAATGTTGATGAATTATGTAAATCTCGCAGGCTTTTTCAGTCTTGCGGCAGGATTTTGCCGATATAAATGGAATTATTAAAATATGATGTCACTGCAAAAGTAATTAATATGCATTAGTGTGCATAAATATACCGCTCAGCAACCTTAATAGCGACCGAAGGGAGCACCAGGCGTACCCGCAGGGTGCAACCTTAATAGCGATCGCAGGCTATGTAGGGAACGACCCCCGTGTCGTTCCGAATCAGGCTTTCACCTTCGCCAACGCTCGTTTTGTATATTCATGCAACCCTTATGCAACAAAAAGGGTTTTTTGCAGTGGAGTCAAATACATTCGGGGAATTATTCTGGAGGTGCGATTAAATGAAAAACAAGTCGTTTTTGTATACTTTGCTGCTGGCATTGCTATTCTGCCTGGCGGGTTCAGGTCTGTTTTCTGCGCTGGCCGCAGAAACTCAGCCGGTAAAGATTTTCGTGGATGGCCGGCAGGTGGATCCGGGAGAGGCTGCTCCCTTTATCAAGAATGACCGGGTCATGGTCCCGTTGCGGGTAATTAGCGAGGGACTGGGGCTCAAGGTGGACTGGGATCCGGAAAACTACCGGGTATTAATCAGCAGTTCATCACCGGCGAATCTATCCTTGTTGCCGGCCGGCGGCAAAGGCCAGTTTGTTCAGATTTATTTTGATGGCCGGGAGATTAAACCGGATGATGTATTACCTGTTATAATAAATGACCGGACCATGGTGCCCTTGAGGTCCACTTTTGAAGGAATGGGTATGAAGGTTGATTGGGACCCCGCCAACTACCAGGTAATAGTCATGACTTCCCAGGCCCTGCCGGTAGACTTCAGCACCATGGTGCCCTTGAGGTCCACTTTTGAAGGAATGGATATGAAGGTTGACTGGGATGATACCAACCACCAGGTAATAGTCATTGATTCTCCCCAGCCGGCAGCAGTCAAAAATGATTATGAAATAAGTATAATGGGTGATTCTACCGCTACGGCGGAGCAATTGAAAGCCCTCTTGCAGGAGAACAACCCGCTGGCGCCGGATCTGGTTGAACTCTACCTGCAGATGGGAAGGGAATACGGGGTAAGAGGGGATATTGCCTTCTGCCAGGCAGCCAAGGAAACCGGCTGGTGGAAATTCGGGGGACTGGCCATGCCCGAGCAAAACAATTATTGTGGCTTAAGCGTTACCGGAAAGGCAGCTACAGCCACAGAAGATTTGCGAGGAGCCAATCCCCAAAAGGTGCGTTTTATTGAAGGTAAGCACGGGGCCTTTTTTGACAGCCCGGCCAGCGGAGTTGAAGCCCATATTCAACACCTTTATGCCTATGCTACCACCGCGCCCTTGCCGGCAGGGAAAGAGCTGTTAGACCCCCGGTTTATCCTGGTGAAAAGAGGCTGTGCCCCTCGCTGGCTAGATCTGGGAGGCAAGTGGGCCACACCGGGGTTTGACCGGAATAAGTATGGCAGTTTTGACGAAGCCTTTGCTGCGGCGGACACCTATGGTCACAGCATTCTGACGAACTACTACTGGAAGGCACTTCCTGCTGCCACCATATAATGAAGCAAATATATATCACTTTTTTGGGCGGTCGGATTCCTATTAACAAAACAGGTAACGGGTTTCTAATCCCCCTGCAAAAAACTCAATTGTTGCATAAGGGTTGCATAAATATACAAAGCGAGCGTTGGCGAAGCATGGATGCGACACCCGGCGAAGGCGAGCAGGCGAAAGGGGGCGAGCGACAGGATGTCGCGAGAGCGCTATTCCCATGGACGGGAGATTAGCGCGGTACCCCTTGAGCCGCGAGACAAGCTGTAGGTGTTGCCCATGCGTAGGCTGCGAGCGGTATATTTATACAAGCCAATGTGGGTGTCAAGGGGACGGTCCTTTTGACACCGAAACCCCTCACCCCTTACCCCTCACTTTACTATCAGCTTGGAAGCAAATAAAAAGGCAGGTTCTTAACCTGCCTTTTTGAACTATTTGAAGTAAGATGTAGTAGGATACTGATTATTTCTTAAGCTGGGCGGCTTTTCTGGCCAGGGAGCCAAAGGGCGCACCCACAGGTAATACGGTAAAACCGTAATGAGAATTTAGCACGGTTGCAGCAGAGCCGTAAAAAGACATTATAGCAAT
>NZ_JAQVZX010000045.1:5441-16670 GCF_028707975.1 Syntrophomonas sp.
ATTATTTCTTAAGCTGGGCGGCTTTTCTGGCCAGGGAGCCAAAGGGCGCACCCACAGGTAATACGGTAAAACCGTAATGAGAATTTAGCACGGTTGCAGCAGAGCCGTAAAAAGACATTATAGCAATACCCATTTCAGAATAGGCGGCCAACTCATGCCAGGCTTCCCCGCCTAATCCCAGGGTGTGCATAAAAAGCCCCAGGAAAAGCAGGTCAATCAAGAAAAATATTATAAACAGAACCTTGTTGGCACCTGCAGCTCCAACCGTCATGTATACGGTAAAAATAAAGTAACCCAGGAAAGCAAAGCCCAGCTGGTGAATATCGGGAGTGATTCCTGCGCTCATGCCTATGGTTCCGTTGGCCATCATCCAGGTCATAGCTACGCCAAACCAGAAGAAGCCATATCCACAGAAGGCGGTTGCTCCGAAAGTATTATTGTGTTTATAGTCCATGAGCCCGGCCACAAACTGGGCAGTGGCACCTAAGAATATAGCCCAGGGGATAATAAAGGCTGTCCCAGTGGTAATACCGAGCTTTTGGGAAGATGCTACCAGGGTTACCATCGCCAGGCCCAAGAGCCCTAGTGGTGACGGGTTGGCAACCAGTTCTTGAATGTGCCCGCTTACATGTATTTCGTTTGAATTTGACATGACTACCTCCTCGTATTTTGCAAAATTTTGAGTTTACCCTAAATAATCAGCCTGGATCCCCCTTTCCTTCATAATTGAATACAAAAAGACAACATTTTAAATTATTCAACACAAGTTGCTAAAATCCTGTTAGGATTGTGATGTTTTTCTTTTACTAGTCCTTCACATCTCATACTGCCTGAAAGTAGCTGGATTATTTCAGGAAAAGCCTGTCACAACACATTCTTTCAGGAAAACCAGGAACAATTTCCGGGAGACTATGGTTAATAAAAAATTATTATTAAAAAAAAGGGATTTAGCACAAGAGATTAGAATATAAAAGATAACTAAGTTTGTCCTATTTTTTAATTCTATATTTCTCCAGCTCCTCCATTAGGATTACTGCTGTATTATATATAGCCTTCAAACAGGTATTATGTTTGGCCCATATAAGATCACAGTGTCCAGTCGATTAAAGTGGAGGACTTATAATAAGCTTAGGGAGGTGATTAGAAAGTCGTCTTGCTGTAAAAGGACTGTTAATGGGGGTTATTTTCTAGAAAAGAACCTGGGTTAGTAAGGAAGATATCTATAAGGGGGAAACTATAAAACTAGAACCTCTTGAAATTATTAGAAAATGGAGGGAATATAAACATGGCTGCTAATTTTTCGATTAACAATTTTAGAGATTTTGAATTTATAATGGGCGAATGGTTGCCTACCGAACGCGTTTTCAATTACCCGCAGTTTGCGGATTATTATTCCAAAGATGACATTAAGTCAGTTCTGGGACCGATCCTGAAGATGTGTAAAGAAGTAATTGAGCCCACCAATGATGATGGTGAGAACAACCCGATTAAATTTGAAAATGGAAAGGTAACCACACCACCTACCTTCGGGCCGCTTTTCCACCAACTGCAGAGTGAAGGCTGGGGAACCAGCAACATCGACAATTCCCCGGATGCCATGGTAATGCCGGAAATGCTGCATATGGCGGTTTGGGAACTGATTGGAGCTGCCAACCCCACCTTTATGCCCTATGTCTTGCTGACCACTGGAGCTGCCGATCTGATTCAGAGTTTTGGCGATGAGAAATTAAAACAGATGTTCCTGCCGAAGATGATGGATGGTACCTGGTCGGGGACCATGTGTTTGACCGAGCCCAGCGCCGGCTCCGATGTTGGCGACATTCTTTCCAAGGCTTATCCTACGGATAACCCGCGCATTTTCAAAATCAAAGGGAACAAGATATTCATAACCGCTGGAGACAATGACTTTACCGATAACATTATTCACCTCTACCTGGCCCGCGTTGAAGGTGCCAGACCTGGCACAGGAGGAATATCCCTCTTTGTGGTGCCCAAATACTGGGTAAACGAAGATGGCAGTCTTACTGACAATGATTTCCAGACAACCGGTGTAGAACACAAGATGGGTCAGGCCGGTTCCGTTACCGCTGCTCTGGCGGCTGGTGAAAACGATGGCTGCCGCGGCTGGTTGCTGGGCAATGACCCGCGGGAAAACGAGGGTAAAGGCCAGGGCATGGCGCAGATGTTCCAGATGATGAACCTGGCTCGTATGGAAACCGGCCACATGGCCTTGTCCTGTATAATAAACGCCTTTGGCAATGCCCGGGATAATGCCAAGGAAAGAGTACAGGGGCGCCTCTTGACCAATCCCAAGGCTGGACGCGTAGCTATAATCAACCATGAAGACATCAAGCGTACTTTATTGATGGGCAAAGCGCATATTGAAGCTATCCGGGCCATGATGTACCGGGTTTACCTGGCTTTTGACCTGAGACAGCGCGACCCCGATCCGGAAGTCAGAAAAGCTGCCAATGACCTGATTGAAATAACCACCCCGCTCTGCAAAGCTTATCCTTCTGATGAAGGTTGGTGGCTTATCAGTGAAGCCATTCAGTCTTATGGCGGATATGGCTACTGTGAAGAATATCCCGTATCTCAGATAGCCCGCGACATGAAGATCTACTCCATTTGGGAAGGCACCAACTACATCCAGTCCATGGACCTGGTGGGCCGCAAGATGCAAATGAAGGGTGGATCCCTGTTCGGAGCTTGGATGAAGGAAATGGTAGACTTCTGTGAGGCCAACAAGGGCAACGAATCATTGGCCAAGGAATTTGCTATCCTGGATCGGGCTTTGAAGGCTTACCAGGAAATGTTGAAAGTCTATGCCGGCTATGCCAAGACCAACTTCAGCCTGGTTCCCCTTTATTCCCGCCGGGTACTTACCATAACCTCGCAGCTGTACTGCGGACGCCAGATTCTTGACCAAGCCATCCTGGCAGACAAGAGGGCCAAGGAAGTAGGAGCGGATCATTATGATTACAACTTCTACATTGGTAAAGTAGCTTCCGCCAAGTACTACCTGCATAATGTGGTACCTAATGTATGGAGCGTTTGTGAAATCGTTATGGATGGAGATTCCTCAGCACTTGAAGTTCCCCTGGAAGCATTTGAATACCTATAAGCCAGGGAGCGGGCAACGCCCTGCTTAAAGGAATATTCTTTGGGAGCATGCAAAATAGCAAGAATAACCAAGAAAACGAAAAAACCCAAAAGCGCCCTCGCAACAGCGGGGGCGCTTTTTGGGAAGGATGAGTAAGGATGGCAGGGGGACGGGGTTGTTGAAAACTTTTCAGCGTAAATCATAGAAATCAGCATCTTTCAGCGTCAAAAAGTTTTATTTTCTTACTAAACCCCCATGCCCGCAACCTTAATAGTGACATCCGCAGGATGGAACACCAGGAGTACCCGCAACCTTAATAGTGACATCCGCAGGATGGAACACCAGGAGTACCCGAAGGGTGCAGGGTGCAGGGTGCAGGGTGCAGGGTGCAGGGTGCAGGGTGCAGGGTGATTCACGCAGATATATATCAGAAGGACCGTCCCCATGATATGTTTTCTTACTACGCTAAAAAAGAAGCCGTCCTTATAAAGGGACGGCTTTGCTCATATACGGGTTATTAATGGTCGTTTATGAGCATATAAATTGGGAAGGGAAAGTAAAGCTTCACAATAAAGTTCACAGCGTTTAAGAATGAAGTTGATTATCAAGTTAACAATTATGCTTGCTTAAACTGCTCTTGATATGCTGCTTAACAAATACTTCTCAGGCTGAAAAGGCTATTATTTCAATGTTTCCGCTTTATTGTTCAGGCTAATAACAATTTATGAAGTAAGGGGAGGAAAGGTTACAAGTGCAGGAGATATATTATAAGATTAGTGAGATTTCAGAAATACTGGGAGTTGAGCAATATACCCTGCGTTACCTGGAAAATAGCCTGGGTCTTAAAATTAAGCGCAATGAGCGGGGCGACCGGCTATATAGCGAATCTGACCTGGAAACCCTGAAGTTGGTACTGCAGCTAAAAAATAAGGGACTTAATACCACCGCTATCAAGATGGCCCTGGAGAATATTGAAGAGACAGAAGAAAAGGCTCTAAGCCCGCTGGAGAATAAAGGCCAGGGTATGATGGAAGTAGTTACCATGGCTAAAAAAATCGTGGAGCAAAACCAGACCCTGCTGGAACAGAACCGTAAACTGGAGCAGCGTATGGAAAAGCTGGAACAGAAGATAGATAAACGTAATCTGGAACGGGAAAGAAAAATAGATGAATTTCTTGAGCTCTGGAAAACTGAGCAAGCCCGGGGCAAATCCTGGCTATCCCGGATTCTAAGTAAATAGGAAAACGGAAGACCCTTAGCTTATTTGCCGGGGTGGGTAAAAAAATCGAGGAGATATAATAATTTATAGAGGGTGGTTTTACTATGGTTGTAATACGGTTTATTAACTTTCTCCAGCCTGCTTAAATGTTCCCCGAAATCTTCTGCCAGGTGGGGGTTAGAATGGCTATCGGCTATTAATTTCTGTATTTCTTTTTGTCTGGCCAGCAGTCCTGATAAAATGTTGGAGTCTACCGGAAGGGTTCTGGTAGCTGATAAGGCCTCCCCGCTTTCAATCCGGGACTTTTTTAAATCCAGGTATAGCTCTAAATAATTGTGAAGTTCTTGGCGCGGACCTTCCCATTGCCAGACCATCTCCTGTCCGCTGAATCTTTCCAGGTTAACCTTATTATCTTCTTCCTCCACTTCATAAATGCGGAATAAAACCGAGTCCGGATCTGGCGACAGGTTATAAACAGAATCAACCGGCAGGGAGAAAATAGGATAGCGTTTTTCTAAATCCAGCTCTAAATTAACCGTATCAAAAGGAACTTTCTCCAGTATATGGCTGCTGCCATCGGGTCCCATTCGTTCAATATAAAATGTAAAAGGATAAATACTCTTGATACTGATACCATCATTTTCCCAGTGGCATAGTCCCCGCAAAACATAGAAAGACGGGTCTTCAGGGCATATAACCTTAAGATGGGGAAAGATGCTGGCGATGAAGTCCTTGAGCCCCCTGGTCTGGGAGGCTCCACCCAGGAGGAGGACGGCATCTATATGCCATTTATCAGCGGAAAAAAGATGCAAAGCCTGCGCCCGTAATTTAACCTGTTCTTCAATGTAGTATTTTAAGCGTTCGAAAATCGGCTCCAGCCTGCTTGCCAGCATTTCTGCTGTAATCTCCATTTTTAGCGAATACCCGGCATGGAAATCGGGGAAATCCAGGTGGTAGTGTTCCTCTTTGCTTAATTCGATTTTTATCTTCTCTGCCAGCTGCCGGAGGCGATTATATTGGAATCTATCATGCGAGGAGGTAAATTTTCCACTATAGAATTCTCGTGGAAGCCTAAGCCCGGTCTGTATGGTGAAGGCTGGAAAAAGCAAGTGCTGTAAAATAGCCTGGTCGATTTCCGAACCGGAGAAGGCATCGTGACCGATTTGAAATTGGGTTTCTACCAGCATTTCCCTCTTATCATGGGCCAGGGTTAAGAAACTGAAATCACTGGTCCCTCCGCCGATATCAATGCTCAGGATGTCTCCTTGCAGGGGAAAGAGAGGATGAAGCAAGTTGTACCCCAGGGCGGCTGCCAGCGGTTCTGGCAATAGAAAAACCTTTTTCACGCCAAAGGCCTGGCGAGCTGCTTCCAGCAGAATACGGCGAGAATTCAAACCAAAATAGTTGGGAACCGAGATATATAGAGATTCTGCCTTTATACCCTTGCTCTCCAGGTATTCCTGTTGCAGGAAGCGAAAAAAAGCCAGTAACAAATCAGGCAGGCTATAGGAACCCAGGGTCAGGGAAGCCTGTCTTTTTAAAGCCAGCTTGAAAAAAAAGGCGGTCTCTGCTCCGGCTTCATCTATCCTCAAGGCCAGGGGACCAAAGCAAAGTCTGCGCTGCGAGGGCAGGTAAGTAGCCACCGTGGGGATTTGCCCCTCGTTTCCCAGGAGAGTTATAAACTCCCCATTATGTCGCAGGCCTAGCTTGGTATATGAAGTTCCGAAATCCAGCCCCAGTTGCATTACTTATGCTCTCCATTTCTAAATCACGCTTTGGCTCCATTGCAAATATTTTACTTGTGATTCTACTGCAAAAACCCCTTTTGTTGCATAAGGGTTGCATAAATATACCAGGCGCTGGCGAAGCCTGATTCGGAACGACACGGGGGTCGTTCCCTACACACCCTTCGGTCACTTTTAATGTAGCACCCTGTCGGGCACTTCTGGTGCTCCCTGCAGTCGCTATTAAGGTAGCTGAGCGGTATATTTATGCACGTTAATGCATATTTATAACTTTTTGCAGTGACATCACTTGTGGCTATTATCATTCCGAGACTGAATCTACAGGCCCGGCACTTACCACAAAAAAGGGAATAAGCTCTTCCTGCAAATCATCAACCTTAAATATGAAGATGTCACCTTCCTCTTCGAGTATAAGGTTAGGTCGTTCTGGCGAAACCCTGCTGGCAATCTGGTACTTGTCCAGCAGGTAGAGAAATTCCTGGGGAAATTCCTGGCCTTTTTGCAGGTTTATTTTTTCCACACGGAGGGAGAGGTCTTTCCAGGAACGGGAGAGATTGCGTGGTGCCAGGAGCCTCTCCAGGTCAGATCTGAAATTAGCCATCCACTCCTTATGTTGGGAAAGCAAGGCCGCCAGCTGTAAATAGCTTTGCTGTATAGCCTTGCCATAGTGCTGTTTTTCCTTTAAGAGCTCAATATGGTCTTTTAAAGAGGAAAGTTCCAGTCTGGCCCGGTAGAGGGCAGAGGCCAGGGCAGTGTTCTGATGGGAGCCCAGGCTGCTTTTGGCAGTAGAAATAGCCGGATAGCTGTCGCTGATAATCTCCTGGGAACGCTCTAGAAAATAAGCCATGTCCATTTCTCCCCGGGCAGGAAATTCTTTAATAAGGTGGTTCAAGCTTTGCCAGCTTTTAGAAATATTTTCTTCCAATTCTTTAAGATTTAGATTTAACGCTTTTATATGGCAATAATCCATCATAGCTGAAGCTCCAGCCCCAATGTTCTTGTTTTCGCCTTCGGATGCCAGGGCTTTTGTCATAAAAAGTAAGGTATCGCTCAAGAACAGCTGCAGAGCTTTGACAAACCGGAGGATCTCACTGTTCTTCAGGGAAATCAGGTACAAATCAAAAAACTCCAGTTGTTGGGTATGCCAATAGGCGGGATAGGGTTCCATAAAACTAAAGGAAGGGAGAGCTTGTTCTTTGAGCTCCCGATACTCCTTGGAAAATTTCGTGATAAACCTGGCGGCCTTCCTGGGCAGGCTTTCTTGATTTTCCAATAAATCCAGGAGGGCGTTGTTCCAGTAGTGAATGCTCTTCATCCACTGGTAATAATAATCCAACTCTTCGGGGTTATCCCGGTCAAGTTTAAGAATATATATTAGAATAATGGAGCTGCTTTCCCGATTCAATGCGGCCAAAGCCTCCTTATCCTGCTCTAGCTGCTTTATCTGGTAAAGGAGCTCATTCACATAGCTGATGGCGTCCCCGGCCTTTTGCAGGCGGTAATAAAGCTCAATCCCCCTTTCTTTTTCTTTCTCATCAATAGATTCCAGGGCCAGTAAACAATTTTCCTGGGCCTGCTGCAGGGAAAAGTCGAGGCTTTTTACCTGATTATAAAGCCGGGCATAGCGCTGTAAATTGGCCATTATATCCCTTTTTATCGCATCTTGCTGGCGTTTGAGTTTCAGTAAGCTGGCCAGTTCCTCTTTAAGCTCACTACGATAAGCGGGGAAAAAATGCTCATTAAAACTGCGATAATAGAAAGAATTGAGCTCATACAGATGGTTCTCCATTTTTTCCGGCTCGCCCTCTTTCCAGGCCTGAGCTCCGCTTACGGTATTTATCTCCTGGAATAATTGTTGGAGGAAGGATTCCAGTTTATCCTGAAAAAAGTCAAGATTGATTTCCAGCTCTTTCATTACCATACCCCCGCAAATTGGCCTATTAATATTTCTCTTAGTGTTGATTTTGCCTTCTTTCGAAAAAGTTCAGGACGAAAGCAGAGCTCATTATTTAAGCCCTGTTTATCGTAATCATCTAGAAAAGTGAGTATTTTCTGAGCTTCTGCGCGATCACTGGCCGGAAGCAGTGGTCCCAACTGTTCCAGCAGGGAAGGATTCATAAATAATGAGGAGGGTAGCCATTTCCACAAAGCGAGATATCCGGCCATAAGTCTTTGTGCAAGTTGCTGTTCCATATCCAGGGCAAAATGCAACTGCAAGAAGCGCAGGTATTCTAGGGTAATAAAAGCCTCGTGGGGCAGCGAAGCCATTTTTTGTTCAATAAGCTCCTGGAGCTCCATCAACCGCTCAGGGGAAAGCCCGGAATCTGCTTCGTTGGGCAGTAAAAGGGGAGGCTCTGCCGGGCGGTATTTTCGTACAGGGCTTGATTTGATAATTATATCCCATTGGGGATATTGTAGAACTCCCTCGAGACCCGCAAGTACGGATTCATAGATAGCAAGATACTGCAGGGATGCTGTGTCCGGCAAGATACGGGGGAAAGCATGCTGGTAAATGTTTTTAGCTCTGACCAGGCAGTCCGGCAGCCCAAATAGAAGAGAATATATCGGTATAACGCGTCGCAGTACTTTATGAAAGTGACGGTAAATGTTCTCATCATCCAGTACTTTAACCAAACGGTTTTTTTGTTGGTAGTCTTCGTATACATCCAATAATATAGCCAGGCTATCTTCCGGCCAACCACATTGAAAAACCAGCTCGGCAGTCTCCAGCAAAGATAAAAAACGCGGGGCCCCATAGGGCTCCGTAAAATGCTCCGGGGAAGTGGCTTCAATACTATCAATCGCCTGTACAAATAGCTCTATTTTATCACCAAAGATACTGGGATAAAGATTATTTTTATAAAGCTCCCGCTTAATAGCATAATAGTTTTCCTTCCGGCTTTGTTCTAACTCTTCCTCTCTTAGCTTGATAAGCTCCCGCAGCTCGGGACTGGCCGTACGGGCGGCAATATAACCGCAGGCCTCAGCATCTAAAGTATTGATTATAGCCCTAAACTTATCCTTAAAGCTCTCCTGATAAATTTGGATCAGGAAAAGCAGATTTCTCTTTTTGATTCTGTTACTGCTGAGATACCAGGGCAGATAATCTAAAAAAGCCTCCAGGACATAGCGTGGTGAATCCAACATCCATTGCAAAACAAACATAAGATGCATATTCTGAAGTAGTATATTGAAGAATTGCTGTTGCTGCCCGGAAAAATACATAGAGCGCAAGAGAAAATCCAGTTCCTCTGCCTGCTTGATCAGCACTCTTTGCGGGTTTTTCTCCAGATTCCTCCCTCGTTGACGCAGCCGCAGTTCTTCCTGCCAGAAGGAGAATAAATCTGGAGAATCCTGAATACTTCTATAATTTTCGAGAATCAAAGGCCAATCATTATAAGCCATTAAACTCATCCTTTACCTCCATAAAAGACCATATTCAATAAGCGACAGGCGTTTCTAGCCCTTATTTCATCGGCCTGGCTCAAAAAAATAAAATAATAAATGGATTTTTCCCGGTTAGTAAAAATACCTCCCAATCGGTCTGCGGCCAGGAACTCGATTCGGTCGGAAACCGCTTTAGTACCGCTTAAATAGCGGTAGCTCTGTAAGCGGGTAACAAATGAGTAGCGACTGAGACGGTCAAAATGAGCTTTAAGGCCCACTTCTTTATAGGGGTTGCCATCTTCAAATTTACAGACCACTTCGTTTTTCCGTGCTGCCGGGAGTTGACTTACCAGCTCCTGGTTATTATCCAGGAAATTCAATAGAATTGATAGGGAGAGGCTATCTGCCGGCTGAGTAAAGCTATACTGCAGATAAGGATGAAGTTCCGGTGGAAAAAGCTCCATAGCCAGCTGATGTTCCTTTAATTTGGGCAATAGTTCAGGCTTTTCCATAAGCAAGTTAAGTAAATGGTCAATTCCCTGGGCAAGGCGCGGCAGAAATGTGGAGTAGTCCTGATAAAGCAAGGGGGCATAGCGTTCATAAAAAAGCCCATATGACTCCGGTGATTTGTCCCGCAGCTGTTCAATATATACCATCAAACGCTGGTATTCATCTTCACCCAGCTTTTGCCCCTGATCCAGTTTGCGCAATATCCCTCTCATTTAAATCTACCATTTCGCTTTTTTAAGCATCGGAAGAAACTGCTTAAGCAGTTTCAACACAGCGCTGCAACGAGGTGGGGAATTAGAACCCGCCGCCTGTTTTGTTAATAGGCGACCGCTTAGCACCCTGCGGGCACCACTGATGTTCGCTTCGCTCACTATTAAAGAAGCGGGGGATATATTTCACCTCATTATATTATTCTATCTTAAAGTGGCATTGACATAAAGGGAAGCGGCGTTTTTCCTTCCACTACAAATTTATGATAGGCTATAGTTGTTGCTATTTTATCTTTGATTTTACTGCAAAAAGTTATTAATATTCATTGGATTGTATAAATATACCGCTCGCCAACGCATGCTTTGTATATTTGTGCAACCCTTATGCAACAAAAGGCGTTTTTGCAGCGGAGTCATCTTTTCGGAGGGTAAAGTGTCCAAGAAAAGCCGATATCAGAGTTGGATTAGCTTATTGATATTTCCCAGCTTGACCATCATCCTGGCTTTAAGTATTGTGGCGCAAAACCAGGCGGTTTTCAGCAATAGTGATGCGGTCATGTACACTTATCTAAAAAACGCCTGCCAGGGCCAGGCCGGATATGCTTATATGAGCAATTGCGGAAATAATATCTCTTTTACCGAATTGGAACCGGGTGATATTTTGTTGGGAGGCTACCCGGATTGCGCTTATGGCCGTTTTTCCCATGCCGGCATTTACCTGGGAAAGGGAGAAGTAGCAGAAGGCTATGTTGACCTGGGGATTACTATCCAGACCCTGGATCATTATAACAATTATAGTGAGATATGCCTGCTTAAAGTTAAGGCCCCCCAGGATGTCAAGTTGAAAGCCGTTGACTATGTTCTACAACAGGAAGGGAAAATATTTTATCCGATTGCCTTTAATCCTGGAGACAGGTGGTGGAATTGCAGTAAAATAATGTGGAAAGCCTATTATGAACAAGGAATCAATCTTACCCCGGAAGCTGATTTTTGGATAGCACCCGATGCCTTTTACCAAAGCCCGCTGGTTGATATTATTGCTGAAGAGGGATGGTT
>NZ_JAQVZX010000139.1 GCF_028707975.1 Syntrophomonas sp.
GCAGCCTGGCTTACCGCCTGGATTACGATGGCCGCTCCTGCTGTTACATAACCGATACAGAACACTACTCCTGTGTTGATCCGCATCTGAAAGCCTTTTGTGAAGAGACCGACCTGATGATATATGACAGCAATTACACCGATGAAGAGTATCCCCGTTTTCTTGGCTACGGCCACTCCACCTGGCAGGAAGGCGTCAAACTAGCTCAAGCTGCCGGGGTCAAGAAACTGGTGCTTTTCCACCATGATAAAGCTCGCAGTGACGAAGAAATGGATAAAATCGAAAAAGAGGCGCAAGCACGTTTTCCCAACTGTATTGCCGCTCGTGAAGGATTGGTGATTGCTCTTTGAGAAGTTATACCCCCGAGATACTGGAGCAAATTGAGGACATAATAAATATTGGCATTGCTCTATCAGCAGAAAAAGACAAAAACCGTCTTCTGGAAATGATTGTTACCGAAGCCCGGAGGATTACCCATGCTGATGCCGGAACCCTTTATCTCTGTGAAAATGATTGTTTGAGTTTCAAGATTATGCAGAATGAATCCATGAACACCTTTTTTGGGGGCCAGGGAGAAAGAATTAACATCCCTCCCGTTCCTTTGAAGATGGAAAATGTATCCGCTTATGCCGCCATCACCCACAAGAGCGTCAATATTCCCAATGTATACCAGGCGAAGGAGTTCGACTTTTCCGGTCCCAAAAACTTTGATGAGAGTACCGGTTACCGTACTCTTTCCATGCTGGTCATTCCCCTGGAGAATCATGAAGAAGAGGTCATAGGGGTATTGCAGCTGATAAATGCCCGTGATGAAAACGAGAAACTGATTCCTTTCGCTCCCTACTTGGAAAATGTAATTACTTCACTGGCTTCACAGGCGGCTATAGCTATAAGCCATATGCAGCTTGTAGCCGATATAGAAGAGTTGTTCAATTCTTTTGTTCAGGTGATGGCAACCGCCATCGACTCCCGCACCCCTTACAATGCCAACCACACCCGCCGCGTGGCCCTGCTGACCGGGGAAATAGCCCGGGCCATCAACCGGCAGAGCCAGGGATACTGGGCCGAAGTATCGTTCAGTGAAGAGCAAATTACTCAATTGGAGATGGCCGGCTGGCTGCATGATATAGGCAAGATTGCCACCCCCCTGGAGGTAATGAATAAATCAACCCGCATTGAACGCCAGCTGGAGCTAGTTTTGCAGCGCTTTGATTATATTTTAGCCAGCAGTGAAGCCGAATACCTCAAAGAAAAGCAAGCCCTTCTATCTATTAATACCAATGATAACCGGGAGCAATTGGAACGACTGGATAAATCCTGGGAGGAAAAGCAGTACTATATAAAGGAAAGCCGCGAATTTATAATCAAGGTCGATCATCCCTCCACTTTCGTCAACCAGGAAATAGTAGAGAAGCTCAAGGAAATAGCAACGCTGAGTTATAGGGATGGTTCGGGGAAGCTGCAGCCCTGGCTCCGGGAGAACGAGTTTAATTGCCTCTGTGTTTCCAAGGGTACCCTGACTGAGCAGGAGCGAAAAATCATGGAAGAGCATGTGGTGGTAACGAGAAAAATGTTGGAGAAAATACCCTTTACCAAAAAATTGCAGGATGTCCCTTTTTTCGCCTCCATCCATCACGAACACCTTAACGGAAGAGGTTATCCTCGGGGACTCAGCGGAGAGCAAATACCCCTGGAAGGCCGCATTCTGGCCCTGGTAGATGTATTCGATGCTCTCACTGCCTCCGACCGGCCCTATAAAAATGCCCTGCCCCTAGAGCAAGCATTAAAAATTTTGGGCTTTATGGTGAAGGATGGGGAGCTGGATGGGGATCTGTTGCAACTGCTAGTTGAACAGCGGGTTTGGGAAAATATTTTGGACTAAAGCGGGTGGTGATATGGCTTTTAAGCAGCGGAAGAAACTGCAGAGCAGTTTCAACACAGCGCTGCAACGAGCCGGGGGATTAGAAACCGCCGCCTGTTTTGTTAATAGGAAACCGGCCGCTTAAAGAAGCGGGGGACATATTTTACCTCGTTATGTAACGGAATGATAGAAGTGATAATCATTTTTTCCGCTGTCCTTTACCTGGTACATGGCTAAATCCGCTTTGTTGATGAGATTGCGGCTATCACTGGCATCTTTGGGGTAAAGGCTGATGCCAATACTTGCCGTCAGATATAGTTCCCAGCCCCAGAACAAAAAGGGATGAGCCAGAGCCGTTAGTATTTTTTTAGCTATTGTAGCGGCATCAGATTCGCTTTTTATCTGGGGAAATATGAAAAGAAACTCATCCCCACCCAAACGGGCCAGGGTATCACTTTCCCGCAACAATACCCTCAGTCTTTCCGCTACCGCCTGCAACAAGTAATCACCCGCTTCGTGCCCATAGCTGTCATTGACCTCCTTGAATCCATCCAAATCAAGAAAGACTACGGCCAGCATTTCTTTATTACGCTGCGCCATGCTGATGGCATTATCCAGACGGTCATAAAATAAATAGCGATTAGGCAGTCCCGTAAGAGCATCATGAAAGGCCTTAAAGCGGTTTATCTTTTCTGCCGCCCGCACCTGTTCGTATTCGCTGTCTATTTCCTTTATCATATGTTTAAGCTGCTTAACCCGGCTGTAATGACCAGTCATATCGGAAATCTGCAGCAATATATATTTTTCATCATTATAGTCCAGCGGTTCTACCAGTAGATTCTGACGCACATCTTTTTGTATTTCCTCCGCCGGAGGAATAAAACAATGATGCAGAGCACCGGACAAAAACCGGCTTTGCCGGTGAAAAAGCGCCCCCTGAAAGGCATCGAGGCATGGTTTACGGGATAAGTCGGAAAAGAGCTGTGGCAGCTTTTGTCCAATAGTTTCTTCTTGACTTTTTCCCGCATATTGCTCCAACCAGGCATTCCAAAAAACTATTTTCAGATCTTTATCCAGTATTATTATTCCCTGGTTAACCTTATCCAGAGCTAAATAGGCCAATTTAAACATCTTAAGCCTCCAGCATCGCATCAATTTTATTGAGCAAACAGGAAACGGAGTTCAGGTTCAAGGCAATCATTATAACCCCCTGAACCTGTATTTCAGCCACAGTAAAAGTAGTATGCAATATCAGAATATAAACCCCATCTTTGAGAAAAAGTCTTTGATCTGATTCCGTAACATCGATAAGCTCCACTTCCGGTACGGTGAACACCACCCGGGTCTCCAACAAATTGCCGAATTCTCCTATTACTGCATTTAGAATAAGATTGCTGATTTCTTTCAGGACATCAAAGTCGGTATCTAAAAAACGCGGCGGTACTGCATCCCCCTCTTCCAGAAGCAGTTCCTCTCCTATGCAGGCATTAACCAATAGTTTAGCCTGCTGTACTGGAAAAACCAGAAATGCCTTGCCTCTAAAATCCTGTCCGAAACTTACATAAGAAGATACGATATGCCCCGGTGAGAAAATATCCGGTAATGGCAGGTCACCCTGTTCCATTTCCGATTCGGGAATCAAATCCACCCGCGGTACTGATAATAAGATCCTTAGTCCCACCATTTCCGAAAGGAGACTGGCCGCATATCCTACATAAACATTTACCAATTCAGTAAGGGCATCCTTCTGCAGGGGATTAAGCATAAGACCCCTCCTTGAGCAAAGCTAGCAGTTCCCCGGCCTTTTCATTATTCAAGGGCTTGTTGAAAAAAGCTAAAACCCCCATTTCCTCAACTTCCTCCCGGGTGGCCTTCTGGATATCCGCCGAAATAATAATTACCTTAACTTGCGGGTTGCTTTCCTTCACCACCTGCAAAAACTCCTGACCATTCATTTCCGGCATTAGCAAGTCGGTGATTATGAAATCAGGCTTCTCTTGCTCATAGAGGTCATAAGCATCCCGGCCATTATTGGCCGTAATAAGTTCCGCTTCCGGAAGATACTTTATAAAAATCTTTTTCAAAAACCCTTGGAAGAACT